>NZ_FZMF01000044.1 GCF_900197685.1 Helicobacter baculiformis | reverse complement strand
AAGTGTCTCTTGTGATAGTTCGGGGCTACCCTCTTCTAAGACTTCATCGCTCAGCTTAGGCACAAGTCCACCCCCACCGCCTCCATCATCAGGGGGGATACTTCCCTCAATCTCCCTAATCAGCGCGCGGGTGGCGTTGTCAAACTCCACACGCTGCCCTAGGGTTTTAAGGTTTTTAGTGAAGTCTGTTAGGGTGTAGCTTTTATTGAGCGCGTGGTGTCTTAAGTTAAGATTAAACATTGTTGTTATAGGGTTTTTCCACGGGCTTTACAAGAGTCGTGGAAAGCGCATATCTTCCAAAGTGTTTGTGAGTTTAGCTCGCCCCTACTGGGTTGTAAGGTGTGCTACAATCCTCAAGGTAGGGGGCTTAGCTCTTCTAATTCTAAACTATAGATTCTATGCCCTTGATCTGTTGCCTCTCTCACCGTGAACTTAGCTTGCGCTTTTTTTGTTATTGATACTAATCTCTGTAAAATATCTGTGTATTGCTTCCACCCCAGAACGCCCTTTATAATCCTGGTGTGTTTCCCCCAATCTCGCATTCTCAAAAAGAGCCTTAATATCCGCTCCCACTCTAAAATGTTCTTCTTTGGTAAAGCCATTTTCTAGACTCTTGTTTAAAGTCTTATCACTAGAGATTTTTTAACTCCATTGGTTGAAATCCTAGCAATTATCCCCGTTTCTTTGTTCATAATATCCTTATTTAAAATAGGGACTAGACTCTGTCTTAGTTTCACTCTTTTGTGAATCGATCAAAAACACCTTCACCCTATGGATGAGTGATTTACCAGTGTCTTTTCAGATCTCATTCTCTCAGCTTGAGCCTAAAGCCATCTTCATGCAAATTCCCTTGTGCCAAAAGCCTATCAGCGCTAGGACTTGAGTAGTGTTTAGCCAAAATGATAAAGTAGGCATTGTTATGTACGCCTGCTAAACGAGGTTGAAAATACGGGAAAGTTTGGGGCTTCAAAATCCAGCCTGCGATTTTATCATAAGCCACACCTAACCTAGTGCCTGCTGGACTGTGCCATAAGTCATGCCCGTTTTCAAACAATAGTTCAGCTGTTATAGTGAGTGCAAGTAAAGCAAAATTACTATAAGCAATGCCCTTAATGCCCTTAGTAGGACCGCCATGGTAATTGCTAGTATCGCTTCTAGTGATTGCGTTCTTTATCACTCCATCACGATCAATAGATGTTAATATCCACTCTTGCCATCTTTGTGCACTTTTTTGTAAAAGCGCTTCATCATGGAGCACAAGCGCAGAACTCACATCAAACAAAACCCCCCATGCACCATGGTTTGTATCAAGATTAGATTGCGAATAGCGCAACATTCGTCTTACAAAATTCTCATACGCAGGACTGGGCAATTCTTTCTGAATGAACCAGTATGCCATGCTCATGTAAGGCATGTAAAAATTGATATTGTCTTGACTTTGGTGTGTGTCTGCGCTTTGGAGTTCTCTAGCCCATGCGCGCAAGATTTCCCTAGCTCTCGAGCCGTATTGTCGGTCTTTGCTCACCAAAAAACCCAGTGCAAGATCATAGGATAGGAGTGCAGATTTTTTAAAACTTTTTGTGCATGGGTCAGGCTCTCTAGTGCCTGTTGGGGTGTAGTGGGCTTGGGCATTTAAATGGACACAGGGCTGTGGTGCTTGAGAAAGTTTTGAAGAGAGATGGAGCTTTTGAGGTAAATTTATGGCTTTAAAATCCTTAAAAAAGTAACCCTGCTGTGCATGCGTGCATCCAAGTAACAGCAAGCAAAGAAGTTGTTTCACGCAACACTCCTAAACTTAAATATTAAGTGCACTCAAGTGTACTAAAAAGTTATTACCACATCGGCATATTCCATCTTTTTAAGACTCTCTTTAAAAACATGGACATAGTTCCTCTAAAAGCAAACTTTTAGAAATAGTGAGATATAATCGAAACTTTTATGGGCATTTGTTGTCTTCTTCCAAAAGAAGGTTTACTTGTGTTCATGGGCTTATAGCTCAGGTGGTTAGAGCGCACCCCTGATAAGGGTGAGGTCAGAGGTTCAAGTCCTCTTAAGCCCACCATCTCATTTTCATCTTCTTTTTTTTGGGGGATTAGCTCAGTTGGAAGAGCGCCTGCTTTGCACGCAGGAGGTCAGCGGTTCGAGCCCGCTATCCTCCACCAAAAGAGTTCATGTTTACGCGTATATCGGGTAGTGGATGTGGGTTTGTTACGTAGTAATGCCGCCGTAAAGGCTGTGATGCGTGTCAAATATGCAGTTGGTGGAGAAGACAATGTAAACAAATCTCACTTGCTAAAGGAAGTCTTACGGAAATTAAATTCCTGGCTAAATCTAATCTAAAAAAGACTTGTTGCGCACATATTGCTATCCATGCGCCAAAGTTTCTAGTTTCAGCTATGAGTCCAATGTGATATATTTGTGCTATAAACACGAAAAGGTACAATGTGCGGAGTTGGAGTATCAATTCTTGGGGTAGAAGCGTCCTCTAGTGTGGTGCAAAGAAAGTTCACAAAAAGGATGACTTAGACATTTTAAGCGGTTCAATGGTCTTTTGGGTTTACGTAGAAATTCCCTGACATGGCGGAGGAGACGATGCACAACTCACTAAGGATTTCTAGATTTAAACGGTGTCTCATCAAATGGCAGACTAGATTGCTGGATAAACAGCTCAATATCCATATTCTTATCTTTAGTGTCTTAATTTTCTCAAACCAAGCGGACTTGGATGCACAACTAGAGAAACTTAGGGCATACTTAAATGAAAGAATGCCTGCTAGAGTTGCACTCAAAGTATTTGAGAGAATCATGATTTATATCGCAGATTATAGCTTGGACGAGGTTTTATATCTTAAAGATCGCATGCGTGTTTTCGAATTTTTAGTGCAAAATATACAGCTTTATCGTCTTGTGCTCGATATGTGGAACGAGCCCCGCTACCAAGATCAAAGCGATATTTTAAAAATAGCCGTCCAAAATGCCTATGACAAGCGTTACCATTTAGATGCCCAAAGTCAGCACGCCCTAGCTTACCAAATGCGTCAATGTGCTTCTTTAAGCACGCTTAAATTTAGAAATTATTAAGTTTTAAAAGTTAGAATAGGGGTTTTGATATTCCATAAGGATGCGTTGTATGCAACTCACTAAATCCATTAAGAACTCAGAGTTTAAACGCGATTGGGTCGTGTTAGATGCCAAGGATCAGGTTTTCGGACGTCTCATCACTCAAATTGCTATTCTACTCAGAGGAAAGCACCGCCCTTACTACACCCCCAACGTGGATTGTGGGGATTTTGTCGTGGTCATTAATGCGGGCAAGATTAAATTTTCAGGCATGAAACTAGAAGATAAGCAGTATTTCACACATTCAGGCTATTTTGGTAGCACAAAAAGCAAAACCTTAAGAGAAATGGCGGAGAAACATCCTGAAAAACTATTTTTTCTAGCTGTGCGGGGCATGTTACCTAAGACAAAGCTAGGACGCGCCATGATCAAAAAGCTAAAGGTCTATAAAGATGAGAAACATCCCCATACAGCCCAAGTTGCTAACAAGGATAGCTAGATGAGTAAGATTTACGCCACAGGGAAACGCAAAAGCGCCATTGCTAAGGTTTGGCTGAGCCATGGAAATGGAACATTAGATGTAAATGGCATGGATCTCAACGCATGGTTGGGGGGGCATGAAGCGATTAAGATGAAAGTAATGCAACCTCTAGTTTTGACTAAGCAAGAGAGCTCAGTCAGTATTAAGGCTGTGGTCTTTGGAGGTGGTTACAGTGCACAGGCAGAGGCATTGAGGCATGGTATCTCTAAAGCGCTCAATCTCTATGATAGTGCCTTTAGGGCAATCTTAAAACCCAAGGGTTTGCTTACACGCGATTCTAGGGTTGTGGAGCGAAAGAAATACGGCAAGCGTAAAGCACGTCGCAGTCCGCAGTTCTCCAAGCGTTAGTTTTTTGCTTTATGAGGGGGCTTGCAAGTCTCTTAGGAGGCTACTATGGCAGTTAATCTAACCAAAGACTCTATACCAAGGCTATTTTTTTATTATTTCATTCCTCTTGCCTTTTCTATGATTTCTCTCTCTACCTATTCCATGATTGATGGCATGTTTGTGGGCAATAAATTAGGCAAGGATGCTATTGCTGCAATTGGGGTATGCTGGCCTATTTTCCCAACTTTGATTGCTTTTGAATTGCTTTTTGGTTTTGGGGCAGCTTCTATAGCTTCTTATTTTTTAGGTAGAAATCAACCTGAGCGCGCTAGATTGGTTTTTAGCTCTGTATTTTACTTTGTCGCCGTTAGCATCACACTATTAAGCTGGATTCTAGTGCCTTTCACAGATAGTTTGGCTGAGATGTTAGGTAGCAGTGAAGCCATTTTACCCATGGTTTCTATCTATATCAAGGTTATCTTGATGGGCGCTATCTTTATGGTTCTACACCCTCTTGCGGATGTCTTTGTGGTCAATGATAAACGCCCTAGACTCGCCATGCTTGCCATGCTTATTGGATCGCTTACTAATGTGGTTTTTAATTATGTCTTGCTTTTTGTGATGGAAATTGGTATTCATGGAAGTGCTATTGCCACGGTTTTAGGGCATGCTGTGGGGTTTTTTGTACTCATGTCGCATTTCCTTTTAAAGAGAGGGCAACTCTACTTTGTGCGTCGTTTTAATATCGCAAGTGTGATTTCATCTGCCAAAAGTGGACTCCCTCAATGCATTTCAGAATTCAGTGCAGCGGTGGTCATGTTCTTCTTTAACTGGACTATCATGCAGACTGTGGGCGAGAGGGGAGTTTCTATTTATGCGATTGTGATGTATAACGGCATTATTTTTTGGACAACACTTCTTTCTATTGCACAAGGTATCCAACCTATTGCGAGCTTTAGCTACGGAGCAGGGGAGTTAGAGCGTGTCAAGGCGGTTTTTATCTTTGGTATCAAGATAGCGTTCTGTGTAGGGGTGGGTATGTATGTGCTATTTTATTGCTTTGATATTCATCTTATCAAGCTCTATATAGACAAAGATAGACTGGTGAATGACACAGCGTTTCTGTGGGACAGCAAACATGCCATGAATATTTATTACATTGGGCATATCTTTTTGGGACTTAATATGCTGTGTGCTGTCTTCTTTCAATCAATACAGCGTACAAAAACTTCTTTTTTTATTACTATTTGTGAAACTATGCTCTTTATCGTGCCCTTATTACCTGTTTTAGCGCATTTTTATGGTTTGGAAGGTATTTGGATTGCCTTTCCCATTGCGCAATTTTTAGCACTGATTGTAGTGATTTTTGTCATTCAATATGAAGTGAAAAGGGGTACTTTCGATCATGTTGCCACTTTGAAGGATCATTTAGATTAAGTAGCTTACAAGAAAATGTTATAATGCCCTATGCAGATCAAGACAAAAATCCCTAAGAGAAGCATATCCCTCCTCCCTTTAAGTCAAGAAATAGGCTTTTCTGAACAATTTATAGAGGTCTGCTTAGAGCCTCACCTCTACCACAAGACCGCCCTCTATATTAAAAAACATTTCAACGAACATGTTAAGTTTAAGCGTACACTTATCTTGCTTGAACAAGAAAGTCTCAAGAAAACCTATTTGCTCAATCGTCTGTTTTATGCTAAATACGCTCTGCACCCATTTTATAATCAGCATGTCTTTGAAACATTGCTTCAAAAGATTTTAGCCCATGCGCACCTGCCCGTAGTTTTTAGGGAGAGTCTACATACTCATGAACCCTACACGCCTGTACTCGCCCTCGTGCACAAGATCGAAATCCATGCTATTTATTTGCATTCTAGGGTAATTTTTTACTATACGAACTTCTTAGCACGAGAGTTTTTGCATGCTAATTTTGCACCCTATATTTTGCTTGAAACTCCTTTTAAGGATAAAGCTAATAAAAAGGATTTTTTACACGAAACCCATGCCCATCTAGATGCACTCCATGTGCTCATGACACTCAAAAATCCACACTTTAAGCACGCCTGTATTCACTTCATTTACCCCACTCAAACACTCTATCTCACTAGGCAGGAGGAAATTATTCTTAAAGCACTACGCACCCTAGGACTGGGAGTCATGCACTCCAAAGAAGAGATCAAGCGTCGCTACCTAGAACTCGTCAAGCTTTACCATCCTGACACTTATGCTTCCACCCCCTACCCTGAAAGTATTTGCAAACAACGCTTCCTAGAAGTGACGGAAGCTTATAATGTACTAAAGCAACTTTAAGGTTTAAATCGTACCTGCCTTGTATTCTTGAATCATGTGGAAAATCTCATCTTTAAGGTGCAGTTTTTTCTTTTTAAGGGCAGAAACCTTAAGATCATCTGTGTTGTGTGCCTCCAAAGTAGAAATCTCATCATCTAACGCATTGTGCTCCTCGAAAATCTTGTTAAAATGAGGGTTCTTATTTTTTAGTGCCTTGATCTCATCTCGGTACTCATGAAACATCGCTATCCTTTGTGATCTTGATAGAAGCATTATAGTATAATGCTAACCTCGATCGGCTTAAAAGGAGAACCAATGAGAGGGGTTGTGTTGGCATTGTGTATGGCTGTATTATCCTATGCACAGGGTTTTAAGGACTATATGCGCTATGATTTGGGTTTCCATCTCTTTGTCATGGATCATGAGGGCTCAACCACCTATTGGTATAATACGAACACGACTCTAAGTACCCGCTTGACTCCTGAAGTCGGGTTTGCCTTTGATTTAGGTTCTGTAGAACAGAAGATTATGGTCGGGGCGTTCTTATTCCAAAACATCCACACTTACCAAATGAATTTCCCTAGCAAGTGGGGTCCTACGATCTACTATCAAGCACGCGCTAAATCTATCAATTTTTACGGAGGAATTTTTCCTAGAAAATATTTGATTGGGCATTATCCTTTGAATGTCTTTGCGCCGTACTATTGGTTTTCTGATCCTAATGCGCGAGGTTTTTTATTGCAATATAAACCTCCAAGCGACCCCTACAAAGATACGCATGTGGAGGCAGAGTTTCTACTAGATTGGTTTGGCGGGAATTGTTACACCTGTAAATACGGACATAATACGCTGGGTAATGGCATGGATCGCTTTAGCTTTATGGGCGCTAGTGAACTTTCTACTCTCAAGGGGTTTTTGAAATTAGGGGGTAATGCCGAGTATTTCCATGTCGAGGATCAATTTTTACTCAACTGGCCTAATCCCATTAATGGCATTAGACGCGGCTCAATCTATCTATTAGACAGGCTTTACTACCAAGCCTACGCCAAAAGCGATTTGCTCAATGCCGCGCCTTTTATGGAGCAGTTGAATTTTTCAGTGGGCGTGTTGGGAAATTTGGAGCGTTTGCGTCGTGTTGGAATTGATGAGCCCTTCAAGGTTAGTACTGGGCTGTTTGTAGAAAATCACCTACAATTCAAAGGTTTCGGAGTGAGCGATTTGCTCTTTGTGAGTCGGCATGGGGAGGACTTTTTTTACAACAGATACGCCAATGTTAATCTTATCTGCTCTAAAGATTATTGCCCCACACCAATTTATCGAGGTGTGCCTTTTTTTCAAGCCCCGCTCTATAATCGCTTGGACATCTATTATGAATTTAGAAGTTCTTTTGCAAGTATTAAAACCCAATTTGTCTACAATACCATGAGTGATTATAAAACTATCCAAAATTCCTATCAGGTTTATTTCACTATTTCGCTAGATAGTTATGACTTGCTCAATTTCATTTTGCGCAAAATGCACAAATGATATGCCACTTATGTGTTACACTATCCAAAACAAGGAAGTAGATGATAAGACTAATTTTAAAGGTGTTTTGGGTTGTTTTAGGTTTAGGTTCTTTGGGTATGGCGGCTCAGATTCATGTCGCTGGAGCCGCCAATCTAACAAAAGCTTTAGAAGCTATCAAACAAGCCTTTCTTAAAGAGCACCCCAATACTAAGGTGTATCTGAGTTTTGGGTCTTCTGGCAAGTTATATAATCAAATCCATCAGGGAGCGCCCTTTGATCTTTTTGTGAGTGCAGATAAAAAACGTCCCATGCGTCTAGTAGAAGACAAAATTACGTCCCATGCAATCAAGATTTACGCTAAAGGTGTGCTTGTGCTTTGGAGTAAAAGCCGCTTAGTACCCTCTTTGGAAGTTTTAAGGAGCTCTTTTACACACCTTGCAATGGCTAATCCCATGTTAGCACCCTATGGCAGAGCAAGTATGGAGGTGTTGGAAAAACTCAAACTAACGCCAGGACTTAAGCCTAAAATTTTACTAGGCAATTCCATCGCCCAAGCTAATCAATATGTGGCTAGTGGGGGGGCAGAATTAGGCTTTAGCGCGCTCTCTTTAATGGATCGCGCCCATCCCGAGCATTACTACATTGTACCCAAAGAGTACTATAGTCCCATTGAGCAAGCCTTAGTACTCACCAATACAGGTGGGAAAAATTCCCTTGCACGCGCATTTGAACAATTCTTGCTTGGACCAAAGGGCAAGGTGATTTTAAAGAGCTATGGTTATATTGTAGATTAGTGGACCATGCATTTTTAACCACCCTCAAGCTTACCTTTGCTTTAGCTGCCTGCACAACTCTCATCTTGTTGCCCATTGGCTTAAGCTTAGGGGCTTATCTTGCCCATAGGCGGAGTGTGTTAAAAATCCTTCTAGAAACTTTAACTTGGATGCCCCTAGTGTTGCCTCCCACAGTGCTAGGTTTTTATCTTTTGTGGCTTTTTGCCCCCGCGCATCCTTTGGGGGCATTTCTAGAAAAAACCCTACACCTACGCCTCGTCTTTAGTTTTGAGGGACTTGTATTGGGGAGTGTGGTTTTTTCCTTGCCCTTCATGGTCAATCCTATCCAGCATGCCCTAACCAATCTACCCTTTTCTCTTAAAGAAGCCAGCTACACTTTGGGCAAGGGTAAAGTTTTTACTTTCTTTAGGGTACTTTTACCCAATATTAAACCCAGTTTATGGCTAGCAATCACGACAACCTTTACGCATACTATTGGCGAGTTTGGGGTAGTGATGATGTTAGGGGGAGACATTGAAGGAAAAACACGCGTGGCTAGTGTGGCAATTTTTATCGCTTCGGAGGCTAATAATGATATCCTAGCCAACCAATATGCTTTGGTGCTCTCCAGCGTGAGCTTCACCCTACTTTTTGCTTTGCTCTGGTGGCAAAAACGCACACCATCACTCTAGCTGCCCTTACATATCACGGGCTCTGCAAGCCTAAAACACGGAGCATGTGCTAAAGAAAATAACGCATGCCCGCAAAACCTTTAATGCCTTTAGAGTTTAACAAATTACATTGTTGCACATGTACAATCCCTCCTAATGCGAAGGTATGTCTCTTGTATGCGGGATTTAATTGCTCAAGGTAATCCAAGCCCAAAGAGGGAGGTTTATTGGGGGTGGGAAAAATAGGACTTAGAGTTACAAAATGCGCTCCAAGTGCTAAAGCTTCCTGCACTTCCAGGGCGCTATGTGCGCTGTAAAAACTTTGTAGGTTTGGCGGAATATCCTTTAGCTCTAACAACGCATGCGCTTTAGCATGCACACCCACAAAGCCATGCGCTAAGGCTTTGTCTATACTCGTTTGTAAATGAGTTAAGTTGAGATAGCTCATTGTTCCAAATTCTTGACACAAAGAGACAAAGCAAGTTAACAGGGTATCGTTCGCCTGATTAGCCCTCAAGCATGCGCGTGTGGGGCGGTGTGTACGTAAGACTTGGGATAGGGCAATCTTAAAATCCAACGGGGCAAGTACACCAAAGTGAGGGGGTGTAATAAAATAGGACTCTAGATTCAAATGCGCTCGTGGGGGCTGTCTTTGAGTAAAGCAGCCATAGATTTGGCAAGTAAGGCAAAAAAACTAAAGAGAGCAAAGACAAAAAGAGCAGAAAAGCTAGACACCACCAAGCCTAAGCCTAGATCACCAAAAATAAAAAAACATAAAATACCACAAGTTAAGGCGATCCCTACAAAGAGACCGGCAAAAAAATCCAAAAAAGCGATGAGGGTTGTTTTTTTCATGGGCTAGTGATCTTCATCGACAAGCACTGCCCCCGCCAAATAAACATAAGTTAAGATCATAAATACAAAAGCCTGCAAGATACCCATAAAAAAGAGAACCATGAAAGGAGCAATGGGAATCACCCAAGGTACGAGCAACAACATGATAAGCAAGAACATATCATCTCCCTTAATATTACCAAAGAGCCTAAAGGAAAGCGAAATAATTCTAGAGAGATGCGAGACGATTTCTACGGGTAACATAATAGGAATAAGCCATTTAACCGGTCCTAGAAAATGACTAAAGTATTTGATCAGCCCTTGAGTGCGAATCCCCTCAAAATGGTAGTAAAAAAAGACGATGAGAGCCAAGACTAAGGTAAAACTCCAGTTTGCTGTAGGGGCTTCAAATCCGGGAATGATTCCAATCATATTGCAGTAAAACACAAAAAGCGCGATTGTGCCCGCTAAAGGAAAGTATTTGCGCGCTAACTCCTCTCCGATCACATCTTTGGCCACATATAAAATGCCCTCAATGGTGGCTTCATAGACATTTTGCAAGCCAAAGGGCACCATCTGTAATCTGCCAGCGGCAATCTTGCCAATAACCAGTGTTGCGAGCGCACATACGATTGTATAAAAACCGATAATAAAACTATGATCTGTGCTTAACAACCCTGCAAATGTAAAAAGTCTATGTTCCATGTTCTCTTTCTCTCCCAAAAATTTAGTTAAATTTTGTACGCCCTTTTTTGACTGCGGCATGGCATGCCTGCATTAAAGCACCCTTAAAAGCCTTGTCTTCCAACACACTCAAACCTGCAATGGTCGCACCTCCGGGGGTACAGATGCTATCGATGATCGCTTGGGGACTCTGTTCCTCTACTAAGAGTTTGGCAAAACCCTTAAAACTTTGTTTGACCAAACTTGAGGCTTGCTTCACACTCAAACCCTCCCGCACACCCGCACTTATCAAACCTTGAGCTACCATGCTCAAAAAGGCTAAGCTACTGCCATTGGTGGCTAGAGAAGCGTCAATGAGGGATTCGCTTTGCACCTCTACACAGCCCCCAAAGCATTTTAAAATTTCTCGGACATAGGCACTAACTTGGCTCTTAAGATGTGCTTGGTGTTTAGCGACGAGCATTTCACGATCGCGCGCAAAGTTCGATATGTAAACTTCCTTAATCAGTTTAGCAAAGCGTTCGTGATGGTCTTTGACATAAGCTTGAAACTCCTCTAGATTACAGGAAAACCTACCATAAGAGCTAGAATAGAATCCTGGCTTTTGCCCCTGTTCTAGATAGCGTTGTGAGTAATCCAACACTTGTTGTTTAAGCTCATGGTGTGTCGTAGGATACCCTTGCCTAGTTCTTGCAATTTCTCTTACAATTTCACGAACGCATTCATGCATTCTTGCAAGATCCGGATCGGGCTTTATACCTAATAACAAAAAATCATGGGGGAACTCACTGGATAACCATTTATATCGCCATTCCTCCTCGTACTGACAGGAAAGCACTGTAGCATATCTAGGATTGTATGTAGTCTCCACATAATAACTTGTTGCCGAAAGCCCATAGCTGGCTGCAATATTGGGCATGCAACGCACATAGGCATGGCTCTCAATGCATTCTTTAAGCGTATGCACACTCACACCGGCCAAGGCACTTAAAACTAAAAGAGCGCTACCTTGATAGTTAAAACTTTTTAGAGCGTGGGGCTTGATGGTTAAAAGCACAACGGCTTTTTCTACATCCATATTTACCACAAGTCGATACCCAGATTTGGACACGGACGCTGGCACAATCGATCCACGATACCCCTCTATGTTTACATCATAGCTCGGCGTATTTGCACTTACCGGTTCCACCTCTGTATATTGCTTAGCGTACATTTGTGGAGACAAAATTTCTACTTCAAAGGGCAACTTCTTTAAAAAAGAGCGGATTTTCTCTGGATCGCGTCCTGTGATTTGGATTTGGTAATTTTTTAGTTTAGAGACATTTTTGGCAAAGCCTTTTAAAATGGCGCGCGCCATATTGCCATAGCCCACGATGAGCAAGCGCGTTTTCACTGACATTCCCGCTCTTCTTGATAAAAGTGTGCAATTTTCTCAGAAATATGGTAGTGGGGATATTTGGCGCTATCTAGCACCACTTGCGCCATGAGCTGCTGATCGAAATTAAACACCAAGGGGGCTAGAAAATTGATTGTGGATTCTTTAAGGGGAGTTTGGATTACCATAATATTAGCAATGAGAATATTTCGTGCGCCGTCCAAATTAAGCAAAACTTGCAAAGCGATAGGAATATCAAATTCGTAATTACGCAGGGCGAAAGGGTTTACTAAAGTGAACGCGGGGGCAATGTCATCAGCGTTGCGCAGACGCATAAAAATTTCATCAATTTTCTCTAGCTCCATTCTGGAGACTTGCTCAAACCCCAAAATGGGGGATTTGACACTAAATAACATTCCAGCCCTTAGCACATGGTGTAAAGGCTTGATTTTACTACAATCCACTCTAAAAATCAATTGTAGAGCTTAGCGCTGGGGGATTTTTGGTATAATGGCGATCTTTGAGCATGAAAGGTTTTTAGAATGCGGGTTTTATGGCTTTCGTTGGCATGTGCGGTGTTGTGGTTGGGGTGCGCTAAAAAAGGCAAGGATGCCATCTACAACCGCCCCGCAATCTTTTGGTATCAGGGAATTTTGCGCGAGATTTTGTTTATGAACCTAGAGACCGCCGATAATTATTATTCTTCCTTGCAAAGCGAGCACATTAACTCGCCCCTAGTGCCTGTTGCCATGCTTGCTTTAGGGCAGGCACATCTTAAGAAGAAAGAATTTATCTTGGCAGAGTACTATTTTGATGAATACATTAAGCGCTTTGGCAATGAGAGCAATGTCGATTATCTCAAGTATCTTAAGCTCCAAGCGCGTTATTATTCCTTTAAAAACCATAGCAAAGATCAAGAGTTTATGTCTAATACCATTGGTATGCTCAATGATTTTGTAGACAAATATCCCAACAGCCGTTTTATCAATCAGGTGGAATACATGCAGGTTAAATTTATTCTGGGGCAGAATGAACTCAACCGCGCCATCGCTAATGTTTACAAAAAACGCCACCAAAAAGAGGGGGTTAAGCGTTATTTAGAGCGCGTCGATGAAACTTTAGAGAAAGAAACAAATCCTAAGAAATCTTATATGCCTTGGTATGTGGCGATATTCAACTGGTAAGGGTAGAAATGACAGATAAATTTCCAAGTGTGGTGCCGGTGATTGTAGAAGAGGAAGCGTTTATGTATCCTTTCATGATCGCTCCTCTTTTTATTAATAGCGAAGCCAACATTAAAGCGGCTAACAAGGCCACCCAAGATAAAAACGATCTTATTTTTGTGAGCTGTGCCAAAAACAGCCAAAGCGATAGAGTTTTGGAAGAAAAGTTTTACGATGTGGGTGTGATCGGGAGTATTGTGCGCAAGGTAACTCTGCCTGACAATCGCATGAAAATTTTGTTTCAAGGGATTTGTAAGGGCAGAATTTTAAATATCGAATCTCATGATCCCCTAGAAGCAATGGTTGATGTGATCACTTACAAAGATTACGATCATGACAAAATCAACGCCATTATTGAAATTCTTAAAGAGAAAGTCAGTAATCTAGCAAATATTAGCCAATTTTTCCCCCCCGATCTTTTGCGCGCGGTCGATGACAATAGCGATCCTAACCGCATTGTGGATTTGATCGCTTCTGCATTACGCCTCAAAAAAGATCAATCGTATAAACTCTTTGCTAATGACAATACTGAGGAGCGGCTTTTGGACCTCATCGATTTGGTGATGGAAGAAACAAAAACGCAGAAATTACAAAAAGAGATCAAAAGCAAAGTGCATAGCAAAATGGAGCAGGTGAATAAGGAATATTTCCTTAAAGAACAGCTCAAGCAGATTCAAAAAGAATTGGGGGTAGATAAGCAGCGCGATGAGGAAATCCAGGAATACACCCAAAAACTTAGTGCCATTGAACCCTTTATTACCAAAGAAATCCACAAAGAGATTAAGAAACAAATCGAACGCCTGAGTCGCATTCACCAAGATAGTTCTGATGTGGGGATTTTGCAAAACTACATCGAATGGGTGTTAGACATTCCTTTTGGACAATATAGCCAAAAGAAGCTCTCGATCAAAGATGTGGAGAAGCAACTTAACACAGATCACTATAGCCTAGAAAAACCCAAAGAGCGCATTGTAGAATATTTTGCCACAATGGAGCTTTTGCGCTTGCGTCAAGTCGAAAATAAAGAGACCAAAGGCACAATTCTATGTTTTTATGGACCCCCGGGGGTGGGCAAAACAAGCCTAGCTAATTCTATCGCCAAAGCTATCAAGCGCCCCTTGATTCGCATCGCTTTAGGGGGACTAGAAGATGTCAACGAGCTCAGAGGGCATCGGCGCACTTATTTAGGCTCTATGCCCGGACGCATTGTACAGGGCTTAATTGAAGCTAAAAAAATGGATTGTGTCATGGTGCTTGATGAAATTGATAAAGTGGATAAAAGTATGCGGGGTGATCCTGCTAGCGCACTTCTAGAAATCTTAGACCCTGAGCAAAACACCAGCTTTAGAGACTACTACACTAACTTTAATATCGATCTTTCTAAGATCATCTTTATCGCTACAGCCAATGACACCGCGACAATCCCAGCACCCCTAAGGGATCGCATGGAGTTTATTGCTGTTTCTAGCTACACCCCTCAAGAAAAAGAACAAATTGCCAATAATTATCTCATCCCCCAAGAGCTTAAAAAACATGCACTCAAACCTGCTGAGGTGGTGTTTACACCAAAAGCGGTTAAGCTCATCATTGAAAAATACACCCGCGAGGCAGGGGTGCGCGGACTTAGGCGGGCACTAGCAAGCATCATGCGCAAGTGTGCCAAAAAGATTTTACATGCCCATGAAGACAAGTTGCCCAAAGAAGAAACCAAATCAAAGGTTAAACGGCAACGCAAAATCCATATTACAGAGGAGAATGTCCCAGAGTTTCTAGATAAAATTGTCTTTGAAATCGATCCTATTGACCAAGAAGACGCGCTAGGCATTGTCAATGGTTTAGCGTGGACAAGCGTGGGTGGAGATGTGCTCAAGATTGAGGCGATTAAACTCAAGGGCAAGGGAAATTTAAAACTCACCGGCAGTTTGGGAGAGGTGATGAAAGAATCCGCCTATATTGCTCATTCGGTGGTGAAGTTGCTTATTGATGAAGAGATTTTGATTCCTAAAAAGAAAAAGCCCAAAGAGGGTAAAATTTACAATCTCTACGACATCCACTTGCATGTGCCGGAGGGGGCAACTCCTAAAGACGGACCAAGTGCGGGTATTGCGATGGCGACTAGCATCGCATCTATCTTATGTGAAAGAAAGGTGCGTTGCGATGTAGCCATGACAGGTGAGCTTACCCTAAGCGGGCGGGTGTTACCCATCGGTGGACTCAAAGAAAAGCTTATTGCTAGCTACAAGGCTGGAATTAAAACCGCTTTAATTCCTGAAAAGAATTACCACAGAGATTTAAAAGACATTCCTGCAGAGGTGCAGGATAACATGGATATTAGAGCTGTAAGCACAATTGAAGATGTGCTAGAAATTGCCTTGGTACCCTGATGCGTGCGGGTATCGTTGGGCTAGGCTTGATGGGGGGTTCAATGGGCTTGGCTTTGCAGGAGGTGCGTGCACAGCTAGGCATTAAGAGTCTTGTAGGCTTTGATCACAATGTCTTGCATGCCCAAATGGCTTTGAGTTTAGGGTTAGTGGAAGAATGTGTGGAGTTGGAGCAAATTCAAGAATGCGATCTCATTATTTTAGCCACTCCTGTAGAAGGCATCATCCAAATTTTAGCCCATATACAGCCCGCTCCTACAAGCACGATCATCGAGCTAGGCGGGGCAAAAGTGCAAATGATGTGTGCTATTCCCAAAGCTATACGCGCACAAGTGGTGGCTAGTCACCCGATGTGCGGGACAGAGTTTTATGGACCTAAAGCCGCTCTAAAAGACCTCTATAAACATAAAATTGTAGTTTTGGTGGACGGAGAGTATAGTGGGATTTCTCACCTGCAACGCGCTAAGGAGGTCTTCAGCGCCATTGGCATGCAGATGGTAAAAATGGGCGCGCAAGCTCATGACCAACATGTTGCCTTTGTAAGCCACCTACCCCACGCTATCAGTTACGCTTTGGCAAATGTGGTGCTTGCTCAAGAAAGCCCCCAAAATATTCTTTCACTTGCTGCGGGAGGATTTAAGGATATGAGCAGGCTTTCTAAGAGTTCTCCACAAATGTGGCGAGGGATTTTTGAACAAAACCAAACTCGTTTGCTAGAAGCCCTAGAACTCTTTATTGCAGAAATGCAACGTACGAAAGCGATGCTAGAGACACAAGAATGGGATAAATTGTGCGCATGGATGCAACGGGCTAATTGTTTGCAAGAGTTTATGTAAGGTACAATAATGGAAGCCCAGCTCATGAAACTTGCCATTGAAACTTACAAGATCACCTTGATGATCTCTTTGCCCGTGTTGCTAGTGGGCTTAGTTGTGGGGCTCTTGGTAAGTATTTTTCAGGCAACCACTCAGATTAACGAGATGACTCTCTCGTTCGTGCCTAAAATTTTAGCCGTGATTGCTGTGATTGTGATCACGATGCCATGGATGCTTAATATGCTTCTAGATTACACCAACATGCTTTTTAAACTCATTCCTAAGATCGCCTCTTAAGAAGCACTATGATCGTGGATTTCTCCAAGTACTCTAGCGTGAAGATTGGAGGTAGAGTCGAGGTGAGGCTATTGCGTCAATGTGGGGAATATGAAGTACAGATGGTGGGCTTGGGGAATAATCTCTTAGTATCACCCCATGCGTGCAATTTGGCGATTCTAGATCGCTGCTTTGAGACCATAGAAGATAAGGGGAATTTTATAGAAGCGGGGGCTAGGACAAGCGCACAAAAACTCTTTAGCTATTTTAGAGATCATAACTTAGAGGGGTTGGAATTTTTAAGTGCCCTACCCGGGAGTGTGGGCGGACTACTTAAAATGAATGCGGGAATGAAAGCCTACCAAATGAGCGATGTGGTGTTGCAGGCAAATATCAATGGGACATGGATAGATAGCGCTGCATTGGGCTTAGCCTATCGTGCTAGCGCGTTTAGAGGTGTGGTCTTTGGGGTGCGCTTGCAAAAAAAGTATGGTTTTAGAGAAAGTGTCTTTCAGATGTGCAAACAAATGCGCACCCATCACCCTAAAAAACCTAGTTTTGGAAGTTGTTTTAAAAATCCCCCAGGAGACTTTGCGGGGCGTTTGTTAGAAGCGGTGGGACTTAGAGGATTTGTTCTAGGCAGAGTGAGTTTCTCTAGTGCCCATGCTAATTTTCTCATCAACCTAGGAGGGGCGCATTTTCAAGAAGCCCTAGATTTGATCACCCTTGCCAAAGAACGGGTTTTCAAAGCTTTTGGGATTGTGTTGCAAGAAGAGGTGTGTATCCTCACTTGAATCACTAAGAGGCCTTATCCATGAGGCTAAGCTTTGCTCCGTTGTGATGAGAGATGCGGGCTTTGGATGAATTCAGATTATCTATGCCTTGTGTAGGATTTTTTAGGATAGAAGCGGCAAAAACCTCCAAACTATTTTGCGTCCGCAAGAGCGCACGACACAAAAGCACGAAGAATTAAATAAGCGTTATATAAATCCAACCACAAGTCCCACGCCCACAGACCCTTAACGCCCTAGCGGACACTTTGAAAATTTGAGGTTAGTAGCTTTAGTAAAAATCTGCTAGAATAGCGACAAAGGATTGTGATGCAGATCAAGGTTAAGGCCTTTGGGAATACCCAAACTAATTGTTATATCGCCACCCTAGAACAGGGCGATTTAATTATCGATCCGGGCTTTGGTGCGGCTAAATGGGTGCTAGAAAACGCTCAAAAACCCTTAGCCATCCTTATCACACATGGGCATTACGATCATATTTGGGATGCGCACGCGCTCAAAAACGCCCTGCCCAATGTGCCCTTATATGCGCCTAAAAGCGATATTTTTATGCTCACTTCCGATTGCTTTTCTCTAGGACTCACTCCTTGTTTAGAGGAAGAAATCTGCCCTGTAGAGTGCCAAAGAGCTAGCACTACTTTAAGAATCGACAATGTGCCCATCACTTATTGGCATTTCCCGGGGCATACCCCCGGATGCTCTATGGTGGAGATTGAAAATGTGTTTTTCAGTGGGGATTTCATTTTTTATCGTAGTATTGGGCGTTATGACTTCCCCTACTCCAATCCTACCGACATGAAAGATTCTTTGATCCGCTTTGAAAATTTAGAAAGCTCTCAGGACAAGCCAATTTACCCCGGGCACGGGCAGTCTACCAGTCTTAAGGCAGAACAGCCCCATATGAAGGTGTGGGTTGCCCATCTCTAATTTATTTTCTATACAAGGATGCTTATGTTAGATGATGCGCAAAGAGAGCGCTACGAGCGTCATTTGATGCTCGAAGATGTGCGTGAGGAAGGGCAAGAAAAGTTATTGGAGGCGAGCGTCTTGGTCATTGGCGCGGGAGGTTTGGGCTCGCCCAATGTCATGTATCTAGCTGCAGCGGGTATTGGGCGTATCGGGGTATTGGATTTTGATATCATTGAGCTTAGTAATTTGCAGCGTCAAATTATCCATACCACTGAAGAAATCAACAGCGCTAAAGTCAAGTCTGCTGAACGCAAAATGTTGGCGCTTAATCCAGATGTACAAGTAGAAACCTACTTTACAAAGCTCAACGCAAGCAATGCACTGGACATTATCAAAGGTTATGGTTTTATTATTGACGCAACGGATAATTTCGCGAGTAAATTTTTAATTAATGATGCATGTGTGTTGAGTCGCAAACCCTATAGCCATGCTGGTGTACTCAAATACCGCGGGCAGACCATGACCATTCTACCTAAGCAAAGCGCGTGTTTTGCGTGCGTTTTTGACAAACCGCCAGAACCTACACTAAATCCTACCTTTAGAGCTGGGCTTTTTGGGGTTTTGCCCGGATTGACTGGGTGCATCCAGGCTACTGAAGCGATTAAATATTTCTTGGGATTCCCTTTGCTCACAGATACCTTACTGGGTATGGATACTAAAAATATGACCTTTAGGCGCGTGAGTGTGAAAAGAAATCCTAAATGCCGCGTGTGTGGTGAGCATGGAATCACCAGTCTAACAGACTATCCTCAGTAGAGACAGCAAAAGAAAGGGTATCAATGGATTTAACCTCCGTACTTGGTGTGTTCTTTGCCATCGCGGCGATTAGTTTAGGAGACATTTTAGAGGGGGGAAACCCCATCCATGTCGTGCACTTGAGTTCTCTGATTATCATTATTCCTACAACGCTCTGCGCTGCGATGGTTAGCACACACGCCCACCATGTTAAGGCAGCCTTTAAAGAAATTAAAATCGTCTTTCTCAACCCTAAGATTAATCTACAAGAGACTATTAAAACGATTGTAGAGCTCTCGACAATGGCGCGTAAAGACGGGGTACTTTCTTTGGAGTCCAAAGTGGCACAGATTGAAGATGATTTTACACGCAATGGTTTTTCTATGATCGTCGATGGCAAGGATATTAAATCGGTGCAAGAGAGTTTAGAAGTGGCGATTGAAGAGCTTGAAGAGTATTACCATGGAGCAGCACATTATTGGATTACAGCAGGGGAAAGTGCGCCTACATTTGGACTTGTGGGAGCTGTGTTGGGTTTGATGCTAGCGTTACAAAAACTAGATAATCCCCAAGAGATGGCGCTAGGGATAGCAGGGGCTTTTACTGCGACCGTTACAGGGATCATGTGTTCTTACGCACTCTTTGGTCCTTTTGGCAACAAACTTAAAAATAAGTCTAAAGATATTCTTAAAGAAAAGGTGGTGATCTTAGAGGGGGTGATCGGGATTGCTAATGGGGATAACCCTAGAGATTTGGAGATGAAGTTGCTCAACTACATCGCCCCGGGTGAACCCAAAAAATCTATGTTTGAATAATGGCAAAGAAAGCTAAAAAAGTCGAATGCCCGGCCGGTGAGCGTTGGGCGGTTCCTTATGCGGATTTCCTCTCTCTTTTACTGGCGCTTTTTATTGCTCTGTATGCGATTTCCGTTGTCAATAAAGCAAAGGTCAAGGCGCTTAAGAAAGAGTTTTTAAAGATTTTTGATTATGCGCCTGTCCCCGATTCGGTGCAACCAGTTATCCCCATCCCCCCTGCTCCGGGCGACTTGGAAAATGATATTGTTGAAGAGCGTAAGGCGAGCGCACAACCTGTGCGTTCGCAAACAACGATCACTAAAATAGGTGAGGGTAGCGTTTTGGAACAGACTGATCAAGGATCAGTGCTCAAACTCCCCTCCAGTCTCATTTTCACTAATCCTTATAGCGATACCATCAATGCAGGGATGCAAGAATATATTCGGCGCATTGCTGGCATTATCAATGCTCTACCCGGCCAGGTGCAGATCAATGTTCGGGGTTATACAGACAATACGCTTATCCCCCCTCATCTGCCCTTTAAAGATCATTATCAGTTAGCAGCTAGTCGCGCTTCTAAGGTGATGCGTGCCCTTATCGCCGATGGTGTGAATCCCCAAAAACTCTCTTATACTTCTTATGGTAAAAACAATCCTGTGGCTCCAAATGATAGCGTTGAAAATCGTATGCGTAATAACCGCGTTGAAATATTTTTTTCAACCAATCCAGAAAACATCAATCAGGTGCGTTCTATTTTAGATAAAAGACTCAATGGGGAATAGAGTTGTTTAAATGGTTCTTTTTGGCATTAGCATTCATGAACGCGGAGCGTCTGCCTACAGGTGAAGAACTTTTAAGGGAGGCGCAACGCCCTACCGTACCTATTAAAGCCATCCTTTATACAGGAGAACTTCCTTACTTGACTTGGACGCGCGATTATGGCGCTAAGCGCTTTAAACGCGTGTTGGAAATTGAAGCTTTAGTTGAAAAAGTGCGCATTAACCATGTCAGTCTCAATGAAGATCGATGTGCGATCTTGCCTATTTTGCCTAGTTATACGCTTATGTTGCATGAAAAAATGCGCTATGAAGTCTTTTGTGATGAAGCGTTGCGCGTAGAGATTAAAAGCGACTTTGGTGTACAGATTTTACACCCTCAAGAAAAGCGGTTACCCTAGGAAGTCTAGGCACTTAGTCGTGATCTTCTAGTGTAAAGTTTGGATCGTAATGCGCCACTTGTTGGGCGCGTAAAAAATCCATGACTCGCTCAATTTCTGCTTCAGTAGCATAGGGGGCATGTAAGCGTTGCAACATGTTATTTTGCGCAAAGAGCATATCTCCCCTACCTAGGAGATTTTGCGCCCCATCGCTATCTAAGATGATGCGCGAATCGATTTTAGAGCCCACTTTAAAACTGATCCGACAGGGTAGATTTGTCTTAATCAGTCCGGTCAGCACTTCTACACTAGGGCGCTGGGTCGCTACAATGAGGTGAATCCCACTAGCACGCCCCATTTGAGCGATGCGAATAATAGGGGCTTCTACTTCCTTGCCTCCCACCATCATTAAATCTGCCAATTCGTCGATCACGATGACCAGAAAGGGTAAGTGCTCTGAAGTCTTAGCGTTGTAACTTTGTAAATTCTTCACCCGTAAGGCGCTCATGCAAGTATAACGCCTTTCCATTTCCTGCACGGCACTCTTAAGGGCATTAATAGCCTGATTGGGGTCTGTGATGATGGGTGTGATGAGGTGCGGAATGTCCGCATAGGCACTAAATTCCACGCGCTTAGGATCAATAACGAGCAGGCGTACCATGTCGGGTGTGTTTTTGTAAAGCAAAGAGAGTAGCATGGCATGTAAACCTACACTCTTCCCACTTCCTGTTGTGCCAGCAATAAGTAAATGGGGCAATGTGCTCAGATCGCGTACAAAAACTTCCCCGCGCACATCTTTGCCTAGTGCTAGAGCAAGAGGATAAGAAGCTTGCTGAAAAAGGGGGCTTTCTAGGACTTCTTTAAGAGCGATAATTTCACTTTGATTACGCGCAATTTCAATACCCATCACATCTTTGCCCTGAATAGGGGCGTGTATACGCATAGATTGCGCACATAAAGCCATTGCCAAATCATCGGCTAATCCCATGATCTTGCTCACTTTAACATGAGGGGCAGGGCGAAATTCAAAGGTGCAAACCACGGGTCCTATGCAGGTGTGCACGATTTCCCCTTCAATTTTAAAGGTGCGCAGTTTTGCTAGCAAGTTTTTAGCCTGTTGCTCTATCTGATCAAGGGCGTGAGATACGGGCATAGAAGGATTCAGTAAATCCGTACTTGGCAATGTAGATAAGGTGGGTCTTGGAGAAGGCGGAGAAGAGTTAATCTCAGGAGTTTGGAGGGATCGGCGTTGCTGTACTAGGTCTAGGTAAGCGCTCTTGGAGTTAGAAGTACTAGGTTTGGAGGGGATCAGTTGCACTTGAGGATCGAGGGCTTGTGAGGGAGGGGTGGGAGCTTGGGTATAGGGGGTGATCTTGACCTTAAAGGGGGAGCTTTGGGAAGGTGGGGAAGCTTTAGACATGTGAGGTTTGAAACGAGGGGCTTTATAGGTTTGATCGAATTTGTTTTGTGTCCATGTGCGCAGGCGCGCATAATAACAAGGAAGCTCTAAGAGAGTTACACGCATGTACAAAACTATGCGCTTGCTCATCTGAGGGGAAAGACTAAAAAACGCATAGCCCATTAGAATTAGTGCTACCAACCACACCCCTACAACACCGATATACACTTCTAGCACTTCTAAAAGTGCGCACCCTACAATTCCCTTACGCCACAATAGAGCTTGGGCTAACAACAATGCTAAAAAGCATAGTAGGCTTGACAATAACCACTCTAAAGCCCGCAAGCTTGCACGGCGTGCTAGGACACTTAAGAGTGCTAAATAAAATACATCGACATAAGCTAGATAGCCAAAATATGCCACATTAAAGCGCGCAACAGATGCGCCCCATGCCCCAGCTAAGCCACTCTGCCCAAACCATGTTGCCAATAAGAGTAATGCTAGAAAACCATAAAGTACCGCTAAACCTAGTTTGATGCGTCCCCCCTAGACTCCGCAAACATCTGTATAGGGGCAATACTTGCAATGTTTACGATCCTCAGTTTTGAAAAAATCTATCTCCTCCTCTTGAAAAGTTATTAAAAGATGGGCTAAAGATTCTAGATCGCTTGAGAGAGTTTCCCTTTCTAACAATTCTCCTTTTTTAAGATCGTAGAAATAGGCACGCAAACGATCTTGGGGATAACCTAGAGCGCATGCACCCAGAGTATAAATAGCCAATTGATAATCTTGATCCTGCTGTTCAACTTTACTTTTAAACTTATAATCTATCAGTCTATAAGCGCCATCTTCACAGAGATCAAAACGATCGATAATACCCTTAAGTTCAAAACCTTTAAAGCTTGTTTCAAAGGGCACTTCATATCCCACCACTTTAGCGTGTGCTAGAATTATTCGCTCGTGTGTAAAGAATGCTGTGAGTTTTTGCACACTCACTTCTAGATTAAAGCGTTCTAAGGCGTTCAAAGACTCCCATTCTTGTAATCCTTGCAAACTCTCCAAGAGAGTTTTGGCACTAATGGGAGTTTGCGTGTTATGGTAAGTCTTAGAGCTATAGTAGGACTGCAAAGCTCTGTGTAAGAGCGTGCCTTGATTAGCGCCCTCTTGAGGCATGGGAATAAGTTTCTGGAGGTATTTAAGGTAAAAACGCCGTCTACATTCTGTAAAATCTTTGAGTTTGGAAGCGCTCAAACTAAACTCTCGGGGAAGATATCCTATACAGGTGTCTTCTAAGTCATGTAAGGAGCGAGAATTAGGGAAAAGTTTAAAAAGTGATGCGCTATGAGAGTTGATTAAACGCGTATTCAAGTCTAGTTGCGCAAGCATTTTAGAGGGGATCGCGTTGTTGGCGGTGCTGTAGCTAATGTCTACGCGTGCACTGCTTTTAATGAGTTGGTAGTAGTAATGCTTTTGCAGGTTTTCTTTGTCCTGTAAAGTGGGCAATCCTAGAGTACGGCGTGTCTGAGTGTTTAAGAAAAGGTCGCCATCTTTCAAACTAGGCACAATATGATCGTTAAAGTCTAAAATCACCACGCGTTCGAAGCTGAGACCACGACACTCTAACACATCTAAAACCTTGACCTTACCCCCTGTGGTGTCATCGATACGCAAATCTTGCAAAGCACGCGTATAAAGTTCAAGCAAATCTATGGGGTTATAACTCTGTAAAGCGGGTAAAATGCGTGCGTAAGTTTGAAAAAAATCTTGATGAAAATGTTCTAGTTTGGGTGGTATTTTAGCGTAAAGTTGGGCTAAGATGGCGTTACATTGTTCCTCAAGAGCATTCAAAGCGTGGGTGGTTATAGGATGCCAACGCATTTTTAACTCTTCTAGAGCACTAAAATAGGGGGCAAAGACCACCTGCGCTTCTTGCCCACGCGCAAAATTAAGATTATGTTCCGTATCTAAAAGCTTGAGAGTGGGGATCATCTGAGGATCAGGAGTGATGATGGCTAGCATGCTAGGCTCTAAGCCCTCTTCTAGCCACTCTTGTACTCTTTGCAAAGCCAAGCCCACTTGATCTAAGCGCTGATCAAAGGCGTAAACCTCTACTTTTTTTGGACAGAGTGGGGGTTGAGGTTGCGCTTGCACAAAAGGATTTTCTCCGCGTTTTAAAGCTTGTAAATTGAGTGCGTAAGTGTGCTCCTCTTGTAAATCCAGACCCAAAAATCCTAAAAACTGCTTGTTGTAGCGATCGCATGCTACATGTAAAATTAAAGGCACATTTTGAGCGATCGCAAAAAGAATTTCTTGTTCGTCCGTGCTTAAAAAACCCTCTAGGTAAAACTCGATGCGCGCAAACTTTGCAAGTACGGAAGTTAATAAAGTACTGGGTGCACCCAAAATAGGATCATAATAGCCCCATGCCTGCAATTTAGCATGGTAGCACGCATGCACGCGCTCTAACACCTCCAAGTGGTGCACATAATCGCCATAAATATCATGTGTCGTGATTTCATGGATATGACGCTTAAATTTAGCCAACTCATTAAAAAAGCGTGCCACAAAAGTACTCCCATCCAAGTAACCCAAAAAGCTTTGTTCAAAAAGTACCAACCCCTCTAAGGGTGCGCCTTCTTTGGCAACTTCTTTGATAGCTTCCATCAATAGCACTTGGCGGGCACTCTTGGGAATTTTCACCAGTCCTTTTACAAAACTCACTTGGGTGTAAAACTCTTGTACACTCCATGCGGTGGGCAAAAAGCCTTCATGTTGCTTGGCGTAAAAGGCGTTACACGCCCGATGACTGCTAAAAACATATAAAGTGGAGGGATTGACTGAGTCTAGCATGGTCTTTCTAGCAAAATTTGGGCGCGCTGGACAATATTTTGGGCACTGAAACCAAAATGCGTAAATAATGTGCTACCCGGGGCGGATTTGCCAAAGCTTTCCATAGACAACACATCATGGGCAAAACGCCACCATTCCAACCCTCGTCCTGCTTCCACTGCGAGTACCTTACCCACAAACAGACTTTCTAAATAGACTTGATCCTGCTCTATGAGTAGATCAAAACAAGGCACACTCACCACTTGCACGCCAACCCCTTGTTTTTCTAAGAGCTGTGCCGCTTGCAGGCACACATGCACCTCGCTCCCACTACTGACTAATGAAACTTGAGGGGGGGTGGGGCTTACATGTAGGATATATCCCCCCTTTTGCACCGCTTCTAGGGAGGTGCTTTCTAACACCTCCAAATTTTGGCGTGAGAGCACAAAGGCACAACTTTTTTGCAAGGATAAAGCCACCTGCCAACAGCGTACATTTTCATGCGCATCCATTGGTCTAAAAACATAGAAATTAGGTAACGCCCTCAAGTGGCTTAGGTGTTCGATAGGCTGGTGTGTTGCACCATCTTCGCCCACTCCAATGCTATCATGTGTGAAAATGTAAAACACTTGATTGCCCATTAGGGCGCTTAGGCGCAGACTGGGAGCTAAGTAGTCGCTAAAAACAAAAAAAGTTGCACAAAAGGGCACAAATAAACCATAATTAGCGATCGCGTTGCTTAAAGCCGCCATCGCATGCTCGCGAATTCCAAAGTGCACATTGCGCCCAAAGTCAGGAGGCAAACAATCTTGTTGGGCTTTTAAATGGGTGTTATTAGAAGGGGCAAGGTCTGCACTTCCGCCTAAGAAGCCTAGATATGCTTCACTCAAAGCATTTAGAATTGCACCATTACTTGCGCGTGTGGCAATCATTTTACCCACTTCAAAACTAGGGTAAAGCGTTTTAGAAAAATCCTTAGCCTGTAGGTGGGCGATGCGCGCTTGCAAAGCGGGCTTTGTCTCCAAGTAATGCTGCCATTCTGATTCTAAGGCTCTGCCTTTTTCTTGCAAACTAAAGGCATGTGCAATTTCCGCAGGAATTGTAAATTCCCCGCTCAAACCTACTGCACTCTTTGAGCGTTCTAACACCTCAACCCCCAAAGGCGCACCATGCACCTTTGCACTCCCCTCCAAACCCACAGCCCCCTTACCGATAGTAGTGTTAGCGATGATCAAAGTGGGCCTAGTGGCAGTTTGAGCCTGTGTAAGGATACGATCGATTTCTAAGAAATTATGCCCATCACACTCTAAAACTTCCCAACCTTGTGCTTTAAAGCGCCCCGGCACATCTTCACTAAAAGCTAAATGTGTACCTCCCTCAATAGTGATTGCGTTACTATCATAGATAACGATCAGATTGTCTAGTTGCAAATGCCCAGCTAAAGACGCGCCTTCATAGCTGATTCCCTCTTGCAAATCTCCATCGCCACATAAACAATAAACTTTATGATTAATGCTACTCATGTCCAATAAGTTTTGTGCGATTTGGCTAGCTAATGCAAAGCCCACCGCATTAGCAAAGCCTTGCCCTAAAGGACCTGTAGTGATCTCTACACCCTGAGTGTGCCCAAATTCTAAATGTCCTGGGGTTTTAGAATCCAGTTGTCTAAAAGATTTCAAATCTTCCAAGCTCACATCAAAGCCCCACAAATGCAAAAGTGCGTAAACTAAGGCGCTCGCATGCCCACCACTAAATACGAGACGATCCCGATTCAGCCAATGAACATTGTGCGGATTCAAGCGCACATGCTTGCCTAGCACAACAGCCACTTCGCTTAAGCCCATCGCCACGCCCGGATGCCCGCTATTAGCCTTTTGCACCATGTCCGCACATAAAAAGCGCAGGGTATGCGCACACTTTTCCAAAAGGGGCAAATCCCGCACCTCAAGTTTACTTTCCATCAAAAGCCTTTAGAAGAATGCTCTCATTCTAGCAAACTTGCTCTGAATCTAGCACGCGCGCAATACTGATATCTTGACTAATTTGAGTTTTAAGTGTCTCTAGATTGTCAAAACGGCGGTTATCACGAATCTTTTTGAGGAAAAAAATCCGCAAAAACAGCGGCGGAGTGGCGATTTCTTGATCAATAACATGGGTTTCAAAAGCCATCTTACCATCGGTGCTTAAACGATGCCCCAAAAAGCTTACCGCACGCGCGTTTCCTTGTGGTAAAGCTACATCAGTTGCATAAACCCCTGGGGATGGTACAAGTTTGGTCTGCAAAGTATGGGTATCAATATTTAGAGTAGGATAGAGGCGTGTACGTCCTAAGTGTTGCCCACTAATAACTTTGCCTTGCAAAGCAAAAGGACGGCTCAAAAATTTACATGCCAAAAGCACATCGCCCCGTTCAATGCACTCTTTGATATGATAGGAATGTAATGAAATGCCCTTGATCTTAATTTCAGTAATCACCTCTAAATGGATTTGGGGGTTTAGCATAGCGCGCAGTTGTTCTACACCCATAGAACGCCCTTGTGCACATTTAAAATCATAGCCAACCACGATTTTCTGCAAGTTGGGAAATTTTCGACTAAGTAGGGTGATGAAGGTAGGCGCATCGATATGGCGGGCTTGCTCTAGAGGTAAAAAATAAATTTTTTGAGCATAAGCGGAAAGCAAAAGCGCGCGTTCGTTTAAAGTGCTGAGTGCTTTAAGAGGCTCGTTACGATCCACTACTAACACTCCCCCATGCGGGCATAAAGTTTTCAAAAGGCGTTGATGGGCTAAATGCACCCCATCAAACTTACCCATTGCTAAACTAAAGACACTTTCATCGCTGGAAATGGATAAAAATTTCTGCATTGCCCGCTTTTCCCTTGATCTCTGAAGGTTGGATATGGCGCACACGCCTCCCCAAAGTCTCAATCTCTCCTATAAACTCTTTTAGGCGTGTTTCCACACGCATCGGATCACACACCACTCCTCGTTTGTTGCGCTTAACTTCCTTACCCACCTCAAATTGAGGCTTGAAAAGTACCAAGCATTCCGCGCTCAATGCGCACAACACGCCTAGAATTTTACTCAAAGAGATAAAACTCACATCGCAGGTAAGAAAATCGTAAGTCTCTTGAGGGATAAAAGTGCGGATATCGCATTGCTCTACTATGCGCACCTGTGGATGTTCTCTTAAACACGGGTCTAACTGATTTGTGCCCACATCTACGCACACCACCTTTTTAGCTCCCTTTTCTAGTAAAACCTGTGCAAACCCTCCTTTGCTTGATCCCACATCTAAGATCACTTTGTTGGTACAATCAAGAGGGTAATGTGCCAAATAGTGCCATAACTTTGCGCCCGCGCGACTCACGAAAACACGCTGAGGTACGCTCAACTCCAAATCTAAGGGCACTTGCAAGCTCGCTTTAAAAAGGGTGCGTCCTACACTTTTGATAAGTCCTTGCTCGATGAGAGTTTTGGCCTGTGATCGACTTTGTGCTAAACCCTTGAGCACTAAAAATTGATCTAGGCGCATCTAAAAAGCAGGTGCGGGTACTTTGTAGGCAAAGTTAAACATGATCTTTCCCAACCCAACAATATCCATTTCTAGTTTTGCTTCTTCTTGCGAAGCGCGGTCTAATTTAGCAAAGGCGATTAAAAAACCTCGCGCGTACTTGTTAGTGGTGTACAGCACGCTGTCAAATTCTTCTTTACTCACTTCGCGCACCCATGCTGGAGTCTCTGCTCCCCGTAAGCCATAGAGTTGGTAGCTGATTGCTTCATTATCCAAATAGCTACCATCTTGGATAAAAACCTCTAAAAAGAAAAATTCGCGTGCGTGGTAGAGCACGGGGTCAACATCATTGAGATGGGTAGCTAGGACGCTCACCACAGGGCGCAGATTGACAATGATTTCACCCTTGCGCGTGGCTTGTGTGCGCTTTTCAGCTAGAAAATCTGGTTTGTAAGCTTCGATGAAATTATCCTTACAGCCTATTAATCCAAAAATCAAGAGACATAAAAACACCCTAGCCATGCTATAATTCCTCGCATGTTGACCCAACTGATCCACACCAAAAATCTTAATGATAGCGAAATTTTAGCGCTTCTAGAGCGTGCTAACGCTTTTTTACACCAAGAAGCCACTCCACCTAATTTGACACACAAGCGTATTGTCGCGCTTTTCTTTGAAAACTCCACGCGTACGATCGCAAGCTTTCAAATGGCTGCTTCTAGATTAGGGGCATATTTTAGCGTTTTTAATGTCCAAAAAAGCTCCGCAAGCAAGGGGGAGACTCTTTTAGATACCCTGCATAACCTTGAGGCGATGGGACTCGATCTGCTCATCACGCGCCACCACCATTCCAGTTCAGCCATCTACTTTGCCAAACATCTTAATTGTGCTTTTATCAATGCCGGAAGTGGTACTCTTGCTCACCCCACTCAGGCACTTTTGGACTTACTCACGCTCTATAACCATTTTAAAGGTGCGTTGGAAGGCAAGACCATCGCTATTGTGGGGGATATTAAAAACTCTCGGGTGGCTAATAGCAATATGGAATTACTGCCTCGCTTTGGTATGCGTGTGATCTTAGTTGCCCCCCCTCATTTCTTACCCCCCACATCTTTGCCTACAACTCACTCTTTACAAGAAGCCCTAGAGGTAGCGGATGTGGTCATGGGTTTACGCACTCAGACCGAACGCCATTGTTTGCAAACCTATGGATCATTGAAAGATTATGCTAAAGATTTCTGTTTGAGAGGCGCTTTACTAGGAAAACGCCAAATTCCCATTTTGCACCCCGGCCCTGTACACCGCAATATTGACATTGAAGATGCGCTTTTAGATGATCCGCGTTGTCAAGTGTTAGAACAGGTCAAGTTAGGCGTGTTTTTACGCATGGCTTTGATGGAGTCTATGCTCGCCTCTTAACATTTTGATTATTTTTACTAAAAAGGCAAAAAATGGCAACTCCGGAGATTTTAGTCCTAGATTTTGGGAGTCAGACCACCCAACTCATTGCGCGCCGTCTGCGTGAGTGTGGGGTGTATACAGAAATTTACCCCTATCATCTCTCCCTTGAGACAATCCGATCCAAACAACCCAAAGGGATTATTTTAAGCGGGGGGCCCGCTAGCGTGTACGATTCACAAGCCTACCACGCCAATCCGGGGATTTTGGAGCTCAAGATCCCCATTTTGGGGATTTGCTATGGTTTACAATGGTTGGTACACAGCTTGGGGGGGCGTGTGGCGCGCGCGCGCTCCCAAGAGTTTGGGCGGGCGCATTTAGAAAATCTACAAAATCACCCCCTCTTAGCAGAGATTGAGCCTTCTAGCGTGGTGTGGATGAGTCATGGGGATCGCGTAGAGGTGTTGCCCCCGGATTTTCAAACCCTAGCCCAAAGCGCGCATGCCCCCTTTTGTGCGATCGCCCACACCCATAAACCCCTCTATGGCTTGCAATTTCACCCCGAATCCGCCCATAGCGCGCAGGGGGGGCGCATTTTAGCCAATTTCGCGCGCCTGTGCGGCTGTACGCAAGATTGGAATATGCAGGATTTTCTAGCTCAGCAAATCCAAAGCATCAAAGCACAGGTAAGGGGCGATCGGGTGTTGTGCGCGGTGAGCGGGGGGGTGGACTCAAGCGTGGTGGCGGTGTTGTGCGCGCGCGCGCTGGGGGCACAGGTGGAGGTGGTGTTTGTGGATCACGGCTTGTTAAGGGCTGGGGAGCGCGATCAAGTGGTGGACATGTTTGCAGATTTGCAAATCCCTTTACATGTGATAGACGCACAAGATTTGTTTTTACAACGCCTTAAAGGGGTGGTGGACCCTGAGAAAAAACGCCAAATCATCGGGCACGCCTTTATTGAAGTCTTTGAGAACAAGGCTAAAGAACTCTCTAAACAAGGGGCGATCAAATGGCTCGCTCAAGGCACGCTTTATCCCGATGTCATTGAGTCGGTGAGTTTGAAAGGTCCTTCAGCGGTGATCAAATCCCACCACAATGTGGGCGGGCTGCCTGAAAAAATGCGCCTCAAACTCTTAGAACCCTTAAGAGAACTCTTTAAAGATGAGGTACGCGCTTTGGGCGCGCGCTTAGGGCTGCCTGAAAAGATGTTAGCGCGCCACCCCTTCCCCGGTCCCGGGCTTGCCATTCGCATTTTAGGAGAAGTTACCCCCCCCAGCTTAGAACTCTTGCGCCAAGCCGACTCCATTTTCATAGAAGCCCTGCACACCGAGGGGCTGTATAGTGAAGTATGGCAAGCCTTTTGCGTCTTGCTCAATGTGTTTTCTGTGGGGGTAATGGGGGATAAGCGCACCTATGATAACACCATCGCGTTGCGCGCGGTGGTGGCAAGCGATGGGATGAGCGCGCATTGCGCGCCTCTGCCCCTTGAGTTCTTAGAGCGCGTGGCTAATGCCATTATTAACCAAGTCTCTGGGATTAACCGCGTGGTCTATGACATCACTTCTAAGCCTCCCGGGACCATTGAATGGGAGTAGCACTTAAGGGCTTGTATGCCATCAGTGATCTCAAGCTCACCCCCTACCCTGACCTACTTAAACTAGCTGCGCGCGCCATTGAGGGGGGGGTTAGTTTCTTGCAACTGCGCGATAAAGAACATAGCGATCAAGAGCTCTTAGGTTTGGCTAAAGAACTAAACGATTTATGCACAAAAAAGGGCGTGGGCTTTGTGATCAACGATCGCCTTTGCCTAGCCCTAGAGTGTAACGCGTGGGGCTTGCATTTGGGAGGGGAGGATATGCCCTTAAGTGAGGCGCGCGCGCGCTTTAGCGGAGTGATTGGGGTCTCTTGCTATGGGGATTTAGAGCGCGCCAAACAAGCCCAAGCACAGGGGGCGGATTATGTCGCCTTTGGGGCGTGTTTTAAATCGCCTAGCAAACCCAAAGCGCCCTGTATAGATTTAGAAATCTTGGCGCGCGCTAAGGCGTGCTTAACAATCCCGGTGTGTGCCATTGGCGGAGTGAATGCGCAAAACATCGCCCAACTCAGGCATGCGGACATGGTTGCGCTCATTAGCGCGCTTTGGCAGGGTGATGTGCGCGCCAATGCGCAAAACTTACTAGAAAATTGGCATGCGTATTAAGATTTTTTTAGGGATTTTAGGGGCGTTGTTATTAGGCGGGTGTGCTAGAGAGGCGTATTTAAAAAGTGGCAATAAGGCGCGTTATGCCCAAGACATCAAAAAAGCCATCGCAGATTACCAAAAGGCTGGGGAGTTGGGTAGCGCACGGGCGTATGAAAAACTAGGCTTTTTTTACTGGGAGCGCGCGCCCAAAGACATTACAAAAGCCGTTGTTTCTTTTAGAAAGGCGTGTAAGTTGGGTTCCAAGCAGGCTTGCGCGCTGGTAGCACGCCCGCCTGAAAGCCAAGCACCTACCTATTTAGAAGGCTTGCTCCAAGCTGGTTATGCTAACGATCGCCCAAAGATTATGGCTTATTTAAACAAGATGACACAAATGGGGATCGCACGCGCCTATTTGGCTCGTGGGCTATTAGAAGAGAGTAGCAATCCCAAGCAAGCTATCATGGACTACCAAAAAGCGGGCAAAATGGGAGATGTGCAGGTTTACCGCACTTTGGGCTGGATTTATGAGCAGGGTTTATTAGGTGTGCGCAAGGACATAGACCAAGCGATCAAGTATTACCAACGGGGCGCAAAATTAGGCGACCCTTATGCTTGCCATAGTTTAGGGGTGATCTATTGGGATGTTCGTAGTGTGCATAAAAGCCGCAAAAAAGCTAAAAAATACTTTCTAAAAGGTTGCGATCTAGGCTTTAAAGGGTCTTGTCAGATGCTTAAACTGACACACTCCCCCTAACTTTAGCTATAGAGATTCTAGGATCATCAAGAATCTGCCCGTCTTAAGTGGGTCTTAGCATCTCTCCTCCGAGAGTGGCTAGTTCTACCTATTTAATCTAGGAAGTCTGCCCTATTTTAACAAACTTCTTATAAGCTCTATATCCTCTCTACTAGCTCCTGCCATGTCTGAGAATCTAGAGTTTAAAAAAGCAAAGCATGTTGTTTTCTTTAATTTGGCGATCTGCCTTTGCAGAGTGTAGAGCTTTAGGTGTTTCTTGCCGCTCAGCTAACGCTAGGGGGTTTAGTGCGCGGTTTGCTTATATCCCCATAGTTAATCCTGTCAAGAAGAAGTGTAGCATACACCAACTTATCAACCAGTGCTCTAAGACTCTCTAAGGACTGCGAGGTATCCAAATGCGTTAAAACTTTTGGCTCCTTAGACTGATGTTGCCCGTAGGAAACACACTACATTGGGATTATAAGAGACTCAAAACATCCAAGAAGTAGGCAGTGTGTCAAGAGCTTTTGTTTTTCGACTTTTTTAGCGCCGCCCATGCTAAAACATCTTAAGAGAGATAACCTCACTGAGTCTTGAGTATTTTAAAGCTCTTGCGATGCGCGTCAATAAGTCCGTGCTTGGCAATGGCTAGGGCATGCGCGCGCGTGCCATAACCACAATGTTTGGCAAAACCATAATGAGGGTAGGATTGATCTAACTCTAGCATTTCTCTATCCTTATACGCCTTAGCCAAGATGGAAGCCATCGCAATTTGGGGGATTTGATCATCTCCCTTAATGATGGCTTGAAAACTCTCTAAATGTTCAAATGTAAGCTTAAAAAGCGTGTTGCCATCTAGGCGTACATGCTTGATTGTAGGTAACTGCAAAATGATCTGCGTGATGGCTTCTTGCATGCACACGCGTAAGCCCTTGCTATCGATTTCTAACGCACTTTTAGCCACCACCACGCTTTGGATGCGCTGATCTTGGGTGATTTGTGTGGCAAATGTGAAGCGCTTGGTTCTACTGAGCTGTTTACTCTCCTTGAGTCCTGAGTGCACAAACGCGTTAGCCACACTCTGCGTGCAAACCACCCCCGCTATAAACAAGCTTCCACACCAACACCCTCGCCCCGCTTCATCTATGCCTAAAATCATGCCAGTTGCAACCCCTGCCCTCATGATGCCTTCAAAGCACATATCACTATTGCGACACTAGGATTTAAAAAAGATAACAAAAACAAGAGAAGGTACAAGCCAAATTTTTGCAGCCATTGCATGATAGCCCTTTTAAGGTTTGGCTGGCATGCTAGCCCATCCATGCTACTATTCCCCTTATCCTAAAGCTTTGCATGTCCGAATTATCATTGTATTTTAACTTCCTTATTTGGTGTTTGTTCCGTTTCCATGTGAAACAAACAAGTGGTGTTGTGGTCCAACTCTTACAATTTTATTAACAAAAATATGCCATTCTTGCGATCTAGTTAGAGGCCAACTCGAGGCTCTCTTTGTGGTTGGCTTAAAGTCTCAAGAAGGAGAACAGATGGCATATGCAACACAAACCGACACCTTTAGCGTAGAACCCACCCCTTATTCCACACGCCTTTTACAAGTTACTCTAACACAAGAAACCATCCAGCGATTTCTCAAAAACATTGAGATTTACCCCGTGCAAGCCTTAGAATATAAGTCTTTTTTGCGTTTTAGAGTAGCGCAAATCTTAGACAAGCTTTGCGATCACAAGCTCAAACCTTTCCTAGAAAAAGCCTTGGGTGATCGTCAGACGGGAGCCTTGTTGGTCAATCCAGAGGGGATTAATCGGGTAGAGCAGGGCGATGAGATGGTAAAAATCGCTACGGCATTTGTACATCTAATTGGACGTTCGAATTTTGATCTGATGACAGGACAGTTTTATGCCCGTTGGGCAGTACTCAACACCGATGATTCGGATAGCTATTTGAGGAAGCCAAATAAACCCTTGGAATTGCACAATGATGGCACTTTTGTCAATGAAGTAACCGACTATGTGCTGATGTATAAGATCGATGAACAGAATATGGAGGGAGGCGATTCCCAGTTATTGCACTTGGACGACTGGGAGGAGTTGGATAAATTTTACAACCACCACCTAGCTAAGAGGGTGATACGCTGGTCTGCACCTCCTAGCAAGAATGTAACTAGCGATGTTTACCACCCGGTCTTTGAAGCTGATAGTCATGCTAATCCAGTGATGCTCTACATCGATCAGTTTGCCCAGCCAAAGGATTATGAAGAGGGCGTTTATTTAGCTGATTTGGGTGATTCGCTGGAGAGCTCTAAAGCTAAATTATCTTTTCCTGTGCCAGTAGGGCAGTTTTTGCTCATCAATAACCTCTTTTGGTTGCACGGACGAGATAAATTCCAAGCACATCCTAATCTGAGGCGGGAGTTGATGCGCCAAAGAGGTTATTTTTCTTTCAGCACCAACCCTTTCAGTCGCTATAAAGACTTTAAGAATTTCTAGCATGGCTGTGATCTATGATTGTGTCGTTGTGGGGGGAGGGATTTTGGGGCACTCTGTGGCGATGCAATTGTCGGAGAAATATCCAGATTTGAGGGTAGCCCTTTTAGAAAAGGAGAGGGAGAGCGCCATGCACCAAACTGGGCGTAATAGTGGAGTGATTCATGCAGGGGTCTACTACACTCCCGGTACGCTTAAGGCTAATTTTTGCTACGAGGGCAATAAGGCTACCAAGGCTTTTTGTAAAGATAATGGTATTGTCTATGAGCAATGCGGGAAATTGCTAGTTGCTAGCGATGAGATGGAATTAAAGCGCATGGAGGCACTTTTAGAACGTACTAAGGAAAATGGACTAGATCGCACTCGTTTAGATGCTCAAGAATTACGGGAAATGGAAACGAATATTGTGGGTTTGGGAGGTATTTTTTTTCCCACTAGCGCGATTGTGAACTATGCAGAAATCACTAGAGCTATGGCTAAGAGGTTTCAAGAAAGAGGTGGGGAGATTCTTTATAATGCTGAGGTGGTTGCACTAAGCGAACATGCAAGGGGGGTTAAAATCAGTAGCAGGCGGGGGGTTGTCGAAACAAATTATCTTGTAACATGTTGCGGGCTACATAGCGATCGTCTTGTTAAAATGCTAGGAATCACCCCAAATTTTGTAATTTGTCCCTTTAGGGGTGAGTATTTTAGACTTGCCAGCCAACATAACCACATTGTCAAGCATCTTATCTACCCCATTCCCGATCCTAGCATGCCCTTTTTGGGCGTGCATTTAACGAAAATGATCGATGGAGGTGTGAGTGTAGGACCCAACGCAGTTTTAGCTTTTAAAAGAGAGGGCTATAATAAAAGTGATGTGAATTTGAGGGATTTAAAAGAAATGATGATGCATAGAGGGGTTAGAAAGGTTATCCAAAAGTATCTAAAAGCGGGACTAGTTGAATTTAAACATTCTTTTTGCAAAAAAAGTTACCTTTCTTTAGTGCAGAAATACTGCCCCTCTTTGAAATTACAAGATCTGCAACCCCATCCATCCGGAGTACGCGCGCAGGCGGTGAGTACTGATGGGGAGCTCATCGAAGACTTCCTTTTTTATAACACAGAGCGTAGCGTCAATGTGTGCAATGCTCCTAGCCCAGCTGCCACTTCAGCTTTGCCTATAGGCGCTTATATTGTGCAACAATTAGAAAAATGTTGGCATGGATTGTGATCTAAGTTTTTTTAAATTTAAAGTTTGTTAGAAAGTTGCGCGGATCAAGTCTTAAGAGGAGTACAGGTGGAAAAGTTTGTGGATCGTAATTATTTTTTGGTTACAAAAACCAACACGAAAGGCGTGATCACCTACGCTAATAAATCCTTCATTGATATTGTTGGAGGAAATGGCGAGAAAGATTTGTTACACAAACCTCATAATGTGGTGCGCCACCCAGACATGCCTAAGCTGATCTTTAAAATGATGTGGTCTGCTATTAAACAAAAGCAAGAAATTTTTGCTTATGTGAAAAATAAAACCTTTGATGGGAATTTTTATTGGGTCTTTGCCAATATTACAGCTTCCGTAGACGCTGAGGGCATGGTGGTGGGCTACTATTCTGTGCGGCGTGCCCCTAATCGAAAAGCTATAAGTATTATAAGTGCTCTATATAAAAAGTTACTTGATGCGGAGAAGCGTGGGGGAATACAGGCGAGCACGACGCTCCTAGAAGAGACGCTACGAGAAGAGGGCTGCGACTACCATGCTTGGGTCAATAAATTACAACGACTATAAGGATTTTATATGCTAGGTTGGTTGACAAAGGACGGAGACAACTCTTTAAAAAAAATTTCAGATTTTGTGGCAGCTGTGCGCGATGGTCATTTAGAACACCGCATTACAGAGATCGATGAGAAAAGTCCTTATGCCACCATCATGCATGGCTTAAACGATTTGCTTGATCAAATCGAGTCAGTCTTTAGAGAGATGGATGCATGTGTGCAGGCAGCCCATGAGGGAAAAGATTATCGCAATGTGTTTCATGAGGGTTATCGCGGAGTGTTCAAGCAGTATGCCGCCCATGTCAATTCTCATGTCAAGGGGATCACCGCAATCAATAACAGCGAGATTGTTTTAAAATTGGCAGATATGGAGGGAGGAGCTCATGGGATTAGAGATGTGCTCGTTAAATTAGATAATAAAATTCAGCAATGTGTGGAAAATAAAGAATTGGTACAGCACATCGAAGAAAACTCTTTGACAAGCCAAGAGCAAATTGAAACTATCCACGAAGATTTATTGCACTTTAGCGACAATTGTAATAATGCCAATGCTGTGATGGACGACTTGCGCAATAAGATGGACTTCGTCATGCAGGTAACCAATGTCATTAGCGACATCGCCGATCAAACGAATTTATTGTCTTTAAACGCGGCGATCGAGGCGGCGCGTAGCGGAGAGCATGGGCGGGGTTTTGCGGTGGTGGCAGATGAAATCCGCAAGCTTGCTGAAAGGGTGGCTAAAGAGGTAGGCAGCATTAAAACAAGTTTTAGCTATTTTCAGGAAGATATTGTTAAGTTGGGTAAAGAATTTGGCGAAGTGAGCGCGTTAAATCTAAGTATTCAGCAACACTTCGAGGAATTTCTGAAGGTACTCAAGGTGTTTATAGATAGTAGCCATAAAAGCCTAGATAATTCTAAGGAGCTGGAAGTAGGCTTAAGACATGTGATGCGCCATATCGAATGGATTATACTTAAAATGAATGTCTATAGAAGTGTGGTTACCAATAAAAAAAGTAATATTGAATTAGAAAAAGCAGTGGGTTCAGAGAGCTTAGTACTTGTGCATGAAGTGCTTGATCATGTTAAGGAGCACTATAATCTCAATGAGGTGGATTCGATGGTAGCGCGTTTGCGCACTTTAGATGCCATAGAAGTTTTTTAAAGCCTTCTGCTGTGTGTTAAAGTAGTATAGAAAGGGTTGCGATGAGGTATGTAAAATTGATTGTGGCTGTGGTGTTTGCTTTAGGCATCTTTGTAGGAGGTTTGGCATTTGAGCGTTTTGTGCTAGGCAAACATGCTTTGAGAACGGAGACGAGTCAGATTAGCTTAGAGCTCAAAGAGAGACAACAGGTTACCCCTAAAGCTTATAGCACACACTTACTCTTTAGCAGTAGCAATGCTCTTTTGAGTGCACAAAGTCTGACTACTGAACAAGAAGAGAGCATCAGAAATGCTTTTAAACAAATTAATCTCCTAGCTAGGGAGAGTAAGCTATGTCAGGAAGCTAGCTATAGTCTGCGTCCAAACTATAGCTTTGCTGATCATAAGCAAACCCTCTTAGGTCACAAACTCTATGCGAACATGGCGTGTGAATTTGATGTTGCTAAAGTGGATGCTTACGAGAAATTGCGTGATCAAATTGCCAAGATTGCCACTGAAAATACTTTTTTTGTGCTCAATACGCCCGCCTTGCAGTTGCAAGCTAGCGCTCAAGATCGCCTTAATTTGCAAACCACACTCTTAGATAAAGCTCAAAAAGAGCGCGATCTCTTTGCTAAAGCTCTCAATAAACAATGCCGTATCAAAGATTTGAGCTTTTATGCTAGCGAAGATAATTTCGCTCGTTTTGCCACTGCTCGCGAGAGTGCCCCACGCCACATGCAACTTAGTTTGAACGCACGACTCACTTTGCGCTGCTTTTAAGCTAATCATAAGCTAAGCATAGATAAAATGCAAACTTCTTTGCAATGATTTAAGCTTTCTTGAAGATTGCAAGGTTTAGGAGCTCAGGGTAACTGGGTTATGTTCTTTGACATCCAAGCA
>NZ_FZMF01000059.1 GCF_900197685.1 Helicobacter baculiformis | reverse complement strand
CCACTACATTGCTTTTATCAACAGGAATCTCTGTAGACTTTTCTGGAACTGATGCGGACTTTTCTAGAGTTTCTGCAGGTTTTTCTAGGGTTTTAGATTGCCCCAGTAATGTCAATGCATCTTGAATTGTGGGGGTAGAAGAAGATTGAGGCGTAGTTTGTGAGGAAGTTTGTGGGGCGGGCGAGGGGGGTGTGGTAGGAGTTTGTGGGGCGGGCGGTATAGATTCTTGGGGCGAGGGGATAGGTGGGGTATTTTGATCCTCTTGACTGGGGGCGTATCTGCTATGATAAATGTAAGCCCCCACTCCTACAAGCAAGACTAAGGGCACTAACCATGCCCATTTGGAAGTTTTTTTAGACTTAAAAGAAGTAACAAGCACTTCTGGATCTGTGCGTTTAGTATCCACAAAGGGAAGTTCTGTTGTGGTGTTATTAGTTTCGTTTTCTACGAGTGGAGCCTTCATAAAGAGGGTTTTGTCATACTCTACAAGCCAATGACTCAAATTGAGCCCGTACTCTTTTTCTAAGATTTGGATGAAACCTACCGCACGCACGCGTTGCAAATCTTCGAACCGCTTTTCTAAAATCGCCTCGAGTTTAGGATTAGCAATCTTAGTCGCTTGAGCGATTTCTTTAACGCCCTTTTCGCGCAAAATGGCTAAATTCCTATCCAGTTCCTCTAGTTTAATCTGTTCGTCTATCATAATGCTCTATCCATCATAATTGCTCCTGCCACGCTCACATTGAGCGATCCCACTTTGCTCTGCATACCAATGTGCACAATGCGATCCATCTTACGCAAGATTTTAGGCGTTAACCCCATCCCCTCGCTCCCCAAAAAGATCGCCAAAGGGTGTTTAAACACCACTTGACGCACATCATCCCCTTGTATATGCGCCCCATAGCAATACACTCCCGCATCTTTGAGTTCTTGCACAGTGTCTAGTAAGCGCGGACACACACAAAAAGGTACTTCATAAAGCGCACCCATACTCGTACGTGCTAACCCTTCATAGGGTAATTGCGTGTCCATAATCACCCCTTCAAAACCCAAGCACGCCACGCTACGGAATAATGCGCCCACATTCCCCACATCGGTGAGTCCACATAGGACTAAAATCCTATTCATATGTTTAAGTGTAGCAAGAGAACTACTCTTGGGGGGGTGCACTTTAGCTAAAAAACCCTGATGGTTGCCCCCTCTTGCCATCGCTTGGGCTTTTTGAGAATCCACGCGCACGATGGTACTACCATGTTCGCGTCCATGTGCGCGCAAACGCGCAAAAAGAGCCTTATCCACTTCTTTGGATAAGTACCATTCTAAAGCCACACTAGGATAATGCGTCAAGATGTGTAAGACAACTTGTTTGCCAAAAAGAATCATTGGCGCGTACTCGATGCATAAAGGGCTTTAGTCGATATACCCTTGAGTTTAGCAAGCAGCTTCGCCTTAATTTTAGGAGGCAGATCCATACTTTCAATTTCTCGATAAGACAAGCTAGGCTCAGTGCGCGCGCGCACAGCACACACTAGCACCCATTCACCCAATAACGCCTTAGGAGGCAGAGTTTTAAATTTCTCATAAATTTCTAGGGCACTACCCTTGTGGCGTTGCTCGTAAAGCTTAGTCATCTCTTTAATGGCAAATAAGGGGCACTCCGGAAGCATGAAAGCTAAATCGCCAAGTGTGTCTAGCAGACGCTTAGGACTTTCATAGAGCACCCATGCGATTTCTTCTTGCAATGCCGCACAGCTTGCAATAAGTTTAGCGATCTTCGCACGCCGCTCCGCGCTTTTGGGAGGTAAAAATCCTACAAAATGAAAAGCTTTAATATCAAAACCACTCGCACTATAAGCGCTCACACACGCGCTAGCACCTGGTAACACTTCATAATCGATGCCATGCTCTTGGGCAAAACCTACTAGTCTAGCCCCCGGATCGCTTACACAAGGCATACCCGCATCGCTCATAAAACCCACATGCTGATTCTGAAAAAACGCGCTCCCCACTCGATTTAAAAACGCTTCCTGATTATGAGAATGGAAAGGATAAAAAGACTTGTGAGCTACTTTAAAATCCCTCTCCAGTAGAAACAACAACCTCTTAGTAACACGCACATCCTCACATAAAAGCGCATCGCAACGGCTCAAAACTTCAAGAGCGCGTAAGGTCATATCTTTTAGATTGCCAATAGGTGTGGGCAACAGACTTAACAAAACTATTGCATTTTGTATTTTTGTCTAAATTTTTCTACGCGTCCCGTTGTGTCTGCAATCTTATCACTCCCCGTATAAAAGGGATGGCAAAAGCTAGAAATGTCAATGCGTAACTCGCTTTTTGTGCTAAGCACCTCGATTTGCTTACCGCTGGTAACACAAGTAACTTTACAAGGCACATACTCCGGATGGATTCCTTTTTTCATAAACAACTCTCCATAAAGTTTTCGGGATTGTAGCTAAATTTTGCTTAGCCTATCGTCAACACTTGATATTTTCAGTTAAAACTCTTTAGGCTATAATCCCACCCAAAAAAGGCTTTTTTTAATGCTTCGTTTTGCGCCTTCACCAACTGGGAATATGCATATTGGGAATTTGCGCGCCGCTTTGCTTAATTTCATCGTGGCACGCCAACTTCAACGTCCCTTGATGGTACGCATTGAAGACACGGATAGCGCGCGCAACATCGCACATAAGGATCAAGAAATCTTAGAGCTTTTAGGTAAGATGGGTATTTCTTGGGATCGGTTAGTCTATCAGAGTGCGAATTTACCCACGCATTTGGATTATGCACAAAAACTTTTAGATCGGGGTTTAGCTTTTTACTGCCATTGCACCCCTGAGTTTTTACAAGAACAAAAGCAGCGTGCTTTACAGGAAAAACGCCCCTTCCGTTACCACGATGCTTGGGCACTTTTACAAGAAAAGAGCAACCCCAACCCGGTTGTGCGCCTGAGAGGAAGCACGCACGCGCTCAGTTTTAAGGACCAAATTAAAGGCGTGATCCGTTTTGAACCTCATGAGCTTGACAGCTTTGTGATCTTACGCGCCAATAAAACCCCTACTTATAATTTTGCCTGTGCATGTGATGATTTTACCTACAAGATCAGCTATATTATTCGGGGCGAAGATCATATTAGCAACACACCTAAACAAATTCTCATCCAGCAAGCCTTAGCTCAAGTCTTGGAAGTCAACTATCAAGAGATTGCCTATGCTCATTTACCCCTTATTCTTAACCACGAAACGGGTAAAAAAATGAGCAAGCGCGATGCGGCTTCTAGTGTGGTTTGGCTCTTGGAGCAAGGCTTTTTACCCCAAAGTGTGGCAAACTATCTAATTTCTTTGGGCTATAACCCGCCCACAGACACCTTTAGTCTGCATGAAAGTTGCGCATGGTTTGAACTCACTAGACTAAGTAGCGCAAATGCACGCTTTGATCTATCTTATCTACGCCACCTTAACCACAAGCACTTACTAAACCTAGAACCTCAAGAGCTCCAACATCTCCTAAAGTTAGATCACCCTCAAAAGGGCGCGCTCGCCCGTCTTTTCCTAGAAGACTCTAGTACCTTACAAGAGTTGCAAAGCAAGCTAGAAGCGATGTTTAGTCCCAAAGATATTGAACAAGATTATGAAGGGGAAAATTTTTATGATCGTTGCCTGAAGTTATATAGAGCCTTGCAAACTTTAGACTTCGCACAATTAGAAGATTTTGCGCATTTTAAACAAGTTGCCATGCAAGCTAGTCAGCTCAAGGGCAAGGATTTCTTTAAGCCCTTACGTATTTTGTTCACCGGACAGGTACACGGCATGGAGCTGAGTTTGCTTTATCCCTTTGTACGCGCCTTTGCCCACGAAATTCTGATCTTAAAGGTTTCTTATGGTTCTTAATACTATTTTAGGCGCGCTCGCTACCATTTTGCATAGTTTGATCACGATTTATACTTGGGTAATTATCATTGCCTCAATTCTAAGTTTTATCAGACCCGATCCTAACAATCCATTGGTGCAAATCCTTTATCGCCTTACAGAACCCCTTTTTGCTAAGATGCGATCCCTTTTGCCTTTTCTAGTTTTTAATGGGCTCGATCTCTCAGCCTTAGCAGTCATTATTCTTTTGCAATTTATTGACATGACTTTCGTGAAACTCTTGTTTGTTTATGCACAAGGGTGAGTGTGTTTAGACTTTTGCTCTTGTGTTTTGTATGCTCTATCTTAGGGGCTGAATCTCTGAGTCTAGACTTTCTTAAAAGCAAACCCGCGGGCATTGCGCGCGATTTTTATATTTGGATGTTTCTTAAAGAATCGAGCACCACCACCCAAGATGCTAAGGCTGCTTATAAGCTCGTAACTTACAAAAGCGTAGCGATCCAAGAAGCGATGCGCGCCAAAGGGGCTTTGAGTTTTGGTATTGCTAATCTTTGTGGTAGTCTTCCACTTAAAGAACTCGCCCTCAAAGATGCCCATTGTATCGCGCTAGGCTTGAATCTTTCTAGGGTTTTTGCTAGCGCTAAACACAGATCAGAACGCGCGCTCTTGGAACTAATACAGGGCAAACTAGCCAAAGATTACCCTAAACTCAACACTTCCATTGGGATTTTATTGCACCATAATATCCTAAAAGCCCTCTTTGCAAGTAGTGTCTCAACCCTTGTTCTTATTTATAACGCGTTGCCTTATGAACAGCGCTTGCAACTTTTAGATCACCACATTAATCCCACTTTGCTTGAATCTTTTATCAACCAAAATAACCCTAGGCTCAACCAAATAATCCAACGCATTGTGGTCGATGCGCGTTTTACGCACTTTAAAAAATCTTTGGCTAAAGCCAATATTACTAACACCGATAATAAAACCTTTTTTGCGCTTGGGATTAACGCAGTCATTGAGAATAAGGAAGATAAGGCACTAGATTATTTCAAGCGTAGCGCCTATCTAGCTAGCACTCCTTTTCTTAAAGATAAGTCTCTTTTTTGGCAGTACCTAATTAGTCAAGACCCTGCTATTTTGGAGAGCTTGAGTCAAAGTAGCAACCCCAACCTCTTTAGTCTTTATGCCAATTTCAATTTGCATAAAGTCCCAACCTATCAGCTAGTAACCACCTTGCAAGCTCACTATAAAGATCCTCCCTTTGATATCACCGATCCTTTTGCTTGGCAGGTTTTTAGAGATAAGACTTTAGCGATGAAAGAGGGCGCAGCGCGCGATCAGAGGCTGGAGAGTCTCAAAACTCCCCAAACCCTTCCACATTTGGCGTATTTTTTAAGCCGTTACAACACGGGACAATATTACTTTTTAGCCCCCTATGAAAATATCATTTCTTGGAGCTCTTTACAAGAAAAAGCCCTCGCTTACGCTATCGCCCGCCAAGAGAGCTTACTTTTACCAGCCCTAGTTTCGCGTTCTTATGCTTTAGGCTTGATGCAGATCATGCCATTTAATGTAGCGCACTTTGCAGCACAAATGGGTGTAGGTCCTACTAAGCTCACTGACATGTTCAACCCTAAAATTGCCTTGCCCTTTGGTAACCATTATCTCAACTATCTCAAAGCCGAATTTGAGCATCCTCTCTTTGTCGCCTATTGCTACAATGCAGGACCGGGATTTTTCAAGCGTCTCTTAACCCAACGCCATTTTTTTAGACATGGCAAGTTTGAACCATGGTTAAGTATGGAGCTTGTACCCTACGAAGAAACCCGTATTTATGGGCAAAAGGTTATGGCAAATTACATCATTTACCAACGCATTTTTGCTCCCTATGCCAAACCTCTTGATCTTAATGCCTTTTTTAACGCCACACTTAAATCTAGGAGATAATATGATCAAAAAATGCCTTTTCCCTGCAGCTGGTTACGGCACACGTTTCTTACCCGCCACCAAAGCCATGCCCAAAGAAATGTTACCCATTGTGAACAAACCTTTGATCCAATACGGCGTAGAAGAAGCGATGGAAGCTAAATGCGATACAATGGCAATTGTTACAGGACGGGGCAAGCGTGCCATTGAAGATCACTTTGATATCAGTTATGAGCTTGAGCACCAAATTAATGGCACGAATAAGGAAGAATACCTTAAAAGTATCCGTGCCGTTATGCAAGCCTGTCGGTTTTCTTACACCCGTCAACACGAAATTAAGGGGCTAGGGCATGCTATTTACACTGCCCAAACCCTTATTGGCAATGAGCCCTTTTGTGTGGTATTAGCAGATGATTTGTGCATCAACCCCCAAGGACCGGGTGTACTTAGTCAAATGGTCGCACTTTATGCCAAATACCAATGCTGTATTGTTGCCATTGAAGAAGTACCTATAGAAGAGGTGCATAAGTATGGGGTAATCAAGGGGCAGGAGATCGCTAATGGGGTTTACCAAGTGATGGACATGGTTGAAAAACCTAAGGCTGAGGAAGCCCCTAGCAATTTAGCCATCATCGGGCGCTACATTCTCACTCCTGATATTTTCGCTGTGCTCAAAAACACCAAACCGGGTAAAAACCAAGAGATTCAAATCACAGACGCACTTCTTGAGCAAGCCCAACGCAAGCAGGTTTTAGCTTACAAATTTCAGGGCAAACGCTATGATTGTGGGAGCTTTGATGGCTTTGTGCAAGCCACCAATGATTTTTATCAATTGGTGAGGGGCTGATGGGCGATCTGTGGTTTTATGCCATTTACTGGAGCGCTGGTTTTTTTCTAGCCTTCCCTATTTTCATTATCGGGCTGATCTATACATATTTCCAGCCCCCACCCCCCCGCGCTAAACCCCCCTCCTTAAAGGATCTTCTTAGTAAGTTTAAGATACTCAAGACCCAAGAAGATTTTGAAGCGATTTTAGAGAACTTCACCAAACATTACACTATCTTCCCCAAAGATGCCAAAGAAGGCGACTGGTTAGAGCTGATTGAAGACATCGCCGAGAGCGAATATATCGATATCGATTCGACCATTAAGTTTGGACATGATTTAGAAAATGCTAATCCTAAGCTCTCTAAATCTATTGCCAACACTATAGGGCTTGCGCTCAAACACAAGAAAAAAGACTAAGGACGCGTCGTGGACTATTTAGAAATCAAGGGGCAAGAGCCTTTAGGCGGAAGCATAGCGATTTCAGGAGCCAAAAATGCTGCTCTGCCTATTTTGGCGTGTGCTCTGCTAGGTGGGGCACACACCTCTATCACCAATTTACCTGCTGTAGCAGATGTGCGTGCGATGACAACTCTCTTAGAACACTTGGGCGTGCAAATAATTTGGGAAGATTCTCACACTCTTACATTGGATGCTAGTCACATTCTTCATCTAGAGGCTCCCTATGATATTGTGCGTAAAATGCGTGCCTCTATTTTAGTGTTAGGTCCATTATTGGCGCGTTTTGGGAAATGCAAGGTAAGTTTACCCGGAGGGTGTGCGATTGGAGCACGCCCGGTAGATTTACATTTAAAAGCCCTAGAAAAAATGGGGGCACAGATTCATATTGAACAAGGCTACATTGTCGCTAAAGCCAAAAGAGGGTTAAAAGGCTGTGATGTGGTATTTGATAAGATCAGTGTTACGGGCACGGAAAATATCGTCATGGCAGCCGCACTAGCTAAGGGAGAGAGCAAGATTATCAATGCAGCCAAAGAACCTGAAGTGGTGCAACTTTGCGAGTTTTTACAGAGTGCTGGGGTGGAAATAAGCGGAATAGGGAGCAGTGAAATTTGCATTCAGGGTACACAACAAGAAAATTTAAATTTTAAACCTATAGAGATTATCCCCGATCGTATCGAATGTGGAACCTACCTCTGTGTAGCGGCTATCACTAACTCTAAAATGCGCTTTGCTCATGCTAATGTCCATCATTTAGAAGCTGTCTTGGGAAAATTGAGCGAAATTGGCTTTAAACTAGATATCCAAGAGTTAGCACCCAACCAACACACTATTGACATATCTCCTGCCTCCACACGCGCTCCTTTTGAAATCATCACAACCGAATACCCCGGCTTTCCCACCGACTTACAGGCTCAATTCATGGCATTAGCTACGCAGTGTGCAGGGGGAAGCTTGATTGAAGAGCGTTTGTTTGAAAACCGTTTTATGCATGTGAGCGAATTGCAGCGTATGGGCGCACAAATCAGCTTAAAGGGCGCACTAGCACGTATCAAGGGGGGAGGCATGCTTATGGGGGCTGATGTGATGGCTACCGATTTGAGGGCATCGTCCGCATTGGTGTTAGCCGGACTGGTAGCTAAGGGTAAAACTCGAATCCATCGTATTTATCATTTAGATCGAGGTTATGAAAATTTAGAATCCAAAATGAGCGCTCTAGGAGCTAAAATCAAACGCTTAAAATCCTGAGTATCTATCTTGCCCAAGTAAGACCTCAAGCACCCAGTCGAGTGTACTTTTTCACCAAAGGAGTTTTTGCTAAAGATATCTATTTAAAAAAGTGTAATAGTTATTTTTTTGCGAATTTTCTCATTGCGTTAAAATGGCAATGAGATTTTTGCAGGAGCAAACACTGCACCACTACTTTAAAGGGTTCGCACTACATCGTGGAGATACTGTTCTAAGAATAGTTAATGTCGGCATTTAAAATTTATTCGGCTGGATTTAAACAAGCTTGTTTTACCCGTTTGCCTAGATGTTATTCATGATGTTGCATAAACTTATTTGCTAAATGATCACATTTACCAACATAGCTCTCCTCAGTCTCAACTAATTGTTATCCTATGCTAAAGGGCAGGGGGATCGGCTAGATAATCTAAGCAAGATCACCCAAGCCCTGCGCGCCCCTAATCGCGAAGTCTTAGAGTTGCATATGTTAGATCGCTTGTTTAAGCGCTCTTTAGTGGAGACAGAAGATTTAAGCGTTTTTGATAGCCATGCCTTTTTTAAACATTTGGACGCGCTCAAGGCAAGCACATTCCAATCACAGGGGGCAAAGGACTTCATAGAGATCGCTAAGGGCTTTCATCGTCTCTTTAACCAAGACGCCAAACTAGCCCGTGCCCTCAAGCCCACAACCGGGGGCGTGCTTAGTAGCTCGATTGCTACGAGTGTAGAGGGGGCTGTGAGTTACCAAGTTACTAAGGCGTTATTTGATTTTATGGTGCGCACCACCCCCCATGTGCCCTATGCAAGAACCTTAAATGACAAGGTGCGCGTTGCTGCGCTCAAATACCATCTTAAAAGCGCTTTGAACAAGAGTCATAGTATTGAGGAGTTTAAAACCCATTTGCGCGCTCTAGGGCAGCGTGTGGAGTTTGACAACGCCACCCGCGCGCTGATTAGGGAGATTGAGGGAAGTATCCCCCCTGATGATGGAGGCGGTGGGGGTGGACTTGTGCCTCTCAAAGGGGATAGCCCACAA
>NZ_FZMF01000065.1 GCF_900197685.1 Helicobacter baculiformis | reverse complement strand
TAATAATGATGGGGTTGATATGGGCTTTATCTGCTAGGATTTGTCCGACCACTTGGTTGAGATTCATCCCTGTATTGCGGGTGAGTTGCATGAGCAAATAATCCCCAAAGAAGGGATTGCCTACCCCTGCTTTATTCTGTCTATTAGCCAAAGCTGAAGTCAAGCCAATGAGCAAACCATTAGAGAGAGTAGAGGTGAGCAGAGGCAAGCCGTATTTTTGAAAATTGCGCGCAATAACCTTGCCAATGAGCCCATTGTAGCCCTTCACATCTGCCCCCCTAGCGTTAGTGAGCATAATATTAATCCCCTGCGGGGTGATGATGCGTGTCCATGCAATATTGAGGCGGTACTCCCCTATCTTGTTATTGTTATTGTAGTAGCCAATGACCTTTGAGCCTTTAGGGATGAGCACCGCTCTACCCATGCTTGCAAAAATATCTGTCTCAACTTGTGCAGTAACCTTGCCTGCAATTTGGCTAGAAATGGGGGTGATGAGAAAGGCGGGGATCATCTTGTCGGCTGTGATGGTTCTTAAGAGTCTATTTTCATTTGTCCCCCTATCCTGGGCTTTGAGATTTTCAAAGCTATCTGCGCCATATTCAATCTGGGCTTTGGGCGCATCAGGCAGGGGTTCAAAGGGTTGTGCCCTAGAGTTTAAGAGCTCTAGTTGCTCTTTGGTGAGTCTTCTAGTGCGTGGGGGCACAACAGGCTGGGGTGTCTCCACACTTCTAATAGGTTTAGGTGTCTCTGTGCTTTTAAGCACAACCACTTGAGGGGGCTTCTTGGCTTCTTGCTTGGCACTCTCTAGAGCTTTTTCTAAGGCTTTATTCTGGGCTTCCAACTCTTGGTTAAGAGCCCTGTAATCCTTTCTTTCCTTCTCTTCTTCTATGCGTTTGTGCCTCTCTTTAAGAGTGTGCTTATCTGCATTGATGAAAAAATAATCGCTCAAAGGATAGGTGTTCTCTTTCACATCTAAAATTTCCTCCTTATCATTGCCCCCGCTCTTATCTACAATCATGGCTAACGCAAACAAGCCAAAAGCCCCCCCAAACACCATTCCCCCTATTTTGAACCATTTCTTGGTATTAGTGTCCATGTTGACTCTTTGGGTGGAGTTTTTTGACACAAATAATGTCCTTGCCCATCTTCAAGTTCCACACATCGCTCACATCTTCAGCGATGATGTAATCGCCTACCACACGGCTATTAACAGGATTGTCATAGCCATCTACGACTTTGTAGAGCACCGGGAATTTAGAATGCGCGTTAGCTCTATCAAATTTAAAATAAGTGAATTGCTGATCGTTGAAAATGTCTAAGGGTTTGAAAGCAGGAGCTTTCTTACCGGGCTTTTTGCAAATCCACAAACAATACCATTTGCGCTTTTTGGTTGGCACAATCACATAACCGCGTTCAATCTTGGATTTTTCAATGTAGATGTGATTGACTCCATCTCCGATTTTTAAATACTTTCCATCATCGCTCACTTGAGCGGCATAGTCTAGTTTTTTAAAATCCACAGAGTCTTGGGATTTGTCATCTTGAGTATTATTGGAAATCACCGAAAAGGCATCGCTAGCATAACGGCGATTTGGCTCTTCAATGGGGGCTGTTGCCCGAACAGCCGGTTTGGCTGTCTTTTTAGATATTCTCTTGTTTTTAGCTGTCTTTTTGTACTGGGTTGGCTTTTGGGATGTTATCTGCTTTGGACTTGGAGATTCTAGTGCCTTCTCTTCTTCTACGGGCTCTCTTAAAGGTTTGAAAAAATCCTTAGAAGAGACATAAACAATGAGGGCGGGGGTCTTGTGGCTGGTGTAGTTGGTAGAAAAGATATAGAAGCTATACACCTTGCCACTCTTGCCTACAATGGTTAGATTGCTATCCACGCCTATTTGCAAGGGCTTGATGAGCAAGATATTGCTGATGAGATGTTCTTTATCCGTGCCTAGCATTTTGGTAGAAAAGCCAATTTCATCGCCTAAAATGACTTGAGAGATATTGTCGTTGAAAATAAAGGTGGTGGTCATCGCATAGCGCAGGCGGATATTGTAGGTTTCACCAATGTGATAATCTATGAAAGTGGTGTTGTCTCTCTTAGAGTGTCTTTTGCCAAAGAAATTGGACTGAATGGCGTGCAAGTCTTGAATAGGCAGAGCGTCTGATTCTGC
>NZ_FZMF01000041.1 GCF_900197685.1 Helicobacter baculiformis | reverse complement strand
TGGCTACCGATGAGATGGAAAGCAATCGCATTTTTAGCTCCTAAGTAGGGTTGGACGCGCTTTTTAAATACTTCTAGCAAGGCTCGATCACCTGTGTTCCAAGAAGGAGTCCAAAAAATATTTTCAAAACGGCGGGGCAGTAGTTCGTAGGCATTGCTAACACGGGCTTGATTTTGATTATCTAGCCAAAAAGTCTTATAGCCCGCTGTCTTAAAAATATCGCCTAGGTTCTTATGTGCGTACCATGCAGTCGTGCGTGTCTCCACATTGCCATAATTTAAAAGGGTTGAAAAAACCCCATAGGTGTTTGCAAAGGCAGAGATCACATTATCAAAGACAAATAAATTTTGCGATCTCTCTCTCTCTCTCTCTCTACTAAGCCACTTAAAAAGGGCGTATTAGGTACGGGGTAACCATAGACTCCCATGAAATTTTTAGAGGCGCTTTCGCCGATAATCAAGATTACATTAGCAATGCTGTCAATGTCTACACTGAGGTAATCCTTAGGATAGGGTTTATTGAGACTGGCGCGTACCGTCTGCGCATCGCTATGTAGACCAAAATAAATCGCGCGCGCTTCCTTGATCAAGGGTAGAGTGTCCCAAAGTTCTGGAGGTGTCCAATCTATTGTTCCTCTTTGGTGAGAGAGGTAAGCCGTGCGCCCCATGTGCGCCCCCAAGCCCAAAATTAGCACCCCTAAAAATAAGCTGTGTAACTTGGGGCTAATAACCCACTTGAAGCGCACAAAATATAAAAATAAAACACAAACCCCTACTATGCTTACAATGAGCAGACTATGAGAAAACACATGGGTGATCAAAAAAGACTTGGCTTCTTGGGCATTTGTACCTAAGAGGGTTTCAACCATGGCTTGGTTAATGTCCATATGAAAGACATAGCCCATAAAAAAGCGCATGAAAGCCACTAAAAGACTTAAAATAATGACAAGATTTTTTATGAAGGTGCTTACACGGGTGGGCAGGAAACTTAAAAGAGTGTAGAGCAGATAGAAAAACGCCCCGCTATAAAAGGCGACCTTAAGCAGAGTTTTAGAAAGGTAACTTAGATGTGCATCGGGCGAAAATACGGATGCGAATACGAAGCTCACCCAACAGAGCAAAAACCGACTATCTAAAACCATCCTACCCACAAAATGCCCTCTCAATGGCATCACAGAGCAGATGGATGATGAGAATATGCATCTCTTGAATACGCGGGGTGTCCGTGCTGGGCACAACCAAATGGCAATCACATAGCGCGCGCATTTTACCCCCCTGGTGTCCGCTTAATCCTAAGGTGCTCAAGCCTAATTCTTTGCCCCTTTGCAAAGCTAAAAGCACATTTTCAGAATTGCCGCTTGTAGAAATGCCCACCAAATAATCCCCTTGTCTGCCCAACGCCTCCACCTGACGCGCAAAAACTCTAGGATAGCCATAATCATTGGCGATCGCCGTGAGCGCGGAGGTGTCTGTGCTCAGAGCGATGGCAGGCAGCCCTGCGCGCTCTCTTTTATAACGCCCCGTGAGCTCGGCGGCAAAATGTTGCGCGTCCGCTGCACTCCCCCCATTTCCACAGATCAAAACCTTATTGCCCTCTTTTAAGGCTTCAATGAGCAATAGAGCAGCTCCCTCTATTTCTTTGCCCAAAAGGGACAAAGTTTCTTGGGCGGTTTGGATATGGGCTAAAAATTCTGCTTGGATAAAGTTTTGCATGGAAATCCTTGAATTTTTTGGATAAGACTGCTGCTTGAATTGCCTTGCACAAAGTCGATCAAAACCACCTCTTTGATCAACTCACTCCCTACAATCTCTTTATTGTGGTAATCGCTCCCTTTAACCAAAATATCGGGCTTAAGGGTTTGGATGAGTTCTAAGGGGGTGTGTTCTTCAAAGATACTCACAAAATCCACGCATTCTAAACCCGCCAAAATAAAGGCGCGATCCTCTTGGGTTTGAATCGGGCGCGTGGGTCCTTTGAGCGCGCGCACAGAGGTGTCGCTATTCAAGCCCACCACCAAAATATCCCCCAACTTTTTAGCCTCTTGTAGGTAATACACATGTCCTCTGTGCAAGAGATCGAAACATCCATTGGTGAAAACCACGCGCTTGGGGGAGCTAGCACGCAAGATATGGCTTAAAGTGTGGCGGTCTAGAATTTTCTGCCCCTGATGGTAGTGGCGTTGCCAAAACTCAAGCACTTCGGCATAAGTGGCGTGCGCGCTCCCCACCTTGCCCACCACCACTGCCGCGCTCGCATTGGCAAAGGCGCATGCTTGGTGCAGATCAAAACCTAGAGCCAAACAAAAGGCTAAAGCCGCGATCACACTATCGCCCGCCCCGCTCACATCATAAACCTCTTTGGCGATGGTGGGGATTTTTACCAAATTTTTATCATCTAAAAACGCCATGCCCGCTTCGCTTAGAGTGATGAGAGGGATGGCGATATGAAATTGTGTTTTAAAATGCTCTAGGGCTTGTTGCAAGCGCGCGTCATCTTGAATCTCTAAACCTGTGGCAATTTGGGCTTCTTTCTTGTTGGGGGTGATCAAAGTGGCGTGGCTGTATTTAGAATAATCCTTGCCCTTTGGATCGCATAAAACGGGCTTATGGGCTTGGTTGGCAAGGGCGATCAAGGCTTGGCAAAGTTGCGCGCCCACCACGCCCTTTTGATAATCTGAAATCACCAACGCGTCCGCCTTTTCTAATAAAGCGGTGGCGATGTCCAAAAGGGTTTGTTCGAGTGTGGGGCTAATGGGGGCTTTACTTTCACGATCCACACGCAAAACCTGCTGTTTGGAGATCATCACCCGACTTTTTTTGCAAGTGGGGCGTGTGGGATCAACTAGCACCCCTTGAGCCTCAATTTCAAGTTGGGCTAGTTGATTAAGCAACCACTCCTTGGGCGCATCTGCGCCCACCACCCCACACAAGCTCACCTGCGCCCCCAGCGCGCGTAGATTATCTGCCACATTCCCGCCCCCCCCTAGTCGGTAGCTCTCTGTTTGTACCTCCACCACCTGCACGGGGGCTTCAGGGGAGAGCCTCTCACTCACACCCCAAATGTAATGATCCACAATGAGATCGCCCACCACCACAATATGGGGGGCTTTTTGGGGTTGGGGCAACAACTCTAGCATGTTTGCTGTGCCCATGCGCGGATGGTGGGGATATAGGCTTTAATGCCCTTTTCTAGGCTGTAGGTGGGTTGGTAACCTAGCGCTTCTTGGGTGGGGGCGATGTGCGCGCAGGTGTGTTCTTGAAAGAAGGCATAGGGGTTTTTAATATAGGTTACTTTAAAGTCGCCCAATTCTTGTTTGAGCAGATCGACAATGTCATTATAACTGCGCGCTATGCCAAAACCCACATTGTACACTCCGCTCACGCGCGCGCGCATCGCTTTGACATTTGCCTGAATCACATCTTCAATGTGCACAAAGTCGCGTTGTTGTGCGCCAAATTCAAAGAGTTTAACTTCTTGGTTTTGCAGAGCTTGTAACCCTAATTGCAAGATCATCGAAGCGGTTTTGTGTTTGTAAAACTCCCCGGGACCATAGACATTAAAATAACGCAAACCCACAATGGGGATACCCCCATGTCTGTTAAGCACGCTCATATCCATACAGAGTTTAGAAAAACCATAGACATTTTCAGGTGTTTCGCCTTGACCCACCACATTGGGCGCGGGCGTGTTGCCATAAACCCCAGCAGAAGAGGCGTAAATCACGCGTGCACTTTTGCGCGCTGCGATGTCTAGCAAATCCAAAAAAGCTTGGTGGTTGGTGCGCATGACCAATTCTTGGTTGAGATTTGTGGTGTCTGAGATAGCGGCTTGGTGAAAGAGATAGTCAAAATCGAGCTTTTTAATGCGATCTAAATCCTGGGTGATGTCTGCTCGCACCACCTCTCCCTTAAACCCGATGAGGTTTTTAAAATGCCCTAAACTCGTACTAGGGGGAGTCTGCTCTCTAAATCTGTCCAGCACAATCACACGCGCTTTGGGGTGGTGTTTTTGAAAATAAAAAGCTAGATTGCTCCCCACAAACCCCGCCCCTCCGGTGATGAGAATCCTTGCGCCATCGAGTGTTTCAGAAATATAGGGCATGTCATTCCTTTTAGAAGATGGCATCAATTATAACATGTCCGCATGCGTGCATGTTATACTTTACGAAAAAACGAGGTACATGATGACCATTCTTTATTGTACAGAGCAGTATTACCCGCTACAAACCGGTACCGCCACAGCAGATTATGGCTTAACTTTGGCTTTATCTCAAGCGGGCTATGAGGTTTATGTGATCACTAGCAATATGTTTAACCATCAGGCGATTCTTCGGGAAGGTCCAAAGCACTCAGTGCTGAGTGGAGGTTTAACGCGGCAAGCCACACAGATTGCACCTCGTCTCTTTGTGCTTGATTTTTATATTGCTATGGGAAATGGGGGCTGGCAGGGAGAACTGCAAGCTTACTCAGATTTTGCTCTCTCTTTTGAGTGCGATTTGCTGGTGAATGTGTCCTTGTCAACTTGGAATACGGATTTCATATGTGATAAACTCCCTCAGGCCAAAGCTAAAAGAAAAATTCTAAGGACCCATGGGGAATATGCTTTTATGAGTATTTGTCCTGGCTGGAAACGCTTTCTCAAAGATGCTCTAAAATTTGTTCTGACGCGCTTGCACATCATGAAGGGAGGCACTTATCCGTGGTGGTTACACCAAAAATTTATGAGATCTATCAAAAATTATGACAAAGTATTTTTTTTACACGAAGGCAGTCATGGGTACACTTATCTTAAACCCTATTGTTCTGAAGTGGATATTTTACCCAATGGGGTTTTTGAAAAGGACATTTGCGCGCCCAAAAAACTTATAAAAAGCTTAGTAAGCGACGCACACAACAACACAACAACACAACCGAGTCGCTTGATCGCTTAGTCAGCGCGCCCTATATTCTCAATGTCTCCAATTACTACAAAGAAAAGGGGCAGGATTTTGTATTGAGGGCTTATTATCTGAGTTTAGCAACTATCCCTCTTATTTTTGTTGGCTCTTTAAATAGGGATAACACTTTAGAGAGCTTGCAAGATTTAAAAGTGCAACTCGATCAAGAACATGGGTTTAGGGAGGTGCACTTTCTCTATGGAATAGAAAGACAACAAGTGTTAACATTCTCCAAACAAGCTACATTATTCATACATGGTAGTCGTGCTCCCTATGAAGCTTTCCCTATGGTAATTTTAGAGAGCATGCAATTTGGTACGCCCTTTATTTGTACCGATGTGGGTAATGTTAGGGATTTGTGCGCGCCCCTAGTGGTGCACACGCCTACAGAGATGGCACAGCAAATTAACGCGTTGTTGGGCGATCCTAGCTACTATGACCAGATTGCCCAAGAGTTGCACGAGAAAGTAAAGCAATTTGCTTATGAAAAAATTGTTTCTAAGTTGGATGGACTGATGTGCCACTAGAGATCGCGATATTCCTGCAAAAAGTGGCGGTAAAGGTGTTGCGCGCGTCTTTTTAGGCGCAGTAAATGGGGGAGTCTTGTAAGATTCCTGCTCCACACGCGAGCATAAGTTTTCTTTCTTGAATCGAGGTTATCTGCCGTAAATATCGTAGAACTTGCGTGGTGTTTGCTAAAACGCACACTTAAGGGAATATAAGTTAGGTGCGCGATGGAGTGGCGATGTGCTTGGTTTAAAAATTGATCCACAGGCTCTATAAAACGCCCGCTAAAACTCACAAAAGCCTTAGCCGCTTTAGGGGTGAGATAATAGGCAACCGTACTATCCACTTCATAACTTGCGAGCAGAAAGTGTTCTCTTAGTAAGGTTTCTACCTTGGGGTTTGTAGGCACACAAGCAGATCCGTCTAAATTCGCAATGGCACACACGTTAGGATCGGCTTTCCAAAAATTCCCATAAAGGCGTACGAAGTCGAAGGGAGCGTTCAGACAATCTAACAAGCTTTCATAAAAATTAGCTTGCAATTCAAAATCATCTTCCAAAATCACGATGGGTTGATTGAGTGCGATACACTTAAACCAAAGTAGGTAATGACTGGCATAGCATCCTAATTCTTCGGGAAATAACTCCCGGCCATACAGACCCTTATACCAATCACTGCTTTTAAGCCATTTGGGGGCATAAGAGTCTTCAATCAAGCCCACATAGCCTAATTCTTTTGAAAAATAGTGGCTGTGCTTATCAATGGCATCAAAGAGATGAAAATTAAAGCGCAAAGAATGGTTATGTGCAGGGGGGTTATCTATCACAGCTTGGCAAGCGTTACGCCTAGGGCTCTCTTTTAAAGAGACGATGTAAATATCTAGGGATTTTAGCATGCGTGCCTTTCTATAAGGTTTTAGTGCAACGAAGTCCCACTAAAGCAGATGGTAAATGTTATAATGATAGCAAAGGAGAGGCATGAAAATTCTCTTAACGACTGAACAATACCATCCCTTGCAAACTGGGGTTAGTTTAGCCGATCATGGTTTGAGTGTAGCTTTAGCACAGGCCGGGCATGAGGTTTTTGTCATCACGGGGGCTAGTTTCAACGGGCAGAAAATCCATAGAGAGGGTCCCCTTAAGCGTATTTCAAGTGGAGAAATCAGCAAAGACGCACGAGAAATTAACCCTAATTTATATGTGGTGGAATTTGACATCTATTGGGATTGGCAACAAGGGCGTGTGTTAGGGGAAATTGAGAAATATCAAGATTTCTGCCTCTCTTTTGCATGCGATTTGCTCATTAGTTCGGGTATTGTAGGAAAGTGGAATTGCGACTTGCTCTATGACTTGCTTCCGCTGTGTCAGGCTAAAAAGAAAATTTTAAAAAGCCATGGTGAGTTGGAGTTAGTGCGTTTTTCTCCTTCGTTAAAAACACGCTTAACACATGTTTTAAAATTTTTACTTTCTGGCTTTAAGTTTAGATCTTCTGTTTACATCCCCACATTGCGCCGTCAACTTAAGCAACACCTTAAACATTACGATCGGGTGTGCTTTTTGCACCGACGGAGTGATGGGTACACTTATCTCAAACCCTACTGCCATGCGGGCATCTTGCCTAATGGAGTGTTTGCTAAAGATATTTGCCCTGCTAAGAGAATACAATCGGGTTTACTAGCTAGGTTTCCATCTAGTGCAACACCGAAACCTCTTGAGACTCTTATCTTGCATCCCTATCTTCTCAATGTCTCCAATTACTACAAAGAAAAGGGGCAGGATTTTGTATTGAGGGCTTATTATCTGAGTTTAGCAACTATCCCTCTTATTTTTGTTGGCTCTTTAAATAGGGATAACACTTTAGAGAGCTTACAAGATTTAAAAGCACAACTCGATCAAGAACATGG
>NZ_FZMF01000016.1 GCF_900197685.1 Helicobacter baculiformis | reverse complement strand
CTCCCTATCTTTGAGGCTTAAATCCTCTTTGATGTCCCACAGCTAGAAGAAGTCTTAGAGCTAGGCACAACAGCTAGGCACGATCACCACCTCCCCCCAATGCCAAAAAACCAGGACTGATTTTTTTTGGCATGTCCAAATATGGGTTCTATCACAAACAGCGGGGGTCTGTAACGTACTAGCTTCGTGTTATCTTGCGCTTAAAACCCCAAAACACCAACACCGCTGCCACATTAGCCACAGCTAGAAAGATGATGGCAAACAATAAAATGTAGTCGTGATTAGAAGACATGTTGGGGTAAAAATGCTTGCCTAAGGTCTTTGCGCCCTCCACAATGGGGGTGATCAAAATCCATGCCACAAACCCAGAGAACAACGCGCTCATGCTATGCCAGGATAGAAAGACAGCCCTTTGTGTTTCAGGGGCTTGAGATTGCCAATAGGCTAGATCGATGGCTTCAACAACCACTTCTAGGACGCTGTAAAGGATTAAAAAGGGGACGATCGCCCAAAAATTGATGGGCAAAACTTTAGCCAGCACCAACACAAAGGCGATGATGAGTATAAAGCCTTGCAAGAGATTTAGCAAGAGCAGCGCGCGCACCTTGCGCTCCACATTGCCAATGGCTGAGATGATGAAGCTCCCCAGCAAAGACCCCCCTGTCAGCAAGCCTATTAAAAGCCCGGTCGTCTCAGAAGAAAACAGATCAATGCTCACGGGTAAAATGATTTTATTGGCGATCCCAGCAAAGATACTCACGATGAGAGCAAAGAGGGCATAAGCAAAAATAGAGTGGGATCGCAAAATCTTAAACCCCCCCAAAAAAGAGGCGCTGGGGGTTGGGGCTATTAGTTTTGAACCGCTATTCTTACTGGATCAAGGCCAGATTGGCAATCCCCAAGGGTTTTAATAAAACCCCCGCTAGAATGGGGGCGATGAGAGTGGCGCTATAATAGGACGCTTTGATCAAACCATTGACTCGTTCGTAATTCTTAGAGGTGGCAAAGGACATTTGTATGCTCTTGCTTGCTGGTCCTAGCAACGCCCCCCCTACACCATGAATGACAAGGATCAGAATTAGAAAATAAAAATTCATCTGCGCTTTTAAGATGAGATATTGCGCAATACTTGTGGGGATCAAACAGAGATGAAAAATTTGCACGCTGAATTTGGGGTTATAAGACTCCATGAGCGCACCCACTTTGGGCAAAAAGGGCAGGGCAACTAGAGAAGAGAACATCATAAAAAAACCCAGCTGGGCAAATTGGGCGATGGAGCCCGAGCTTTCATAAACCCATAACATCAGCCCTACGCTAAGGATAGAAGCCCCTAGGGCGTAGATGAAGATAGAGAGAAGATAGCGCGCGAGCATAACCCCTACGCTCTAAAAGGGCGCAGCGTCCTATCCTGCAACATAGTTTTAATCATGTAACCTTCGCTTTGCATGTGTCTATGGTGTAAATAAAACACTCTAGCCTGGAAATCTTGACACACGAGCGTATGCACTAAATCGAGTGCGCGCAACTCGTCCTCTAGCTTGACACAGGGAACATAGCGGATATAAAAGTAAAACCCCTCTTCAAAACATTCTGAGAAATTATAGCCCCTTTTCTCAAGGAGGGAAGGGAGGCGCATCCTAGATTTTACAACACATGCTTCTGACATACTACCAATCCTTTCTTGGCTTCCCATACCACACATGGGAGCCATTCCTATCATGTGTGTGGTAATGGGTGTAGATTTTAGTTTTTTCTGTTGCATTTTGGGGTACATTGAACTCTCGGATAGGCTTTTTACCCGCAATATTTTTAGCAACAGCCCTATTGGGAGCCATCACATCTGCCTTACCCTTTTCCACCATCTTTTTAGCCACCTTTTGCGAAACAACTTTCTTGGCTATAAATCTTGTAGCTCCCATCACGCCTATTATGACCGGCGGAGCTGCTCGATCCTGAACCTTAACTTTAGAATCACCCTGTCCATCTGCTCTTAACATGTCTACAGACATCAGCCCAAGCATGCCAAACA
>NZ_FZMF01000057.1 GCF_900197685.1 Helicobacter baculiformis | reverse complement strand
ATGGCACACAGAGTCGAGACGAGTTCGCAAAGTTGGGGGGTAGAATTGGCATGGCATTCCAAATTTTTGGCAGAAAGGACACCTTTTTGTACATTGGAAGTGCTGAGCATGGCTTGTGTAACCATGTGAGTGTCTGCCTCAAAAGTGTTTTGGATATTTTGTATATTAGTGATAATGTCCTTGAATATCAGTCCAATCTCGTCATTATGGCGCACACGATAAAAGGGGATTTTCTTGACATGTTCATGACGAATCATTTTGAAAAAGTCGCCAAGCATGCTAGACATGTGTCTTAAGCGCTTGATCACCTGAGAATACAAGAAGAACCAAAGTATACCTATAGCCGACGCTAGAGTTAAGAACCCTCCACCAATAATAATCTTGCGCATCGTATAAAGACTCTTAAGCACTTCATCTTTAGGTATCGCTGATGTGATCACCCAATTATAGTCCACATCATGCAAAATTTTATTAAAAGGTCTGAAGGTATAGAGTGTGATCATTATGTCTTTTTTGAGCACATCGCTATACAACTCCATCGTGATAACAGAATCGGCTGCAGCATGTTGGCGAAAGTCTAGGATTTTTTGCGCGTTTGTGTTCTTTATGATATCCACAAAGCGTTTACCTTGCAATTTATGATCGGCATGGAGAGCTAAAATGGTATTTCTGCGCCCCAACAAAAAACCATTTTGTCCGTCTGTGGGGAAATACTGCGCTTGGATACGCTCAAAATCGATAAAAACAGCCACAATCGCCACCATCTTGCTACGAATCTTGATAGGCAGTGCGACAATGTTACCAAAAACTTCGCTCCCGTCCATTAACTTGGTTAAGCGGGTGGGGTTGCGTGCGCTATCCTTCGTTTCTAAAACCTTGCGCACAGCATAGGATTGTAAAATCCCTTGATCGTTGTGGAATGTTTGGATTTGATTATGCGCGTTTTTGAGAATCCCGATGTTAGTTTTAGGTTGCTGCTGATCATCTAAAAGTACTAAAAAGGCTTCGCGGATATGTCCTCGCTCATTGGTATCAATGAGTTTAGTGAGCATGTCCTGCATCTTAGAGTCTTCTTGCAAAATTTGAGGGCTAGAGATCATATAACCCGTAAAATTGAAGATAGCGCGCGCAATGTTGCGCAAGGCGCGGATCACATTAGTCGCTTTCATTTTGGTTTGTTCTTTTAAAATTTGCTCCGCATTCTTGGTTAAAGCGTCGTTAGCGTTACGGAGCAAAACCACCCCCAAAATGCCAAATGCAAATAATAAGACTAAGGAGATTACCATAACAACCTTCGTGCCCAGCTTCAGATTCCTAAACATGTATCTCCCTTTGCGATATTAGTGAAACAATGAATTTCTACTGCAAATTTCTAAGAAGAGACTTTGTAAGTTTGTAAGTTTGTTCTATCATGCTTTCTCTTAAAATTTCTTATTGTTAGTATCATTCAAAATATCCGCGGCGATGGTTTCGATGTCTTCACTGATCTTCAGGCACTCGTTAGCGATTTCGATATTTTGACTCAAACTGCTATCAAAACGCGCGATCACTTGGTTAATGTCCAACACCGCGTCCGCTTGCTCTTTGATCGCACTCGAGTTATCTGCGATGCTTTGCACCAAGACATTAATATTACTCTCAATTTCTCCTAAAGACTTTTGGGTGCGCTCAGCGAGTTTACGCACTTCATCAGCCACCACCGCAAAACCTCTTCCATGTTCGCCCGCTCTAGCGGCTTCTATGGCTGCGTTGAGGGCAAGTAAATTAGTTTGATCGGCGATTTCTGAAATCATTTCTACGACATTTTTAATTTCGTGGCTTTGGGCGATCATGCTATCGCTCTTGGAGCTCACCGCAGTGATATTCTGTGTGATGGCTTCGATGGTTTGGGTGGTCTGCTTGATTTCTTCGGATTGTTGGAAGGATTTGGTCGCCAACGCGTCCATACTGCCTTTGAGTCCCTGACATTTGCTATTAAGAATGTTGGCAAATTCCAGAGAGGTTTTGAGCATTTTGACAATCTCGCTCCCTAATTGGTTTGTAGCGACCTCAAAATCTCCTTTGGCGTGTTTAACTTTAGAGGTGAAATTCAAGTTTTGGTAAGCGTGCACCACTTCTAAAATGCGGTTCAGGTCTGTCCCTACGCGCTGTTCTAAAAAATCGATCATCGCGTTGGCAGTTTCAATGAGCTTAGAGAGATTAGGCGTGTTGGCTTTGGTGTGCACGCGTTGGGTAATATTACCCTGTTCCACCGCCGAAGCCACAGCAATCATATCTGCCATAACGGCGTTATCATTCTCAAAAGTTTCTTGCATCTTGATGATATGATTGTTGATAGAGTCGAGCATTTTACCGATCTCGTCCCCCTCTTTAGATTGATAAATGATCACCTGTGTTTCTTCGTGGTTGAGTAATTTAAAAAAACTAAAGAGCGTTACAGAAACGCGATCGATTCTTTCCACGATGCGGTAACGCACATAGAAAAACACCATAACCACGGTGAGCGCAAGCAAGATCGCCACGATCACTATAATATCCAAGCGCACGCGTGAAATATGTCTATAGAGGTCCTTTTTAGAAATCACTGCACCAACCATCCAGTTGTGATCTTGAGGAATAAGCTTGAAAGGGTGAAAGGTGTAAAGAGCTAAAATCACATCTAATTTGAGCACATTGGAGTAAAAGGTGGTGAGCGTAGAGCTTCCCATAGTCGCCTTTTCTCTAAAACGTTCAATCTCGAGAGCTTCCTGACTTTTCATCACTTTATGAAAATCTTTTCCCTGTAAGCTATGATCGCGATTGATCGCAAAGATATGATTCTCGCCCCCCATTAAAAACCCATTTTCTTTGCTCGTTGTGGGAAAATACTTGCTTTGCAACATGCCCATGTTAATAAACACGCCCGCTATCGCAGTGAGACTACCTTCTTCGTCATAAATGGGCATTGCTATTGTGCTGCCATAATATTGCTTGCCATCAATTAAAGTGGTTAACTCGGTAGCTGAACGCGCAGCCTGTTCTGTTTCTATCACTTTTGTAAGGAGTGTATTATGTAAAACGGCGGGGGTGTTGTCATGGACTTCTACACTATCTTGGGAGTTTTCGAAGGCTTCGTAACTGGCATAAGGCTGTTTTTCATGCACGAACACGAGCCATGCTTGGCGCACAAACTCTTTATTAAGCACGAGCTTCTTCACATTATCACGAAGGGTTTTATCCTGCGCTCTTTTCAAAAATGCAAATCCATCTCCAGAAAAATAAGTGGTGTAATTGAGTAGAGACTGAGCAATGCCACCGAGGTCTAAGCTGATCGTGTTAGCTTTATTTAATGCCTGAGTTCTGACCGATTCATTTGCGCCATGCAAAAGCATTTTAGTAGCTTCATGGATAAAATAAGCTCCCAGTAAAGTAAAAGAAGTAATCAAAATCAATGAGATCATCAAGACGCTCTTAGTGCCTAGCTTCATATTTTTCAACATGGGTTTCCCCTTCCTCAGGTGTTGTGTTTCAAATCTCTAGGTACGCTCTCAAGGTAAACACTTTGAGAGGGGAAGGCAAAGCTCAAGCCTAAATCCTCAACAATTTGCATAATTTTGAGCATGACATCTTCCTTAATTGCCAGCCACTCTCCCCAAATCACACTTTTAGAAAAACAATAAACTAAAATATTGATCGAGCTATCTCCAAAATTATCCACATAGACGAAGAGATTAGATTTATAGCCCATCAAATCGTCCATAGAAACGATGTGTTGGCGATCCATGATGTAGTCATGTTGTGCACCCATCTCTTGTTTTGCAGACGCGTCTAAATCGGAGAACTTGGCAATGTGAGGGTGCTCTTCTAGCATGGTGCGAATCGCATGGACGCACTTAGAGAGATCTTCGCGTGAAGAGCTATAAGTGAGTCCGATATTCATTTTAATGCGTCGCCCCACTTTGCGCCGATTCCAGTTACGGATAGACTTGCCCGCTAATTCGGAATTAGGCACAAAAAAGAGGGCGTTATCAAACCCGCGTACCGTGGTGCGTCTAAGCCCCATTTCTACCACCGTTCCCTCCACATTGCCACACACAATCCAATCCCCCTGTCCAAAGGAATTATCCAAAAGCAAGATCACGGAGGCAAAGAAGTTAGCCAGTAGATCCTTCACCGCTAACGCTACAGCTAAACCACCAATCCCTAATGAGGCAATAATGGCTGAGATGTTAAAACCTAATTGCTTGAGCACGGCTAAAATGGTGATAATGACGATAAAGAAGTAAGCCACTTTCAAAATCAAATTCACCACTTCGCGTCTAAAACCATTGCGCTTAGAAGCGAGAGTGGCGAGCAAAGCCGCCCCATAAGCCTTAAATAAAGCCACGCCCAGCCAACCTAGCAAAGAGATATAGATCACACCTAAATACATGCTAAATTTTATAGGGGCAGGGTGAGGGTAGTGTAAAATATCAATAGAAATATCAAAGCTATAGATGAGCAAAAAGGTAGAAATAGGCGCAATAATACTATTGCGGATGCGTTGTTGCACCTGTTCGTTCTTGCGACTAAAGCGCACAAAGAGATCTAAAGCCTTAATAAAAAGAGTGGTGATAAGTTTTCTAAGCGTGAGCAAGAAAATCAGCAAGACAAAGGAAAGGAGAATTTTCGCACTTTGGAGTCCGTGCGAACTAGGGAATACCTTGCCGATCATGCTCGCAAGGCGTTCTAAGACCCATTGCATATCGATACTAAAAAGAATATTCTTAGAGAGCACTTGTTGGGGGTGCTGTTGGATATAGTGCAACACTTCTAAATAGGTTTTGAGTTTGAGTTGGTAATCGTGTAGCACCTCTTGGAGTTGGTGTAATTTGAGCGCCTCTAAATCTGTGGGTAAAATGTAAGTTTTAGCCGCTGCACCTTCGAATTTAAGTAGGGTTGCCATACTGATTGTATTGACATCTTTTTCTTGACTGAAAAAATCCAAAGAAGTGCGCAATTTCTCCAAAAAGTCGTGCATCTGCTGATCGGCTTCTAAACTTTTAAGTTCTAGGGTGCTGAGCACATAAGTGTAAACATCGTTATTCTTACTGCTTTTGAAAAGTACTTTTTTGAGATGCTCTTGTTGTTGCAGATTCTGCTTCATGTTGATTCCAATCTGCTCTTGATTATTGAGCAAGCGCAGGGCAAAAGCATGGATGAGATCGTTTTTTTGATCGCTATAAAGAGGAATTTCAGAGCGCTTGGAAGGATCTTTCTCATAGCGTGCGATAACTTGATTCAACTGGTTAATTTGCTTTAAAAGCAAATAGAGATCGACAGCATCAGGATCGCTTTCCGCACGCGCCAAGCCACACACGCACAACAAACAAAGCGCGAGTGTGTATATCCATTTTTTCATGGCTTTAACACGCATGCCTTAAAAAGATCGCCCCGTTCTTGATAGGAGCTAAATTGATCCAAGCTAGCCGCACTAGGAGAGAGTATGGCAATTTGATGGGGTTTTAAACACGCCTTGATCGCGCATACAGCACGCGCTACATCACCACAATACAGCGCATTCACACCATAGTGCTTCGCCATTTCAGACATCAAAGGTGCGCTAGTTCCAATCGTGTAAATGCGGGTGTGCATGTGCGTCAATCTCTCAAAAAGGGGGCTTAGGTCTACCTGTTTTGTATCTCCCCCTACAATCAAATGCACAAAGCGATCAGCAAAACGATCTAAAGCTTTGAGAGTAGCATCAACATTGGTTGCTTTGCTATCATTAACCCATGTGCGCGCTTGTGCATCCTTAAAAACCTCTAGGCGATGGGGTTGGAGGGTGTAGCTATTGAGACGATCGTAATCCACCTGATTAAAGGCCAGCTTGGTGGCGCTAAGAGCTAGGAGTGCGTCTAGCAAAAAAGGTTCTTCAAAGCGCACTTTGACAAGATCGAACCCCATCTGCTTAGCCAAGTGAGCGGAGTTTTCATAAAAAATAAGCTCGGGAGCGTTGTTTTGCTTTAAAATCGCCTGTACTAGGGGGTGATTTTGAAAACGTGTTTCTAATAACACGGGGCTAGACTTAGCCATCAATGATAAGGGTTTGAGTTTGGCACTTATATAGTGCTCATAGCCACCATGCCAACTCAAATGATCTTGGGCTAGGGGGAGTAGAATATAGAGACTGGGAGCGTAGTGCTTTGTGTAATGCAAACTAAAAGAGCTGGTTTCTAAAATCCATAGGGGTGCGTCTTTGAGTGTGATCAAAGGCACCCCAATATTCCCGCCTACTTGGGCTCCAAAGGGAGCACAAAGCAAGCCTAATATTTCGGTTGTTGTGGTTTTGCCATTCGTGCCACTTACAAAGAAAGTAGGCGGAGGGGTTTTGAGCTTAGCGACATAATCGTATTCACTTAGCAAGTGTTGGCTAGCTAAAACTAAGGGGTGATGAGGAGGGATACCCGGACTGATAACCTCTAGATGCGAATGCACAGGATCAAAGGCGCTAGAAGGTAACAAGGGCTGGTTATGGGGCGTAGTGGTGGGTGCGTGAATTGCGTCATCATAAACGATACAAGGCATGGCATGCTGGTACAAGTAGGTAGAAAAAGCCTTGTTAGTGCGCCCGTATCCGAGTAAAGAAATCATTCTATCCACCGCTCAGTATGATCACATGCCACAATTTTAACACAAAAACTAAAAAAAGAGGTTAGTTAACGCACTTTGAGACTGAGCAGAGCAACAAGATTACTTAAGATAGCGATGATCCAAAAGCGCAAGATAATCTTGTTTTCTGGCCACCCCTTAGATTCAAAATGGTGGTGCAAAGGAGCCATGGCAAAAATGCGCTTCTTGCGCACCTTATAGCTACTAATTTGCAAGATCACAGAGAGCGCTTCTAGCACAAAGACCGAGCCCATCAAAATCAGCAAGACTTCATTATTGGTAATGATTGCCATATAGGCAATAAAGCCTCCGATGCCCAAACTTCCACTATCTCCCATGAACACTTCAGCCGGGAAAGCATTAAACCATAAAAAGCCTAGCAATGCGCCCATCAAGGCGGCAGAGACCACCACAACCTCCCCACTATGTACAACCTTTGGATAGAGCAAGTACTTACTAAATTCGGCATTCCCTACCACATAAATAAAAACGCTCAAACTTAAGAGAACGCAAATACTAGGCACGGTAGCCAGCCCATCTAACCCATCGGTTAGGTTAACTGCATTAGTGGTGGAAAGAAAGACAAGCACCCAAAACCCTAGCAAGAGTAAGGGATAGTTTTGAAAAGAAAAGAGTGGGGTTTTCAAAAAGGGAATGTAGAGATTTTTTTCTGGAATGAGGGTATAAAGAGCGTAAGCGATGCCCAAAGACACCACAAAGAGCAACCCCATTTTCACGCGTGCTGAGATGCCTGCATTCTTTTTTTGAGAAATCTTGGTGTAGTCATCTTGCATGCCAATGCCTCCAAAGGCAAGCAAACTAAAAAGAGCCAAGAGCACAAAAGGATTGTCTAGGCGCGCGGTGAGCAAAGAAGCTCCAATAGTCGTTCCTAAAAAAACCACTCCACCCATAGTAGGGGTGTCCTTCTTATTCTGATGGGGGATAAATTCAGAAATAGGTTGGCTGGCTTTAGTGGCTTTAGCCCATCTGATAAAGAAAGGCATCAGGTAAACACAGGCAAAAAAACTAATAAAAAACGCTAATCCTGCCCGAAAAGTCAGGTATTGGAAAATATTCACACCAAAATAAGCATAAAGATAGTAGAGCATCGCGAGTCTTTTCAACTAAAATCAAAACTCGTATTATGCTTATTTTTACTTAATTTCACTCCTCCTTAATAGTGTAAGCAATAGGGATTTTCAGGTGCACGATCTGTTTAGGGACTGGGAAGAGACTAGAGGCTTCCTTAACTGCTTGCATAGCTGCACGATCAAGGATATTAGAGTCCGAACTCTTGGCAATCCTAATATCTGTTGTGCTACCATCTACATTGAGCGTAAACTCTACCAAAACTTCGCCCTCAATTCCACGCACCATTGCCATTCTAGGGTATCTATTTTTGGAAGAAATCGCCATTTGGATTTTCATCAAAAAGGCGTTGCTTACCCCAGGATTGTAAGCCATGGCGCTTGTTTGTGCCCCCTCAGATTTCTGATTAGACTGCTCTTGTTTTTGCTGTTTTACTTCTGTGTGTTCTTGGCTTTGTTTGGGTTTATTTTCCTGTGCAATCTCTTTGGGGGGTTGTTTGGCAGGTTCAGGCTTGGGTTCGGGTTTTGGCTCTGGTTTAGGAATAGGCTTGGGTTCTAGAGGAGTAGGCTTGGGCTTTTCAGGTTTAGGAATAGGCTTGGGTTCGGGTTTTGGCTCTGGTTTAGGGAGTGGATGAGGCTTAGGTTTAACTTTATGAGGTTTAGGCTTTTGGGGCTGAATGGGACTTTGTCGTGATTCTTGGGCATGCCGGAGCTGGGCAGAGTGAGTATTAATACTAGCCAAACTCATGGTGATCGTCTTTGTGCCCGATTGGGCAAGACTCTCTACCTTCTCGTGGTTAGCAAAAACTACCCATAACCCTATGGCGATATAGATTGTTGCGGTGATCGCAAAACTTACCCGTGTAGAAAATTTACTTTGTTTCTGTAGAGATGGAGAAGTTTTCATGATTTTGGGCTTTGAGAATGTCCATAATCTCAACAAAAGTACCAAATCTAGAATCTTTGTCGCTGCGCAAATCCACTAAGGTTTTAGGATCGGTTTTGGCGATCAAAGCCCTAAGATCATCTAGACTTTGGGGCTTGTCATTCACATAGATTTTGTCGGACTTATCCACCATGATCGTAACTTTCTTATCTTGGTGCTCCATCTTTTGCGCACTAGTCGCACTGGGAAGATTGACCTTGATTTTGCCCTCAGCAATGAAAGTAGAGACACTCAAGATAAGCGCCAAGAGCACCAACATGATGTCAATAAAGGGCACTACATTTAGACCATCACCGCGCCGTATCCTAAGCTTCATGCCTTAGACCTTTTTGCGAGATAATTTAAAACGCTCAGAAAGTACATCTACCTTGCGCAAAAAGGCATTATAAACAATCAGTGTTGGGATTGCCACCACTAACCCTAATGCAGTTGCCTTAAGTGCCAAAGAAAGCCCTAGCGTGATCGCTTTGGCATCCAATCCACTAGCGCTCGTGCTCATATCATAAAAGGTTACCATCACCCCTAAAATCGTGCCTAAAAGCCCTACATAAGGCGCATTAGAAAAAATAATGTAAAGAATGGTGAGATTTTTTGTTAAATCCAAATCGAGTCGATCAGGATCGTCATAAAGAGAAAAATCTAACCTTGCGTAAAAGATGATACGCTCAATAGTAAACCACATTGCTAAGAAACCCATAATACCTAAGGCACTAAAGATTCCAATATCCACATATTCCCCAATCAGTTTAGCAGAAAAACCTCCCATGAGAACCCCTGTCATCATAAATAAAAAATAGCGCGATTGTATTGACTTTGTAATAAAAAGTCAAGAGGTATAAGTTTTTTTTAATACAACTTTAAAAAAGGTAGGCATATCCCATATAGAATTCACTCCGCGGAGTGAAGCTTAAAGCTTGTTTGAGGGTTTGCTGTGTCCCCACATTGCTATTACCATAGTTGTACCAATTCTGCGCACTGAGTTTATAATAAGGAATTTTCCAGCCAAAAGTTAGGCGGTTATGCTTCCCCACATAAACCTGTGTCCCTACATTCATAAAAAAGCCACTCCCCGCGGCAAAAAAACGGGTTTTTTTACCCAAAACTTGGTTAAAAAAGGCATCGCTCCACAACATGGCGTATTCCACACCTCCCCCTACAAACATGCCCACTTTGAAGAAAAATATTTTGGGATTTTTCCTTTTGAGCCAGTAATCCAATGGGAGATTTAACACCACATCAACGTTCAGCCCAAAGGTCATATAATTCGCGCTACGCTGGAGCAAAGTTGATTGAGGATTGGGAGTAGGACAAAGTCCTAAAGGGTTATTTTCACTTAAAGTAGCACAAGGGGAGCTGTAGCTATTAGGTACAGCCAAATTACCCCCTACATTTTTAAACCCATTGGGCAGGCTACCATTCGCAATACTTTGAGGAATCACGCCCCCTGTAGTCGAGTCAATGGCTTTAATGTATTTGGGATCATAATTTTGCCCCCCCTGATTATTCGCTTTGCTCAGTGTGCCTAAACGGGCATTAGCATATTCTATTGTGCCATAAATACGCAATCCGCTAATCGCCCACTTGTCAAAAAAGATTTCATCGCCTAAAGTGTAAGTGAAAGCAAAACCAAAGCCTCTAGACGGGTAAATGCCTGTAATAGTATCACCTTTGCACAAGTTACTAGGACAGACGGGTGCACCATTAGGCATACTACTGGGATTATTCATGCTCACTTGTTGACTCAATGCACTACTAAAACCTTGTAAGCCACCTGCACGCGCCCCTGTAAAGATGTGATTTTTCACAGCCCCTACCCCTTGTGTAGATACCAATAGGGCTATGAGTGTAGTGCGCATTAATGGCTTTGGTTATTTAAAGTGATGATTTGGGGGAAATCATGCAAGTCTTGCGCATGGCTAAAAAATTCTTCTACTTGCGTGCGCGCGATGAGCGGATCGCTCATGCTATTGACCACCCCTTTAAACGCGCTCGCGCCCGCATGCCCCTTAGCATAAGCGTGCAAATTCTTGCGAAACATCACCACCCCCCTAGCCCCGTAAAATTCTACCATCTTATCAAAGTGTTCTAAGACCAAATCTTTTTTGAGCACGGGGGGCAATTCTTGGGTGTTGTGTTTGATCTGCCAAAAAATCCAAGGTTTGATCAAGCTCGCCCGCCCAATCATCACCCCTTGGGCTCCCGTGTAAGCGCGCACCTCTTGGGCTTTTGCCACGCTGTCGATCTCTCCATTGACAATTAAGGGCTTATTTAAAATGGAGCGCATCAAGCGCACACTTTCATAATCGATCTTCTCTTTTTTGTAGCGATCGGCGCGCGTGCGCGCGTGCACCACCACAAAATCCACCGGCGCATCATTGAGCGCGTGGGCGATCTCTGTAGGGATTTTGCGCTCAAAGCCTAAACGCACCTTTACGCTGGTATAGGGCTTATGAGAGTGCGCACGCACCACGCCTAAGAGCTTGACCAAATGCTTTAAATCCTTGAGCAAGCCGCTCCCATTGCCATGGTTAGCCACTTTGGGCGCGGGGCAACCGCAATTAAAGTCCACAATGTCAATCCCCTCTATGGGGTTTAGCAACTCTACGGCTCGCTTGACAATCTCCACTTGAGAGCCGGCAATTTGCACGCTAAAAGGGTTTTCATGGGGGGACTTCTCTAACATCTTAGCGGTTTTCTCAAAGGCATGGACAAGCGCATGGCTACTCACCATCTCACTAACGGTGACATCCACCCCAAAGCGTTTCACCACACTTCTAAAGGGCAAATCCGTATACCCAGCCAAAGGGGCTAAAAACAATAAATTCTCAAATTGTAGCGTCGTCATCGCGCGCATGTTAGCTAATTTTCTCTTAACGTGTGGTACTCTTGGATATATTGCAACAACGCTTCTTTTTCATTGCGCACCTCCTTGCGCACCACCCCCTGCAGGCACGCTTGCAAGAGCGCGCCTATTTGTGCGCCTTGAAAACCTCGCTCGAGCAAATCTGTACCCTTGAGGGCTAAAAAGCGCAGAGAATACACTTCGTGGTTTTTCATAATCTTTTTAAGCTCCCCTTTTAAACGCGCGCTAAGGGCGGGGTTTTGGGCTTGCAAAAAGCCCAAAAGGGCGCGCAACTGCCCTAAATGCAGGCTCTCTAAGCGCTCTTTAAGCCACACATTGGGGTTTTCTATGGGCTCTAGGGGGAGCTGGGCGTGGAGCTTGTGCAAGGATTGGCGCATTTTCTTAGAAAATTTCAAGCGCGCGCAAAAATCTAGTAGAGTTTGGCTCTCCCAAGTGTGGCAAAGCCACAAAAGCCTAGCGCACAAATTGGGGGAGATTTGTTCTAGGCGCTCTAGGGGAGAGAAACGTGTTTGCAGGGTGTGCTCTAGGAGGGGTTGAAAGGGCGCACACAGGCGCACAAAACCCCCTAATAAAAGTTTAAAAAACTCTACACGGATGCGCTCTTTAGCGATGTGGGCTAATAGCGGCGCTTGCGCCTTTAGAGCTTGATGGGTGGCAGGCTCTAGGGCAAAACCTAGAGTGCTCACAAAGCGCAGGGCGCGCAAGATTCTTAGCGCGTCTTCTTGCAGGCGCGCTAGGGGATCGCCCACTAATTTTAAGCGTTTATGGGCTAGGTCCTCTAGCCCGCCATGCAGGTCTAACAAGCCTTTTTGGGGGTGGAGGGCTAGGGCGTTGATGGTGAAATCGCGCCGCGCTAAATCCTTCTCTAGCGAATTGATGAAGACCACCCCGCTAGGGTGGCGGTGATCGTGATAGGCACTCTCCTGCCTAAAGGTGGTGATCTCAAAGAGCCAACCCTGATAACACACCCCCAAAGTGCCAAAGGCGCGCCCCAACTCTATAAAACTTACCCCCTCTATGCCTGCTAACACACTTTTAAGTTGCTCAGGGGTCGCGCTGCTGGCTAGGTCATAATCCTTGGGTTTTTTGCCCAAGAGCAAATCGCGCACACTCCCCCCCACAACATAGCTTGCAAAACCCCCTTGTTCAAGGCGTGCGTGCAGGTCTAGCAAGGTTTGGGGCAGATGGCGCACTAAAGATAAAAAAGAGCTATCCCACTCTGCCATGTTATAATGATTCTAAAAGGCTAGCCATGTTTAACCCCTTTGATTTAGAAACCATGCTATCTACCCAAGATTTTAAAACAACCACCTGTGTACTCTGCTTTAGTGGGGGGCAGGATAGCACCACTCTAGCCCTTTGGGCAAAACGCGCTTTTAAGCAAACCCACTTGCTAGGCTTTGATTACGATCAAAAGCACGCCATCGAACTCACCCAAGCCCACACCCTCGCGCGCATCTTAGAGCTGCCCTACAAGGTGCTCCATCTCTCTTGTTTGCAAGAAATTAGCGCCTCTAGCCTCTTTGCCCACACCCCCCACGCGCTCAACACCCCCCACCCCCAAGCTTTAAACCTGCCTAGCTCCTTTGTGCCTAACCGCAACGCCCTCTTTAGTACCCTAGCGCATGCCTATGCCTTTAGCTTGGGCGCGCAAGCGGTGTTGCTGGGGGTGTCTATGCAGGATTATAGCGGGTATTTTGATTGTCGGCAGGATTTTTTAGAAAGCCTGCAGATGAGTTTGAATTTAGGAGCTTTTGGCAAAGAGGGGGGGATCGCCCTGCTAGCCCCCTTGATGTTTGCCACTAAAGCCCAAGAGTTTCAACTTGCCCACGCTTTGGGGGGCTTAGAATTGATCTTAGAGCAAACGCATACATGTTATGCGGGCGTGCGCCAAAAACGCCATGACTATGGCTATGGGTGTGGGGCTTGCCCTGCATGCCAGTTGCGCCAACAGGGGTATACCGCGTTTTTAACTCACTAAATAAAATTGATACCACAAGACTAAAGTTTTATGCTATAATAGATTAACTTTAGACAAAGGATATACATGGGAAAGAGTTTATATGAGACTTTAGAAGTGAGTGAGGGGGCTAGCGCAGAAGAAATTAAGAAATCTTACCGCCGTTTGGCGCGCAAATACCACCCCGATCTCAACAAGGGCAAAGAAGCCGAAGAAAAATTCAAAGAGATCAACGCGGCGTATGAAATCTTGAGCGATAGCCAAAAGCGCGCCCAATACGATCGCTTGGGCGATAGCATGTTTGGGGGGCAGAATTTTGGCGATTTTGCGCGCGCGCGAGGGGGGAATTTTGATGACATTCTCTCCCAAATTTTTGGGAGCGGGGGATATGGCTTTGGGGGGGGCTTTGGAAACGCCTTTGGGGGAGGCTTTAGCGGGGGCTTTAGCCCTAAAATGGATTTGGACATTCAAGTAGACATTCAAATTGGTTTTAAAGAAGCGGTTTTAGGGAGCAAGCGCAAGGTACAATTAAGCCATGATAGCTTTGAAATCAAAATCCCCGCGGGGGTCAAAGAGGGCGAGGTGTTGCGGGCGCGCGGGCGCGGACACCAACAAGGGGGCATGCGCGGCGATGTGCTCTTGAAAGTGCATGTGCTAGAAGATGGCGAATACACTAGAGAGGGCGATGATCTCATTAAATCCTTTGATCTGCCCTTAAAAATCGCGCTCTTTGGGGGCAAAATGGAGGTGCAAACACTCTATAAAGAAGTGAGTCTTAAAATCCCCCCCAACACCAAGAACGCGCAAAAATTTCGCCTTAAAGAGCTTGGAGTGAAGAACCGCAAGAACAATGGCATGGGGGATTTGTATTTAAAAGCCAATGTAGTTTTACCCCACACCGATAGCATGAGCGCGCAATGCAAACAGGTGTTGCAAGAACAATTACCCTAAAGGATTTGAAATGGTAGATTACGACGCGCCCCTTTACTTGATTAGCGTGGTGGCTAAGATTTTAGGGGTACACCCCCAAACTCTACGCCAATACGAAAAAGAGGGCTTGCTAGAGCCCAAGCGCACCGATGGCAAAATGCGCCTCTACTCTCAAAGAGATGTGGACAAGATCAAGACAATCTTACGGCTCACTAGGGATATGGGTGTGAATTTAGCCGGGGTGGATATTATTTTGCGCCTTAAAGATCGCCTCGATGAGCTCGATCGCTTGAATGAAGAGTTGCAAGCCCATCTGCAAAAAAACGCCCCAGCTAAACCCGAAGTGAAGCGGATTGAAAAGACCTCTTACGAGTTGATTTTGTTTAAGAAGGCTTAGGAGATGAATTTGACATAATGATGTGCATATGGCGCATAATTTAAAACTCTTTGGCAGAAATCCCACTTAAGCAAACGCGATGCGTTTGTTTTAGCGAGTGGGATGAATGCCACTAATTCGTGGTATAATACCCGCATACGTTCGTATCTAGCGCAGGGAGTGCGCAAAGTTACGCCTTTGGAGATACGATGTGTGAGACCTGTAGGGAATGCGTTGGAGCTCGAACTCTGTAAAATCCCTACTATAGGGACACAGAGTGAGAACCAGCAAATGCGATGCGTTTGTTCCCTACGGGCAACATCGGCCAAGGAAGCCCAAAGTCTTAACACATTTGGGCGCTTCACGCATAGTCAACGCATAATTACCACGCCTTTAAAAATACAAGTGGAGGATGATGATGGCTGACAACAAAGGCGATAATAGTATGGTTGCTGTTGGGACAGGTGCGGTTGTAGGAACCGCGGGTGCTGTAGGCGCAGTAGCTGCTGCGGGAGTTCCTGGTTTGGCTGCAACGGGAATCACGAGTGGTTTAGCAGTTGTGGGTTCTGTGGTAGGCGGGGGCATGGCTGCTGGATTATGTGTAACGGCTGCTATGCCTGTGGTGGTAGGTGCTGCCGCCTATGGAATCTATAAAGCCTGCAAGAGTGATGGCAATGAGAGTGAAGAAGAATAATTTGAGTGAAGAATTACGCTCACCATGCAAACCGCTACAAATTCACATTTTACCGGTTTGTATCCCATTATAGCTGTAGCCGCCGCCTGCGGTGGTTGCCTAATCGGGTAGTATATAAAAATAAAGAAGTATTAGTCCGTTTGTTTTAGAGGCTAGTAGTAATGTCTCCGCTCGGGTACACCGTTTTCCTCTTCCTCGATTTCTCCGTGTCTGTAAATCTTGTATTGTACATGCGTGCCCTTGCAAAGAGGGATACGCAAAATTTACCGCGTATCAGTCCACCTTCAAAATCGCCAAAAACGCCTCTTGAGGGAGATGTACTTTGCCAATGGCTTTCATGCGCTTTTTGCCCTCTTTTTGCTTTTCTAGCAATTTGCGCTTACGGGTGATGTCCCCCCCGTAACACTTAGCCGTCACATTCTTGCCTACAGACTTCACCGTTTCGCGCGCGATGATCTTATTGCCAATGCTAGCTTGAATGGCCACCTCAAAGAGTTGGCGCGGGATCAAAGCTTTCATGCTCTCCACTAACGCCTTGCCCTTTTCATACGCCTTAGAGCGATCCACAATGATAGAGAGCGCGTCCACCACCTCAGAAGCCACGCGAATATCTAGCTTGACCAAATCCCCCTCTTGGTAATCAATGGGTTCATAATCAAAGCTCGCATAGCCCTTTGTACAAGATTTGAGCTTGTCGTAAAAATCCATCACAATTTCATTACTAGGGATCGCATAGGTCAATAGCACGCGGTTTTGATTCAAATACTCCATCTTCTCTTGCACCCCGCGCCGTTTGTTGAGCAGGCTAATCAGATTGCCCAAATAGTCGCTAGGGGTGATAATGCTCGCGCGCACAAAGGGCTCTTTAATGCAGGCAATGCTCCCCTCAGGGGGTAATTCGCTGGGGTTTTGCACCATGACCACCTGCCCATTTTGCAAACGCACCTCATAGACCACAGTGGGCGCGGTGGCGATTAGATCGAGTTTAAATTCTCTCTCTAGGCGCTCTTTGATCACCTCCATGTGCAAGAGCCCCAAAAACCCCACCCGAAAGCCAAAGCCTAAGGCTATGCTGCTCTCAGGCTCAAATTGCAGGGCAGCGTCGTTGAGCTGCAATTTCAATAGCGCGTCTCTGAGGGCTTCAAATTGATCGCTCTCAATGGGGTAAAGCCCGGCAAAGACAAAGGGTTTAGCCGGAATAAAGCCCTCGATGGCTTGAGTAGTGGGGGTGTGTGCATCGGTAATCGTGTCGCCTACGGCAATATCTGTCAAGTTTTTAGAGCCTAAGGCAATAATGCCAATCTCGCCACACTCTAGAGCACGGGTTTGGATCTTGTGCAGGGGGTGGGGGTAGTAGAGTCCTAAGACACTATGGCGTTTTTGACTCCCCATCACCAAGACCTCTTGGTTCACTTCTAAGCGCCCTTCTTTAAGACGCACCAGCGCGAGCGCGCCTAAATAATTGTCAAACCACGAATCGTAAATCAACGCTTTAGTAGGCGCGCTAGGATCGCCTGTGGGGGGAGGGATTTGGGTGATGATTTTTTCTAACAATTGCGTGATCCCCAGCGCGTTTTTTGCGCTCACACAGCAAGCCTCTGAGCAATCTAGCGCGATGGTGTCTTCAATATCTTGTTTGACCGCTTGCACATCGGCGTTAGGCAGGTCGATTTTATTGAGCACGGGCAAAATCTCTAGGTGGTTGTCCATCGCAATATAGACATTGGCAATGGTTTGTGCCTCCACGCCCTGCGTGGCGTCCACCACCAATAACGCTCCTTCGCACGCGTGCAAAGAACGCGACACCTCATAGCTAAAGTCCACATGCCCGGGGGTGTCAATGAGGTTTAAAATGTAGTCCACTCCCTTAAAGCGATAGCCTAAGCGCACAGATTGGGCTTTGATGGTGATCCCGCGCTCTTTTTCAATGTCCATCGTGTCTAAAACTTGGCTGGTCATTTCGCGCGCCTCTAACCCCTTGCAAGCCTGAATCAAGCAATCGGCTAAAGTGCTCTTGCCATGATCGATATGGGCGATGATGGAAAAATTGCGGATGTACTCTTGCACAAATCCCCTTAGATAAGCGTTTTAAAACTCAAGATGTGCAATAATAGCACAGAATGCGCCCAAAAAGCAGAAAGATGAAAATAGCCTTAGACTGCCACTCTTTACTTTTAACGCATGTACTCGAATCCTACTTGCAAGACTTTTTATGTCCTTTGGACAAGTGTGATTTTATCTTGAGCGATCACAGCGTGGATAAGCCCGTGAAAACGACCTATCTCATCGGTTCAGGAGAAGATGCCCATATTGGCGTGCCTTTCACACGGGAGAGTCTTTTAGAATCCCTACAAGAGCTCTATAGCCAAAAAACCCAAGCGGAGAGTTTAGAGAGCAAGGTACAGGCGTTGTTGGGCGAGTACACCCATAAACTTTTAGCTTTAATTCAAGAGTACCGCCCTTAATGCCACGCCATGCTTTGCCAGTTTTGCGTATTCTGAGTGGAGCATGCAAGGGGCTAGCCTTGCGCATGCCCTCTAAACAGAGCACCCGTCCTACTAAGGCGGTGGTGCGCGCTTCGCTATTAAATGTCCTGCGCCCCGTCATCGCCACAAGTGGCTTTGTCGAGGTGTTTGGAGGGAGTGGGAGTGTGGGGTTGGAGGCTTTGAGCGGTGGAGCGCAAGAGGCGCTATTCTTTGAGCAAGACCTACAGGTATTTGCGCTTTTGCAAGAGAATATCCGCGCCTTTGAAGAGCGCTATAAAAAGCCCCTTAGGGTGTGCGCCATTCAAGGGGATAGCTTGGCTTTATTGCCACAATATATAAATTCTTTGAGCGCACCACAGATCATTGTTTACTTAGACCCCCCTTTTAATATGCCTCTGCAAAATTGTTTTGCCTGTGTAGAGCGCATGCAAATCCCCCCCTCTGCTTTGATCATCTTTGAACACCAAAGTCAAGAGAGTATGCCTAGAAATCTAACTAGCTTTAGTATAATCAAGCAAACTAGATTTGGGCGCACTAGCCTAAGTTATTATGCAAACCACTGAATAAAGGATTTGAATGGCAGAAGAAGCAGGCGCGCCTAAGAAAAGCAAGGCGATGTTGTTTGTGGTGATGGGGGCGGTATTGGTCATGCTTATTTTGGTGGGCGTGATTGTGATTTTGTTTATGGGCAAGAATGCGGAGCCTAGCCCTACGCCTAATGCAGGAGCTTCTAAGCAAATGCGCAATGCCCAAATGAATGAAAATGCAGAGGGTGGGAGTTCTTTAATGGTGCGCTCTTCGGACTATCTTTCTTTAGGACCGCTCTATCCTTTGACCGGACCTTTTGTGGTGAATCTGATCAGCCAAAATGGACGGCGTTATTTGAAAGCTAGCATTTCTTTAGAGCTCAACGATCCTAAATTGCTCGAAGAGGTGAAAGTTAAAGAGACCGCAATTAGGGATACTATTATTGAGATTCTTTCTTCTAAATCGATTGAGGAGATTTCCACACTTAAGGGTAAAAATAAGCTTAAGGAAGAAGTACGTAGCAATATTAATAGTTTCTTGATCGATGGTTTTGTAAAAAATGTCTTCTTCACTGACTTTGTGATCCAGTGATTGGCATTGATCTGATTTCCATTGCGCGCATCGCTAAGGCTCTTGCGCGTTACCAACAACACTTTTTAGATAGATATCTTTCCTCCTACGAACAATCTTTATTTCTTAAGCCTGCTAGCCTTGCGGGGGCTTGGGCAGCTAAAGAAGCCTGTTCTAAAGCTTTGGGGGTGGGTATTGGCGCTCAACTGGGATTTTTAGACATCTGTCTGAGCAAAGATAGTAAGGGCGCGCCTCAAATCACTTTGGTACCTGCGAAAATGCGTGTTTTTTGTGTGCAAAGTTTGCATGTGAGCATTAGCCATGATAGCGGTTTTGCTATGGCGGTTGTGTTTGCAAATTTAAAAACCCCAAATTATTAAATTTTTTAGTCATAGTAGTAGGGGGTGTGAAAATGTGAAAATAGCCCTGTAAGCTCGTTGTGTACGGGTTTGTGCACACGGGGAAAAAATTTTCTAAATTCACATGAAGGCACAAAAAAATAAATTTTAGGGGTGTTTTTCAGGCGTTTTTGGCATACTTTGGCACATGTATTCACAGCATGTGAATTGTACATGTGAATGCATGTGAAAGTTTAAGGTTAAAATAAGAAATATGCTAGCTTGTTGCTAACAAAGCTAGTAGGTAGCATCTTCATTCTGCATATCTAAGATCGCCTGATCGATGACCTGTCGTTGGGCTGTGTTAAAAGTGTATTGCATTTGGACGAGTTGCTTAATGCGCTCTAGCACGCGGGTATCTACAACAAAAATCGCTAAAACCTTATGGTAACTAGCAAGAGGGATATAGGTTCTCTCTTTGTAAATATCTGCGCTATTAATCGCCTTATCAATAGTAAAAAGTAGAATGCTTTTAAGATATTCCGATTTGATGCGTTTTTGATCTAACTTCCAAATAAGTTTTCGATAGATCAAAGAGGATAACATGCGCCTAGCGTTAAAATACGCGCTTTCTTTAGCATTAGCATCATTAGCCACATCTACATCAATACCGCTGACACCATAACCTACAAGAAAATGATTAGACTTAACAACCACGAGCTTATTATCGGGAATTTCTTTAACATCTACAGCTTCCCAATTGATTTCATTGTTCGCCTCTAGTTGCGTTGAGGTTGTCTGTGTAGGAGGTTGAGAGGTTTTCTCCATCTGTTTATCTAAAGCGTTCATCTTCTTGGTATTTTCGGCTATTGCGGCACTGAGCTGCTGAAGAGTCGCCTCTAATTTTGCGTCTTTATTATTTGAGGTTTGTGCATGTGATTCCTCTTTGTCTCCCCTTTGTTTAGGCTTGTCCCCCTTGTGTTGTTTGGCACTCTTTACCTGCTTGGCGTGAAGATCTTGTTCTTTAAAATCCGGCAAAGCATCCGCGCTTTGGTAAACACTGCACGCTGAAAAAAATCCAATTACTAACGCGCTCACTAAATAGGTCTGCTTCAATCTATTCTCCTCACAAAAAACTATTATACCACGCCCCAAACAATCGTAATTATGCTATCATACCCCAACCCCACTTAAACAGGATATGCACCCATGTCCTTAGCCCGTGCTCTGCGCATTTTTAAAGCAGAGAGTTAAAAATTCTACAGATTAAGAGGCGCATGC
>NZ_FZMF01000039.1 GCF_900197685.1 Helicobacter baculiformis | reverse complement strand
CCCCCATTTGCTTAGGCAAAGGCGTATTCTATCTTTGTAAAGCTTAGGGGTTGCTTAAAGGGAGTGGAGAACTCTAAATTTTGCTTTTGCAATTAGAGATTATGCAAAACACTGAATTTTTAACAAGAGAATCAGAATCCACTCTCCACTCTCGCACTGGGCAATTGTATTGTTGGACAATGGCATTCATTAACCTTTTTCATTAATAACCAAAACGCTTTTAGGCTATTTTTAGGCTATAATGGAGACTAATTTTTTTTAAAGTTTGGACATGCAAGCTCTTTACCCTTATGCCTTAGTTATCCATCTTTCTTGTGCTGTTATTTTTCTTGGTTATCTCTTCTTTGATGTTGTGATCCTTGCGCGTGCCTTAAAACTCTTTACGCCCGAGTTAGCTAATAAAATTGAGCAGGCAATCGGATCGCGGGCAATCAAAATTATGCCGATCTGTGTTTTGCTTCTCTTGTTAACAGGGGGGATCATGTTAAGTAACTATGTGGGGGGAGAAAGAGGGTGGCTACAAACCCCTTTTCAACAAGTACTCTTATTCAAGGTTGCCCTTGCTTGTGTGATTTTTGCGCTGGTGATTTTTTCTTTGGGATGTAAGTTGTTCCATAAAGCCAATCCTCTAGCCCCTATCATTCACCCTCTTGTGCTTGCCCTTGGTGTGGGGATTATACTATGTGCAAAATGGATGTGGTTCATTTAGCACGATGTGTACACATTACACAACTTTACCTCCACGCTATCTAAAGCTTTCTATTTGGCACGCTTTCTTAAGGCGGATTTAAAACGGCTCGGGCACGCTTTAAAAGTATCGTTCTTTAAAGAAAGGCACATTGCATATGGAACAGGAACATTTGAGTCGTGATATCAAGTTGCGACAGGTTTTAATGATTGCTTTGGGGGGAACAATTGGCACGGGGTTATTTGTAGGCACGGGGGGCAATATTGCCAACGCGGGCCCTTTGGGTACACTGCTTGCCTATATTGTAGGTGGGGTGATTGTCTATTCCATCATTCTCTCTTTAGGTGAGCTAGCTAGCGTCTACCCTAGTACGGGAAGTTTTGGAGACTACGCTACGCGCTTCATTGGACCAGCCACGGGCTACATGGTCTTTTGGATGTATTGGGTAGGCTGGATTGTAACCGTGGCGGTAGAATACATTGCGGTGGGTTTACTGATGCAGCGTTGGTTTCCGCAAGTGCCCGTCTATTACTTTGTGATGGCTTGCATTATTATCATTTTTGCCCTTAATGCTTTTTCAGTAAAAATTTTTGCGGAAGGAGAGTTTTTTCTAGCCCTAGTTAAGGTGTTGGCCGTATTTATTTTTATTGTGCTAGGTATGATTGGTATTATTTATCAAATCTACTTGCATGGAATAGGGAGCGTCTTTGCCAATTTCTATATGAGTAATCCAAACCCTACACAGGGGCTTGAAGTTGGATTTTTTCCTAAGGGGACTTATGCCGTTTTTGGAGCAATTTTAGCGGTGATTTTTGCCTATACTGGTACAGAAATCGTGGGCGTGGCTGCAGGTGAGGCTAAAGATCCTAGTGTAGTGATGCCTAAAGCCATTAAAGCCACTTTATGGCGTATTGTATTCTTCTTTTTAAGCTCTGTGATTATCATTTCCGTCTTCTTACCCATGACCGATTCTAGTATTGCGCAAAGTCCTTTTGTAAGTACTCTAGAGCGTATACCTCTACCATTCTTAGGAACGGGGATTCCCTATGCCGCTGATATTATGAATTTTGTGATTATCACAGCAATCCTTTCGACCGCTAATTCTGGTGTCTATGCCTCTAGCCGCATGATTTATGGCTTAGCTCAAAAGAAAATGTTTTTTCCTATCTTTGCCAAGCTTAATAAGCAAGGCACACCCGTTTATGCGATGTATCTCTCTATGGGTTTTACCCTCTTAGGAATGCTCACACAAAAGTTTGCCCCCGAAAAGATTATCGAAGCTCTTATTAATATCATTAGTTTCAGCGTAATCATTGTATGGATCAGCGTGAGTGTAGCGCAATATAACTTTAGAAAACAATTTGTCGCTTCAGGTAAATCCCTAAATGACCTTCCCTACCGCGCACCTTTCTTACCCTTAATCCAGTTAGTGGGTATTAGTGGCTCTATTATTGGGGTGATTGGAGCTTATATGGACCCCGAACAGCGTATTGGAGCGTATCTAACTATCGGATATGGCATTTTATGCTATGTGGGCTATTACCTCACTAAAGACGCTTGGGGTTACCAACACGAACATGGACTTTAAAACAAAAGTTTAGGTATAATGGGGGCTTTTAGACGACCAAAAACAATCAAAGGAATTTAGAATGCGGTTAATAGCGGTGAGTGTGGCGATGGCGATGGCGTTGAGTGTGGTTGGAGGAGGGCACATTCAAATCCAAGACATGCCAGAGGTGCAAAAGCGCGTAGGCGCTGACAATAGCCCTAACACCATCTATTCTTATAGCAACTCGGTGAAAGAGGCCACTAAAGCGGTGGTCAATATCTCTACCCAAAAGAAAGTAAAGGGCGGTTTTATGGGTGGGGGTCTTTTTAACGATCCCTTTTTTCAACAATTCTTTGGCGATTTTTATAACCCTGTTCCTAAGGATCGCGTGGAGCGCGCTTTGGGTAGTGGAGTGATTATTTCCCAAGATGGTTATATTGTCACCAATAACCATGTAATCGACAAGGCAGATAAAATTGTTGTTACTTTGCCCGGAAGCCATAAAGAATATGTAGCAACACTGGTAGGGACAGATGTAGATGGCGATCTTGCCGTGATTAAAATTAATAAAACTGGACTGCCCTGCATTAAATTTTCTAACAGCAGTGGTATCCTAGTAGGCGATTTGGTCTTTGCTATCGGGAATCCCTTTGGAGTGGGTGAAACCGTTACACAAGGCATTGTCTCTGCACTTAATAAAAACGGGATTGGGATTAATAATTACGAAAACTTTATTCAAACTGATGCGTCCATTAATCCGGGTAACTCGGGAGGGGCACTCATTGATAGCCGTGGCGGGTTAGTGGGAATCAATACAGCTATTCTCTCTAACACGGGGGGTAACCATGGCGTAGGCTTTGCCATCCCCTCTAACACCGTCAAGAGTACCGTAATTCAACTCATTAAAACAGGCACGATTCATAGGGGCTATTTGGGTGTGGGGATTCAAGATGTTAGCAATGAACTTGCTACAAGCTATAATGGTAAAGAGGGGGCTGTAGTGATCAGTGTTGATAAGGATTCACCGGCAAAAAAAGCAGGTTTGATGATTTGGGATTTAATTACAGAGGTGAATGGCAAAAAGATTAAAGATTCAGCCCAGTTGCGTAATCTGATTGGCTCTCTTGCTCCCAACCAACATATTACTCTTAAATACATGCGCGATAAGAAGGAATACACCACAACACTTACTTTAAGCGAACGCAAAAATCCCAATAGACGAGAAACTGCCACACCTCATGAAAGTTCACAGGGCGATCTAAGTGGCTTGAAGGTGCAGGCACTTACCCCCAACATGCGTAAGAATATGCGCATTCCTGAGGCAATTCAAGGCGTGTTTGTTCAAGAAGTCAAGCCTAATTCTAGGGCAGAAGAGCTCGGTTTCAAACATGGAGACATTATTAGTCAAATTGAAGCAATCGCTGTACATAACATCGAAGATTTTAACCGCGCCTTAATCAAGTACCGCAATATACCTAAGCGCTTTTTGGTTTTTGATCCCAGCTTGGGTACTTATAAACAGATTGTGGGCAAGTAGCGCGCATCTAAGGATCGTGATCGCTTACCCACTAGAACAAACGCATCGCGTTCGTTGCGTGGTATTTCTGCCAAAAATGCTTAAAAAAGGAGGGGAGCTGTCGTTTCTTCTTGTTGCTGTCCTTGCTCTATGGGGGTCTTTGGGGTAGAATAGTATAGTTCGCCATTGATTCTTTGGGCAATCACGCCACCAGGAATCTTAAAATGACGTTCAAGAGCAGGATTAGCTTGCAGGGCGTGTTGCATAAAATCTGCAAAAACAGGTGCAGCAACAACACCCCCTGCCATACCATGCCCAATACTACTATTATCATCCCTACCAAACCATACAATGGTTTGTAGACCAGGACTAAATCCGCAAAACCATGCATCGATATAGTTATTAGAAGTGCCTGTTTTGCCTGCTATTTCCATACCGGGCACGCGTGCACGTGTGCCTGTACCTCTTTCTACAACTTCTTTAAGAATAGAAAGTGTGAGCCATGTTTGCGCTTTGGAAAGAATGGGTTTAGGGGGAGTGATTTGAAGCAGTTTAGCATTGCCCTGTGCGTCAACAACACTGGAAATTAAAGCGGGTTCTAGAAGTGTACCATAGTTCGAAAAGAGAGAATATTGCATGCTTGCTTCTAAAGGAGAAATACCAAAACTGCCCAAAGCAATAGACATGTTCTTAGGTAGGTTGGCAAATCCAAAATCGCTTAGACCCTGATAAATTGTGTCAAATCCGATCGTGTCCACAAGGTTAATTGTGGCTAGATTGATGGAGTTCGTAAGCGCTTTTTTAAGCGTGATAAATCCGGAAAATTTGCGGTTATAATTTTTGGGGCGCCAGTTTCTAGCAGTGTTGCTATTAAAGGTGCGCGCCACATCAGGGATTAAGGAAGCACTAGAAAGTCCATGTTCAAAGGCAATTTGATAGATAAAAGGTTTAACGCTGCTTCCAAACTGGCGTTTAGTCTGTGTAGCGCGGTTAAAAGAACTCTTGGCATAATCTACCCCCCCAACCATTGCTAGAATATGTCCAGTGTGGGTATCAGTAACTACAATCGCTCCGTTTAAAGTGCTATCGTGATCTTCACGCAAACGCGCGATTGTATTTTCATAGCCACGCACTAAGGCTTCACGGGCTAGATTTTGATAATCTAGATCGATAAAGAGCTTAATAGTATAGCCCCCAGTTTTGAGATCGGGCAAAAAACCCAAAGTACGCACCACTTCATCCACCACATAGGGAGCAACATTTTGAGTCGTTGTGGTGCGATAGACTTTAGGAACTTCTGCGAGTGCGCTTTGCATTTCCTCATTGGTAATCCAACCCAAATTGAACAAACGGCGGATAATGCTATTAGCGCGTGTGAGAGAAAAATCTAGATGTTTAGTGGGATCGTAAAAAGAAGGAGCACGTGGCAAAGCCATGAGCATAGTAATTTCTTTTAAAGTTAAAGCCTTTAGAGGTTTTTTAAAATAACCCAAACTTGCAGTTTTCACTCCATAAAAACCATGTCCAAAGAAAGTTTGATTCAAATAGCGCTCTAAGATTGCTTCCTTACTGATTTTCTGTTCCAATTTCAAGGCGAGCACAACCTCTTTGATCTTACGATCTAAGGTTTTTTCGCGTGTTAAGAGCATATTTTTAACCAGCTGTTGGGTGAGCGTGCTCCCCCCCTCGCTGTATTTTTGGTGCCGGAGATTCTTAAGAAACGCCCGCATAATTGCATCCAAATTGATCCCATTATGCTCAAAAAACAAAGTGTCTTCTACAGCCAGCAAGGCTTCAATCATTTTAGGTGGGATTTCTGAAAAATGAGTATAAACACGAAATTCGTTCTCATAGAGATTAGCGATCAAACGCCCCTTAGTGTCTAAAATCTTGGTAGCTAGAGCGGGTTTGTAATCCACAATTTTTTGCACTTCAGTTCCCGCCTCACCCCACAGAAATAGTAAATACCCTCCGCCTACAACACCTCCAATAAGTACGGGTAAAATGAACAGCACCCATAAGACTTTTTTTAAAATCTGCATCGCGCCTCTAAAACTTCTTTTTGTTCGCGTCTTCCAAAATATTCAGAGAGATTTTATCGATGCTATTACCCACCTCCAAGGACATATTGGCGATTCTAAGATTATGCTCTGTGTCCGCTTTGAATGCATCTAAAGCCATGTTAATGCTCTCCACATTCTGAGCTTGCGCTTTGATAGACTCGTTAGTATCATTGATACTTTGGGCGAGCACATTAATATTACTCTCAATTTCGCCCAAAGATTTTTGGGTGCGCTCGGCTAGTTGTCTGACTTCATCAGCTACCACCGCAAAGCCCCGCCCATGTTCGCCCGCGCGTGCGGCTTCAATTGCGGCGTTCAAAGCGAGCAAGTTAGTTTGATCGGCAATATCTTTAATAATGGCAACAATATTTTTAATATCTTGACCTTGAGCAATCAACTGCTCGCTTTGGACACTGATTCCTTGAATATTCGCCATGATATTTGCAATAGATTGAGAAGTGGCAATCAAACTTTGATTTTGCTGACTAGCGCTCTTTTTAAGACTATCGACACAACTTTTTAGATTTTTTGACTCGTCATTTAGCGCACTCGCAAATTGCAATGATGTTTGCAACATTTTCTTAATCTCTATCCCCAGCGCATCTAAAGTGCGCTCCATTTCCCCAGAAGGTTGGGAAATACCCTGCGAAAAATCCAAAGCTTGGTAACGAGTAAATACTCCGTTGATGTTTTGCATATGCAAACCGATACGCTCTTGCAAGAAAGCAATCATTTCGTTAAAAAATTGTTTAAGCTGAACAAGGTCTTCGCTTGCAGGGGTTGCACTGATGGTTTGGTTAAAATTGCCCTGTTTAATCTCTTGTACCACTGCAGAAACATTGTGCATGCAGGCTGAATCTGTTTTAATGCGTTCCTGAATTTTTAGGATATTTTCATTGATAGAGTGTTGCATAATCCCAATCTCATCATAACTTGTAACAGGCTTAGTGATAACCTTGCTATGGGTATCATGGCTATGGAGCAATTTAAAGAAAGAATCTAGGGTGCTAGAGAGTGTGGCAATGGGATGGCTGATAAAATAGCGCATGAGTACCAAGATGATGCCTATGATCATGATTGTGATCAAAATGGAAGCGATAAAAATCAGCATATAAATTTCATGGGCAAGGCTATAAACCTTTTCTTGGGGCACATACCTACCCACCACCCATTCAAAATGAGAATTATTACCTTTAATCTTAGAACAAATATTAAAGATTCTCACCACCAAAAAGACGGTTTGGTTGGTGCGCAAGGTATGGTAATTTAGAAGTCCTGATTTATTTTGACGGATAAAATCCTGAAGCATATGCGAACTAGGAGTAGGGTTGGCATCGGCTAAAAAACGTCCCTGCGCCTCCACATCGAGGTCAGGATCGCCTGTGGTTAAAACCACCCCATCTTGTTGGAGTACAAAAGTATCTTTATTTTTCCTAAAAGCAAGTACCAAGATATTTTTAATATCAAAAAAAACGCTTGCTATGCCGACCATTTGATTATTTTTCATCAATGGCAATGCTAACTCGAAGCCAAAGTATTTTTTATCACCAATTATTTGGAAAGAAACGAGGCTTTTATGAATTGTCTTGTTATTTCTCACATAATCTATGAGAGGATCTTTTAAATCCCTCTCTTGCAGTGTTTTAAAAGTGGTATCCTGCCTGTAAGTAATGCTTGTTATATGAGGCGTATTCATGTATCTGATCTTAATGCGCTTGGCATCAGGGCTTTCAAAAAAAATTTCTTAACCAGTTGCAGTTGCTGGTCTTCTTGTGTGAGATCAATATTAGATAATTTTGTGCTCAATTTATTAAATTGTTCAAATGTGCGACTGATGACGCGTTGTAGCCTAGCGGCAACTTCGCCCGTACCTTCTGTGAGTTGCGCAACAGTGCGTTCCTTGATCGCTTTTTGTACTTTAGTACCGATAAGCCACCCTAAAATTCCGATAGAAACCCCCACCACACTGCAAATTACTAACAATACCTTAGTTCCAATCTTGGCATGTCTCAACATAGCAATCCTCAAGCGTTAGTTTCAATATCTCCAAGAAAATCTAGCATTAGAAATCTTTTTTTAGGATTTCCTCTACTTTTAGGATAGATACAAGTTTATCTTCGCGTTTACCAATTCCAAAAATGAGTTGGTTGTTTTCTAAAAGGGTTTCAGGCACGGGGTCAATATCAGATTGCTTGATCCTAATTGCCTCTGTGAGACGGTCAATGTAAAAGCCGGCAATCTGATCATTATGGCGCACTACCAAATAGCGCATGTCTTTATTGAGTTTTTCAGGGGGTAGACCAAATTTCAAGCGCAAACTAATCAGAGGGAAGACATTCCCCCGCAAATTAAACACCCCCAAGACATAGTTAGGAGTCTCAGGCACACGAGTGTAACCGATGGGTTTGACGATCTCTAAGATATTGAGAATAGGGATGGCATATTCCTCACTTCCGATGATAAACCCAATGAATTGTAAAATCTCTTCGGTATCCTCTACCTTAATCTCATCCTTTTTCTGTTGTTTATCAAAAATTTCCTTAAGCGCCATTGCATTTCTCATGCTCTCTCCTATGTGTCTAATCTAATACTGCGCTTGACTACATTTGCCAAGTATTCCGGGCTATAGGGTTTGGTAATGTATTCGGTCATGCCACTCTCCACTCCTCTAATACGATCGGTCTTTGTAACCCTTGAGGTTACCGCAATCAAGGGCAAATTCTTGAACTTGTTGTATTTACGCACCTCAGAAGCGAAAGCGTAGCCATCCATCTTGGGCATTTCAATATCCACCAACACCGCATCAGGCACTTTGTCCGCGTTTTTGACCATTTCTAGCCCCTCTACACCATTGGTAGCTTCGATCACGGTTACCCCTAAAGGTTTTAAAGATTTGCGCATCATAGCGCGATCCGTACTGCTATCATCGATCGCCAACACAATATAATCGCTAGGCGCATTTTTAGCATTGGAATGTTGGGCTTGATCAATAAGGTGATTCACATTTACCTTCACATTTTTAGCCATTTCCATCATCGTGCCCACATCCACAATCAAAGTGATCTTGCCATCTCCGCGCACCGTGGCTCCAGCAATCCCCTTCGTACTCTTGAGATAATAGCCCAAGGACTTGATCACCACCTCCTCTTGTCCGATCAGGTAATCTACAATCACTCCAATTTTTTGATCAGCTAGCCCAATAATTACAACATAAACCTCCCTAGAGGTTTCCAAAATTGCATCGACTTTAAAAATATCAGCTAAACGCACGAGAGATAGCACTTCATCGCGTAAACGCAATACGCTTTTACCATCTACGCTATAAATCTCATCCTGACTGATGCGCACGGTCTCCAACACAGAAGAAAGGGGGATGGCGTAGTACTCTTCTTGTACACCCACTAACAAAGCTTGGATAATCGCTAAGGTTAAGGGGATTTTGAGTTTTTGTGTGGTCTTAATCCCCACTTCAGATTCTAATTCAATGATTCCATTGAGCTTTTCAATATTGGTTTTAACAACATCCATCCCTACACCACGCCCAGAAACATTGCTAAGTGTCTTAGCTGTAGAAAAGCCGGGCTTGAAGATGATATTTAACGCCTCTTTATCGGTCATACTAGCTGCATCGCGTTCAGTGATCACACCTTTTTCAATAGCCTTTTCTTTAAGCTTATCTGGATCAAGCCCCGCCCCATCGTCTGTAATCTTAATTACGATGTGATTGCCCTCATTATAGGCACTCAACTCCACGCGCCCCGTCTCGGGTTTACCCAACATCTTACGATCTTCGGGCTTTTCAATACCATGATCACAGGAGTTGCGGATAATGTGAATCAAGGGATCGCCAATTTCTTCGACAATGGATTTATCTAATTCAGTCTCTTCCCCATCAATGACAAGCTCGATGCTCTTGCCCAATTCGCGACTTAAATCGCGCACCATGCGCGGGAATTTGTTAAACACCTTGCCGATGGGCTGCATACGCGTTTTCATCACAGCGAGCTGCAAATCTGTGGTTACGGCTGAAATGGAAGACACCACCTGATTGAGCTCTTCTAAGAATTTTTCCCCATCATAGCGTTCTTCCACATCGCCGTAAATGCGAATCAGGCGGTTTTTCCCTAGTACCAACTCCCCAATAAGATTCATCAAGTGATCCAAACGGCGCACATCCACGCGTACGGTTTGCTCTACTCCAAGTGCCACCGATTTATCCTGATCCTTTTTAGGACTCTTATTAGCTGCGCTTGCAACTTTAGCGGGGGCAACTTTAGGTATGGAAGATTCTGAGGTCCTAGAAGCAGAAAGCGGAGAGGTTTTCGTTGCCTCTTCTTTTTTCTGGGCGCGGCGGGCTTTGTCTGCTTCTTGACGAATCTTTAACAAGCGTTCGATCTCTTTTTCTACCTCCTGAGGACTCATATTGGCATAATCTGCCTCCGGTTCTCCCGCTAGAGGATTATCTGTATTAGGAGTAGACTCTGGAGGCGGCTGTGGGGTTTGTGCGCTTTGGGTGGGTATATTTTCTTGAGCAGAGGTCGTGGCCACCTCAGGCGTGGTTTCCTCAGCACTCTCAGGATTGCTCTGTGCAATAGCCTGCAACTCTTTAACAATGCCTGAAATATCCAGTCCAGCATTGGCATCAGAACCAGTGTTGCGAATCGTTACCAACAAGGTTTTCATCATGTCTACTGAGCGCAACACAACATCCATTATATCGGGGGTAATTTGTAGCTCGTTCTTGCGTGCGCGATTGAGCACATCTTCCATGTTATGGGTCAAATGCGTAAGGGTGTCTAGATTGAGAAAGGAGCTTGAACCCTTAATAGTGTGCGCCACCCTAAAAATGCGATTGAGCAAATCCAAATCTTGGGGAGTGTGTTCCAACTCCACCAAGTCTTGGTCAAGCTGTTCGTTCATTTCGAAGGCTTCGACTAAGAAGTCTTCCATGATCTCGCGCATATCATCCATACTAGCCCCTTTGCTTAAGTTTGATTCAATTATACAGGATTTAGCTTATCCTAGAATTTTAGCCACTTCCTCTGCAAAACGATTGGCGTCAAACTTCACCAAGTAGCCTTTCACGCCCAAATCCAAAGCCTTTTGCGCGCTGTAATCGTCGCAGATAGAAGAGTTAAATAATACGGGAATATCGGCAAAGCGCATGTCCTCTTGGATTTTAGAAAAAAAGTTATAGCCGTCCATTTTAGGCATCTCTACATCCGAAACGATGAGCTTGAGTATGCGGTTCAAATTCTCTCCATGCTGGGCATAGAGCTGCTCCAACTTAGCTAATCCGTCCTCTCCATCCACCGCTTCCACCACATCAAAGCCTAGTTGCGTGAGGGTACTTTTGATAATCTTGCGTGCAGCCTTGCTGTCGTCCAAAAATAGTGCCGTCCCCTCAAATTTCTTCGTATGTTGCTTTTTAAGGGTGTCTCTAGAGGTATGCTCCACATGCAACTCAAAATCGTTCAGGATACTTTCCAAATCCAAGATCAGCAAGGTCTGCTCTCCCTCGATTTTGGTTGTTCCTGTGATACGATCCTTGCCAGCATTGCTATGCGTGCTAAAAACGGCAGGCTTGACATCACTCCAGCTAATGCGCCTAATGCGTTTGGCTTCGTGCACAATGAAGCCCATCTTGACATTACTAAATTCGGTAATCACCACCACCTTTTCCTCAATGCGCGCGGTGTCTTCCACAATCCCCAGCCACACGGAAAGATCGATGAGAGGCATCACAATAGATCGCAAATCAAAAACCCCCACGACATAATCTAAGTGGGTGGGAAACTCAAAGATTTCAGGCATCATGATGATTTCTTGCACCTTAGAAACATTGATCCCATAAATCCCTTCATAGGGCTGATCGGACTGCAAACCAAAAATGCGAAAATCCACCAGCTCAATCTCACCCAAATTTAAAGCAGTATCCAAACTTTGCTCGGTCATGCCATATCCCATAGTGGTTTTACCCTTAAATTTTACCCTAATTTTGCAACATTTCAGACATACATGTCTGTAGAGTAGGTGCGTTTTGCGTGCGGTAAAAGCAGGGCAAGCTGTAATAACACCCCTGCGTGTGGGTATCATAGTAGCATGCCCCAGCGTGAAAATGCCCCTCAATCACCCCGCCCCACTGGGTTATGCCCTGCTCTTGGGCGTGCTGGGCATAAAGGGCTAGGCGTTTTTGGGCGAAGTGGGCAAAGTCTTTTACATCCAAAAGTCTAATGGATTTGGCATCGATGTGGTGCTGGATATGCGGGTATACACGGGGCAAGAGCGCATCTAGGCTCGCTAACACCTTAAGCGTCCAAGCATGGTTTAAAAAGCGGATATAGCACTCATACCCGCGTCCCACAAAGAGATCCCCATGCGCTAGAGAGAAAAGACGATCTTGATAGAGAAAAAAAGCGGGTTGGTGCGATCGAGGATAGATCCGCACATGCTGGAATGCTTTTAGCGCACCCAAGCCTAGATCGTGATTGCCCTCAAAGTAGAAAACTTGGGTTATTTTACTCAACGCGTGGATTTTCTCCAAAATGGCGCGGTGGGGTGTTAGTGTGCTAGCTATCTTGCCCACTAAAATATGAAAAATATCCCCCATCAAAAAAACCTGCTTGGGGGGGGTTTTTGAGAGCTGATCTAAAAAAAGGGGGAGAGCGGGGCTATCTGGCTTGTGGTGCGCGTCTGCGATGAAAATCGCCTCGCTAGAAAGGGTGGGATAGGACGCAAGATTCACCCTCCCCCCATGAATTGCAAGCACTCTAAACGATCGTTGTCTTCTAGCATGGTGTGTGCCCAGTCCTCTTTTTTGACCACGACACTATTGCGCGCCACCGCACACACTCGCGAGTCGATTCCTAATTGCTCTATGAGGCTTTGGATATTCAACACCCCTTCAAACTGCCTTGATTGCCCATTGATGATCACTTGCATAATTCTCCTTTTTAGGTGTGGTAATTGGGGGCTTCTTTGGTGATGTCCACATCGTGCACATGAGACTCTCTCAAACCCGCAGCGGTGATTTGCACAAATTGCGCGTTTTGGGTGAGTGTAGGGATGTCTGGCGCGCCCAAATAGCCCATAGAAGAACGCAAACCCCCCACCAATTGGTAGAGAATATCTGCAATTTTACCCCGATAGGGCACGCGCCCCTCAATGCCTTCAGGGACAAGTTTTTCAGAAGCTAGCCCCTCTTGAAAATAGCGATCCGAACTCCCCTTACTCATCGCCCCAATGCTCCCCATGCCCCGATAACTCTTATACTGCCTGCCCTGATAGATTAAAGTGTCCCCCGGGGACTCTAAAGTGCCAGCGATCAAACTCCCCACCATCACACAGGAGGCGCCCACCGCCAACGCCTTAGCCACATCGCCTGAATACTTGATCCCCCCATCGGCAATCACGGGGATATTGTGTTGCTTGGCTTCTTGATAACACACATCGATCGCGCTGATTTGGGGCATGCCCACTCCAGCCACAATACGCGTGGTGCAAATACTCCCCGGACCAATGCCCACCTTCACCCCATCTGCCCCCGCGCTAATCAAGTCTTTAGTGGCTTGGGCGGTTACCACATTGCCCACCACCACATCTATTTCTAGCTCTTTTTTAATCGCCTCTAAAGTGCTAATCACATTGCGCGAATGCCCATGCGCGCTATCTAGTACCAACACATCTACCCCCGCTTTGACCAAGGCGCGGGCGCGATCCATGTGGTTAGCCCCGATGGCTGCGCCCACGCGCAAACGCCCGTAAGCGTCCTTATTGGCATGAGGGTATTCAATGCGCTTTTGGATGTCTTTAATAGTGATGAGCCCTTTGAGTACATTATGAGCGTCCACTAGAGGGAGTTTTTCAATTTTATGTTCATGCATGATGGCTTGGGCTTGATCCAAGCTCACCCCCACAGGGGCGGTGATCAAGGGGGCTTTGGTCATCAACGCACCCACCTTCTTGCTCCAATCGGTCTCAAAGCGCATGTCTCTATTGGTTAAAATCCCAATCAAGACCCCATGCGAGTCGATCACGGGCACACCTGAAATTTTGTAGTTGTCTGCAATCGCCTTAGCCTCCCCTAAAGAAGCCTCCGCATGGATGTAAATAGGGTCATGAATCACCCCGCTCTCACTCTTTTTGACCTTAAGCACTTGTTGCACTTGCGCCTCAATGTCCATATTTTTATGGATGATCCCTATGCCCCCAAGGCGCGCCATCGCGATGGCGGTGTCAAACTCGGTTACCGTGTCCATCGCCGCGCTCACAAAGGGGATATTCAAGTTAATATGGGTACTGAGTTTAGAAGCCACGCTGACCTCTTTGGGCAACACCTCCGAATAAGCGGGCACCAGCAACACATCTTCAAAGGTGAGGGCTGTTTTTAAGAGTTGCATACCTATCCTTTCAATTCTAAGACTTCTTCTAAGCCATAGGCGACATCCAAAATACTCTGTTCTTCAAAAGTGCGCCCGATGAGTTGCATCCCAATGGGCAAATTGCCATGGTAGGCAACGGGCAGGGAAATCGCGGGCAACCCGGCTAGATTCACCCCCACGGTGTAAATATCGCTCAAATACATTTCTAGGGGGCTGGCATGCGCGTTGAATTTGGGCGCGCTTGAGGGCGCAACGGGGGCTAGGATCACATCTGCGCTCTCAAAGAGTTTTTTGTATTCGTGCACGATATGCGCGCGCGCTTTAAGCGCCTTGAGATAATAGGCTTCATAATACCCGCTACTCAGTACAAAATTGCCTAACATGATCCGCCGTTTGACCTCTGCGCCAAAACCTTGCGAGCGGGTTTTAATGTAGAGCTCTTTGAGATCGCGCCCCTCTACACGCCGTCCATAGCGCACCCCATCAAAGCGTGCAAGATTAGAGCTCGCCTCCGCGGTGCTCAAAATATAATAAGCCGCGATGTGGTGTTTGTGATCGCCCATGCTTTGGGGTACTAAAGTGTGCCCCATTTTCTCTAAAACCTGCGCACAATGCCAATAAGCCTCTTGCACTTCAGGGCTTGCGTCCTTGAGACTCTCATACAAGACCCCGACACGCACCCGCGCCTTAGGGTTTAGGTGTTTAAAAGTTTGGCTAGGTTCTAGGGCTACACTGGTGGAGTCTTTGCTATCATGCCCGCTAATGGCATCCAATAAAAGCGCGCTATCGCGCACATTTTGGGTAATGGGACCGATCTGATCCAAACTAGAACTATAAGCCACTAAACCATACCGACTCACCCGCCCGTAAGTGGGTTTGAGCCCCACACAACCACAATAACTTGCTGGCTGGCGAATCGAACCGCCCGTATCACTCCCCAATGCCGCAATGGCTACCCCCCCAGCGACCGCGCTCGCACACCCCCCAGAGCTCCCCCCGGGTACATGGTTGGTGTCTTTGGGATTCTTGCTAGGTCCATAACAGCTAGATTCGCTAGTGCTCCCCATGGCAAACTCGTCCATATTGCCCAGCCCAAAGGCGCACATGCCATGTTGGTGGAGGCGCTCAATAGCGGTCGCGTTGTAGGGGGCGATATAGCCCTGTAGAATTTGGCTAGCACAAGTGATCTCCCAACCCTGCACATTGATATTGTCCTTGATCAAAATGGGCACGCCCGCGCCACTGGACTTAGGGGGGCGGATATAGGCGTTGAGCTCAGGTTTTTTTAGCACCTCTTGGGTCAGTTCGTGTTTGTATTCTTCTAGGGCTTGAGCAGGGAGTTTTAAAGCTTCTTCTAGAGTTAGCATGGCGATCCTAATGGTTTTAGGGCGCATTTTAGCAGATGTCGGGTAAAAACTCTCTATAATCCTCTAATGGATCGCCTAGTCCCCCTACGCACTTTCTTTGAGTTGTGCCAAAGCGCGCCAAAACGCATGGGCTATGCTTTGGGTTTGGTCTTGTTGGTGGGCGCGCTCCCCTCCTTGAGTGTCGCCATTACCATCAAGCTTATCAACCTTATCGCGTGGATGTTGCAACATAAAAGCTTAGAATACAAACCTCTAATAGAGATTTTGTCTTTAGGGGCTTTGGTGTTGTTGGGATCGCATGTGTGTGCCCAAGCCTTAGCCCACTTGCAAACCTTGATTGCTGAAGAGTTTTCTATGCATATCTTGAGCAAGCTAGCGGACAAACTAGAGACAACCACTCATCTAAGTTTTTTAGAGGATAAAGAGCGCAGTGTACAAATCAATACCCTGAAAAATGGTTTGCACATCAGACCGCTTAACTATGTCAATAATCTCTTTTTCAATGCGCAACGCCTCATTGGCTTGATCTCTCTTTTTGTGGTGCTTGGCTCTATTAGTCTCTACCTACCCTTTGTGATGCTCTTGGCAAGTACCCCTAGCCTCTTGCTTTCTAACCATATCGCCAAGAAACACAGCCAAGAATTAGATTCTTTGCAAGATCAAAAAGAAGCCCTGCAAAACTACTTACAACATGGCTTAGACAGCGCGAAGAATAAAGACAATCTCTTGTTCAACTTCATCGCCGCCTTTAAAATAGACTTCACTTTGAAAAAGAGGGAGTATCTCAAATCTTTCACAAATATCTACCAAAAACAACTGATCCATAGCCTGTTTTTAAATATCTTGGTGGCTCTATTTAACGCGAGTCTCTTGTTTTTTGTGATTGCTATCTTGTTGGCTAAGAGTGTGGGCGTGGGGGCTGTGGCTGGGTATATCCAAGCCTTTAGCATGGCTAACCAACAATTAGAGGACTTGGCTCTCTTTGGGCGGTGGTTTTTTGTGATCAACACCTATTTTAAAAACTATTTTGCACTTTTAGACACCCAAGATCAACCAGAAAAAAAGCAGGTGTTAGAAGAAGTCATCACGCATATCCGCTTTAAGGAGGTGTGTTTTTCTTACCAAAACAAACAGGTCTTGCACAATATCAATTGCGCCTTTAGCGCGTCTAAAATTTATGCCATCGTGGGCAAGAACGCGAGCGGTAAAAGCACTTTAATCAAGTTATTGATGGGTTTTTATGCGCCTAGCTCAGGAGAGATCATTATCAACCAGCGCTATTTATTAAGAGATTTAGATCTCAAAAGCTACCGCCAACAACTCAGCGCTATTTTTCAAGATTTTTCTTTCTACGCGGGCTATAGTCTTGAAGAGAATATTTTTATGCAAACCCAGCCTAGTCCAGTCCAACTAGCCACTCAAGAACGCGCCTTAAGTCTTCTAGAATCCACTAAAGAGCTTTTGGCGCAATTTGGGAGAGATATTTTTGGTATCCAATACAATGGGCAGGATTTTTCAGGGGGGCAAAAGCAAAGCCTAGCCACTTTGAGAGCCTTTTTAAAAGCAAGTTCTTGCATGATTTTAGATGAGCCCTCAAGTGCCATTGACCCCATCGCCCAAAAAGACTTTTTAAATTTTATCTTTAAAATGATAGAGGACAAAATGGCGATCCTCATCACACACCATATTGCAAGCGCTAAAAATGCCCATGAGATTCTTGTCTTAGATGCAGGGCGCTTGGTTGAACGGGGCGATTTTGACACTCTGCTAAGCCAAAAGGGCTTGTTTGCTAGGCTGTATAGAGAGAGTTTAAGGGATGATAGCAAAGCTTAATGTTTCTCAACAAAAATATTTTCTTTTTACGCTTGGGGCAGGTAGTTAGTGGTGTAGTGGTTTCTCTGCTCACATTTAGTAGCACTAGTAGCACATTGGCAGGTCAAAGGCTTTTAGGGCACGCCACTCTAGCTACTCTGCCCATTACTACGACCCTTACGGGGGCGTTTGTGGCGGTGTGCTTTTCAGCATCCATCTTTCAAAAATATGGCAGAAAAAGAGCATTTTTAGGCACGTCTTCGTTAGGGGTGGTGGGTGCTAGCTTAGGCGTTGTAGTCTTGTTTGCCTAAAGCTTTACGCTCTTTTGTCTAGCGATTTTTTGCTAGACTTTTTTAGCGCACTTAATCGGTTTTATCGCTTTTAGCCATAGGGGTCATTAATGCAACCTACCAAAACAATAGAGCCACCGCACTTGTGGTGAGTGGAGGAGGGTGTGTTGCTTAAAACCTTCAATCTTCCCTGATCTTCTCTAGTGCGGTTGTTAGCACTGATCTATTCTTAAGAAATTTTTTAGGTGTTTTTTGCAAGAATCCCTAATCCCTAATCCC
>NZ_FZMF01000038.1 GCF_900197685.1 Helicobacter baculiformis | reverse complement strand
GCTCTGCGCTTGCAAATGGGGCATGACGAGTTTAGCGCGCAATACCAACAAGAACCTATCGCCTTAAGTGGGGGGTATTTTGAAGAGGGCTTGTACAAGAATATCTTCTTGCACGAGTTGGGGCATTACAATACGTATATCTTTGTGGATAACGCCCTCTCTCTTAAAGAGAGTGCGGATAACCGCGCGGTGGTGGTGGTGGGGGTGGAGAATTACCAACAGAGCGCGCGCTATTGTGTGTTAGATTGTTATTGTGGGATTTGGAGCGAAGAGGACACCATTAACCACATTCTGCAAGCCAAGGAGCGCTACATGGACGCGCACACGTATATAGAGAGTGAAGGGGGGGGGTTAGTGTTGCACCGCTTATTAATGGTGGAGTTGGTGCGCTACAACCAGCGGGCTAAGCAACAAGGTAAGGCGGTGTTGAGCGATGATATTGTTTGTTATACGCCCTCTAGGAAGGTTTCCAAGGTGAGCAAGATTAAAGCCATGCGCCCCTTTTATAATACGGGCTTTTTAGTCTTTTCCCATGCTTGCCACCATCAAGATCAGATCAAGAAGGAACTTTTTAGCTTCAACCCCGACAGACCTTATAAACAAGATGATTGTATCGACGCGTTGGCAAGTTGTCTGCAACATCAAGAAGTTAAACCCCCCCTCTTGCCCACCCAAGAGCACACCCCCCCGCGCCACTCTTTTAAACGCCCCCGCACTTGGCGGATTTGAAGTTAACCCTTGTTTTTCAGTAGGCGCTTGTGTTAGTATACCCCTGCCCTTAAGTGCTCTTAATGATAGTCCTCGCTGATTTTCCTTAAGGGTTTTGCTCGAGATCAGCGGGGCATTCCTTGTAAAGATGACATGATGGCGACTTTGGATTTTGCTAAATTGCGTGCCGATGGAGTAAGTCAGCGCCAAGTATTAGACTTTGTGCGCCAACATGAGAATAATTTTAACTATGATGCCCTAGACGCCTTCTACAAACAAAAGGGCTTGGACGATCAAGAGCGCACCCAAGCCCTGATGGCGGACTTAGAGGGCTTTAAAGAGTTTTCTTTCACCCCTCAACCCCCCCAAGTTAAACCCACACCCCCCCCTCAACCTCCCCTAAAAGCTTCTTTTGAACAAGCTTCCCAATCTGAGCCTATGGATATGCCCCCTGCACAAGCACACACAGAAGCAGCACAGAGTGCCGCCTCTAAATCCAAGCAGGAAGAGTTGGGCTACCATGCGCTTGTGCACAAGGCGCTTAAGGATAAAGTGCCTTATGAGAAGTTGCCCAAAGAGGTACGGCGTTATTTGACAGATGCGGGGTTTAAAGAACTCAGCCTTGTAGATTCGATCTTGCACCCTTTGGAATTTTTTAGTTGGGATCATGGCAAGCGCGCGTACACGCAGGAGGGCATACGGGCTAGCATTCTGCAAGTCAAGGATGTTAAGGACTTGACCCCTGAACAAAAGCGTCAAATCTACCGCGATCGCTCTTTGGGTACTTCGGTGTGGAATAGCCTGTTTACAGACGCCCAAGAGGACTTGAAGGAGTACCAAGAGCAGATCAAGGGGCGTTATTTGACCGCGGATGTGCAAAAGGCGATGAGCTTGTATAACAATGTCGCCCAAGACATGCTAGAGATGGTTTTTAGCGACGATCCTAAAGTGCGTGCGCGCTACCAAGAGGGGGCACAGGCTTTAGTCAAGGGGTTAGGCTTTGATGAAGCGCGCTTTGATCCTAAGGGGGCGATGTATGTTCTCAAAGATGGGCAAGCCTTCAAGGTGAATGAAGGCTTCTTTGATAATTTTAAAACCATCATTGCGGGCAACGCCTTCTCTCTTGTAGGCAGTCTGATTGGCTCAAGTGTGGGGGGCGCGCTCAAAGGGTCTAGGGGGGGTGTGGGCGGTATGGTTGTGGGG
>NZ_FZMF01000021.1 GCF_900197685.1 Helicobacter baculiformis | reverse complement strand
ACCTACACACCTAAAGCGTTCTATGACCTTCTAAGCTCAATTTTCTCATCTCAAAAGCTAAAGGGGGGGGGGTGTGGGGGGTCTTCCCCCCACAGACAAAATATGTAAGCAGTGCGCTAACACTGCATTCCAATTTGATCCAGGTTCAAGTGTTTTTTTTCAAAAAAAACTACGACTCACGGGCGCGCATGCACGGGCGCGTTTTTTAAAAAGTTTTTTTCTTATAGTTTTTCATGTATATATTGTTGCGCGAGCGCTTTTTAACTACAAATTCGGGGTTTTTTAACTACAAATTCGGGGTTTTTTAACTACAAATTCGGGGAAAATGACCCTTTTATCACTACAAATTCTTTCTTTACCACATTTTATTAAAAAATGTGGTACAATCACCAAAGTTTAGTTCTTAACCTTAAGTAAAATGTATTGAATTGGTTTTTGACTACAAATTCCGCTAACTAAAAAGCAGTCAATGGATAAAGAGCACCCCATTTATCAACGGCTCAAGTCTCTAAAAAGCGATTTGGATGGGCTTGTGGCCCTAGAAACACAATGTTATGGGTATCCAGATCTCACTGAAGAATTTTATCCCACAAAAGTCCAAATCATTACAGAGTTAGCAAAAATCGTTTTAGCTAACAAGTGGGACAGCGACAACACAGAGGGGGTGATCACTTCACAAGAGGCGATACAACGCCTAGAACACTTCAACATCATAATGACAACCCTGCAAGAAAGCCTAGATAACACAACAAATCCCAATTTAAAAGAGCACTTCAAAAAGGGTATTAAAAACTGCATCGCAGACATGCAAAGTACTTTAACCACATGGAGGAAAGCGGAATACAGAGACCCAAAAGACAAGCTACAGGACCTAGTGGTTGTTACAGAACTTCCACAATTAATCATCAAACAACCATCACAAGAACCCCAACAAACCCAACTCCAAGAAAACTCACAAGAACAGACTAAGGAAATCATAGCGAAAGAACAGCAAAGAGCTTCAGTTCTCACAACAAAAAAGTCAGAAGTAACAGCTATAAAAGACTTAGTTTCAGTGGATAAAACCCCCACAAAAATCCCTGTTTTGGCAAAAGATTTGAACATCGCTAATAGGGGGCAAATTGTCATCCATAACAATTTTTACAAGGTTAATTTAGGCACATTGGGCGAGCTTGAAAACAACTTATTTTTTAGTCTTTGCAATCGCTTAAAAGACAAAAAGGACACCATTATTCGCTTTAGCCCTCAAGAGTTAAAAGCTTTGGCTGGTAATCCGCACATGGATAACAAGAGCTTATATAAACTAACCATCGACCTTTTTAACAACATAGCTGGGGCTAACTTTGATCTAATCAAAATGCTCGATGATGAGAAGGTGCAAAGAAGTAAAGTCATGTTTTTTAGAAAATTTGAGGTGCAATATGACAAAAATAAAACCATTGAATACCTAGATATTCAAGTCAATGATCCTTATTTTACTTACTTACTCAACGACTTAAAGGCAAATTTCACGAGCATGAAGCTCCAAACTTTTGTAGATTTAAGCGGTAAGTATGCTAAGAATTTATTTAGACTTTTGGAGCGGTTTAAGAACAACACTAAGGATGGTATCTTTGAAGTGTATAAGTATGAGTACAACATAGATGACTTTTGTGCTTTTATGGGTATTCCAAAAGACTTTAGAAAAGATAACATCGATAGCCGTGTAATAAACCCTGCCATTAAACAACTCACGCAAAAAACCCCAAAAAACCCTCTTGAACCCCCCTACAAGTCAATCAAGGTGATCAAAAACAAAGCCAAAACCCGGGGCGGTCGGGTGTTAGGTTATACCTTTGAGGTTACCATAAACCCCGCCATGCAAGAGCTAGAAAAGATGCAGGAGAGCTCCAAAACTCCCCTTAAACGCTTTAGCAAAAGGGACATCAAGACTCTTGAAAAAGCAATAGGCTCACGGGGCAGTCTTGTTGTGAAAGACAAAGGGGATAAAGACTTCACCTTCAGCGATGCCATGATCGAGAGCATCCAACCTAGCCCAAAAACTAAAAGAATCTGTGTACTATTTAGAGCGAATGGGTTTTTAAACCCTGAGATAATAGAGGTGATTGCTCTGTATAGAAAACATATAGAGCTGTTTCAAGTGAGTGGCAATGAGTACATGACTCTTGTGTTTGAAAACATTGAGGAGTTAAAAGACAAATTTTTAAACACCGCTCACAAAAGTAGCAATGCTAAAGCCACAAAAGCTTCTCCTAAAACAAACACACCCACTACAAGTGCATCCACAAGTGCAAACCAAAATACAGAAATTTTTGTCTTGCAAAAACCCATGCCAGCAAAGGGAGGAGAGTTAGTAGCAGATTGCAAAAATGGCAGACTTTACATTTTTGAAAAAGTGCAACTTATCGCTAAGATCAAAGATGCAGAACAAGATGTCTTAGCACTTTTTAAAATTCTTAATCCCACAGATACAGACCTAGAAATCGCCAAACGCCATCACAGAGTAAAGAAGGAGATAAACTTTTTTAAAAGAGCAATCCCGGAATGTGATGCTCCCGACTATTTTACCTACACTTTTAAAGATAAAAGTGATATGGACACATGGTGGCTTAAAAACATGTTTGTCTAAATCATCTGCGATAGTCAAGCAAACTCAACCTTGCCCAACACAACTTTAACAATCCTAGAGCATTTTAACTTCAAATATCTTTAGTCCTAGACTAATTCAAATGCTAAGTTTTGAAGATGATTGCACAGATCAGCTTTGAACATAGACAGCACTCATAACACTCCACCGCAAACAAAATCTCACATTTTTAAATTTTTTATCATGTATTAGCAGTATGTTTGCGTGTGTGTATGTTTGCAGTAATACATCTTGCATGTAAAACAAGTCGAAGGTATTGGTGGTGATACAACATAGAACACACCACTTAATACACATATAAGCAAAAATAAATCCCATTATCCAAAAATAAGTTTATTTTACACCAGACATGTTAAACTTAAAGACATAGATAACTAAAGCCCCCACGGCGTTTGAGGGGCAAATTTTTCAAACAAGCTTGCGTAGTGGTTTGCCTTGCAAATGGAAAATTTGCAAATTTTCCATTACCTTACAGGTATCGTTCGCAAGCTCACTATGGAAAATTTGCCCTACGGGGCTATGTGTTGTATAATGCAATAATAATTCTTTAAAGGTTTTTAAATGCAACCAACTGAAAATACAGAGAATACACTTGTAAGTGCATCTACTACATCTGCTAATCCTAGAAAATCAAAACCTGTGCGTGAGATGAATACTAGAGAATTAGCAGGACTGATTGAGAAAACAAATAAGAAAATCAACAAACTATTAACACAGCGCAATGACTTGCAAAAGAAGATACAAGCAAGCTTGGATAAGATTGACAAGGAGCTCACCAAATTAGAGGCAATACAGATAGAAGCAAGCAATGCGCTTGCTAATTCAACCAAGAAATGCCAGCAAGAAAGACAAAAACGCTTGAGTTAATCAATGGGTAATATTGCTTCTATCAATTTTAAACCCACGAAAAATATTGTGCAGACAGCGCATAATGATAGAAGTGTTGCCCCTAATTATTTGCTAGAAAATGGCGGATTAGGTATAGAGTGTAGCAGAAGTGCTAAAGAAGCATCAGCCTTAAGAGATGCCATCGTATTAAAAGCAAGTGAGGCATATTTTCAGCACAGAAAACAGAGATTTCGTGCCAAGAGCTATTTATGGAGTGCTGTTGTTAATGTTAAAGACACAACCACAATGCAGGATTTAGAGAATCTAGCTAAACATTTCAAGGAAAAATACAAGTTTCAGTGCTACCAGATTGCTATTCACAGAGATGAGGGGCATATAGATGATGAAGGCAATATCCGTATCAACCACCACGCCCATTTGGAGTTTGTAACCCTTGATGAGCATACTGGCAAGAGTATGTACCGCAAGCAATACATCACGCCAAAAGTAGCTAGAGATATGCAGACAGAAGTGGCTAATATCTTGGGTATGGAGCGTGGAAAGCCTGTCAGAGATTACTTTGATGAGGAAGGTAACCTAATTAAGGGTACTGGTAGAAAACGCATTGAACCTAGAGCCTATGGGCAGTTAATAGCAAAAGCTAACCAAGAGCACAAGCGGATAGATAATACACTAAGAGATGAGTTGGCAAAGATAACAGATCAGTACAACATTTACCACAAAGGTTTTAGCAATTTGGCTAGAAAAACTCTTGAATTTATGGGGCTAAGAACTCGAAATATTTGGGAGGAAGTAACAAAGGATAAAGATACTTTTGCGCAAAAAGTCAATGCTATGGTTGATGCCGTTGTGGCTTCTATGGATGAATACATCAAAAAGCTTCAAACTAGCAACAACACTCTAGCAAACACTAAGCAATGGCACGATATATACTTTGCGGGCTTTAGTAGGCTAGTTGTAGAAACCCTTAAAGATATAGGCACAGATTACAATGAAGTTTGTGCTAAAGCAGGGTTAAATCCTCAATATAACAACCCCGATGAATTTAACGCTAGAGTAGAAGCTATTATATCTGTTGTGTGCGATCACATCAAAGAGCTTACAGAGCATCTTAATGCCATTTCTCAGACAATCACCCCACAGGATAAGCAACTCACACCCGCACAGATCAAAGAGATTGTCATTGCAGAAATACAAAAGCTTAGAGATTTGAATCACACGCAAAAGCAACAATATCAGCAAACCTTAGAGGCAAAGGACAAGAGCATAGACGAGCTTGTCCAAGAAAACCAAGCACTTAAAACCAGCAACTCAGCCTTAAAGGCAACACTCATAGACCTGACCGCATTCTCAACCACCAAGAGTAAGAAACTTACAGCCAAAGAACTTAAGGCACTTGCAGGTGATGTGAGAAAGCAAATGATTGCTATTAATCAGAACTTGGGGGAACACAAGCTTTTTACTCAACAGGACTATATGGCAGTGCGTGCCTTGATAGAACAAGGACTTACCTTTGAGAGCTTCAGTGATGCTATTGCACAGATAGAGCAGGAGGCTAAAGAGCGTTATGAGAAAAACCTAGAGAATAGAGAGGGGAAACTCAGTCTAGCACTCAATAAAGCCTTAGAAGCTAGAGAACAAGAACTTAGGCAAGAACACGCTGAAGAGTTAAGGGATAAAGAACAAAAGCATACTAAAGCCTTAGAGGCTAAAGATACAGAACACGCCCAAAAGATAAAAACTCTCCAAGAACAACATACCATAGCCCTTAAAAAAGCTCAGGAACAAACAACAGCTACAATCAAGCAATACGAGGGTTACCTAAGTCCAGAGCAAGTGCAAATTAAACGATTAGAGGAGTTAAAAAGCCTCTGTATTTTAGCAGGTGTAGATAGCAAAGACATACCTCAAGAGGTCAATGAAGCTAGAAAGAGCCTTGAGACAAACATTAAACAATTCAAGACAGATTTAAGCGCACTTTGCGAACTTGCAGGCGGAGGGAAATGGAACGCACCCAAATACGCTAAAAAACACCTTGAGAGAAGCATTCAAGAACTCAAAGCTCAAGCAGACAAGAGCAGAGAGCTTGCCACAGAAAACCAAAAACTCACCACTAGGGCAGAGAACGCTGAGACTAGGGCTAATAATGCCGAAGCCACCAAGACTAAACTAGAAACGCAAATACAAGCCAAAGAGAAAGAGCTCACTCAAGCTACTAATGCCAAAGCAGACCTAGAGAGTGCTATCAGCACTGCTTATGCTACATTGACTAACACGCAAGAGCAAGAAAGCAAGCTCACAGCCCTAGATAAGCTCAAGGCGATCATTCAAACACTTAAAGAACAAACTAATGCCCTAAGCATTCCACAGGAACAAGAAACCAAAACCCAAGAGCAAGAGAATGTAGTAAAAACAATGCAACAAGAAGCCCAAGAGTTCTTTGAAAACTACTACAAAGAACACAAGGGTGCGATCTTGCATGGCTTTGTGTGCAGAGAATGGGTGTTTTGGATGGATGATGCTAATGGCATGAGGTTAAAGGCACACCTAGAGAGAGCAACAGATGATGAGTTGATCCAAAACTTAAAAAGATTGTCTTTTGATAATTTAGAGCAAGCAAACGATAAATTCAACGCTTGTCTATATAACTCTGGGTGTTCTGCACAATCTCTAACTTGTATGCCTCGCTTGTATTCACCCAAGACAACAGATTTTCTTTTTTGTTTGTATGACACACTTGCTCCTAAAGTCCCTGAAATCAAATTTGAGCAATCTGCACCCCAAGCAATGCTAGTAGACTTGGAGAGAGAAACTTTCAGCATTATTGCTGAAATAGCTAAGAGAAACCCTGTAAAAGCTACAGAGATGACTACAAGGTATATGGACATTACAAGTTACTCTATAGATCGGCTAGCAGAGTTTAATCGGTTTTTAAAAGATGAACTTTTGGAATTACGGCAAAAGGGGATGCAAGGGAGTGAGGGGAAGCATAAGTAGAGATATACTCGTATCTTATGACGATCTTGTATCTGTTGAGCTTAGTTTCTTGTGTGCAATGCTACAAAAAATACTACAATGCACTAAAACATAACGCAATCTAATAAATACGATGCGAAACAATAAATTTTGTGGGTGATTAAATGAAAAATACCAAACTAGTTTTGTTTTTCTCTCAAGAAAGACTGGATTCGTATGAGAGCATAGATGCACATTTTAACAACCTTAGACTGATTGGTAGGATCACACCAAAGTTGGCGATCATCGAACTGATTTTACGCAATCTACTTGACTTTGAAAAACGGCAATCTTCTAGTGATTGGCTCAGACATCACGCAAATAGCAAGATTTTAAGCAAAATTCAAAAACTCGAATCAAATGGAAAGCTCACACACACGCAACTTCTTTCAAAAATGTCGTTAGGAGAGATCATCACAATAATAAACGAGAATGTTTGTGTACGGAGCAAGATTTTTGCTTTACAGCATTTTGATTTTAAGAAATACGAGTCAAGCAATAGGAACTATTATATAAACACACACAAAAAGACAAAATTTAACAATGATAATAAGGCTGAGATTGTGATGTACTTAGTTCTTAGTATCCGCAACCGCTGTTTTCACTGGGAAAACCTACTCAAAACTAGAGTCAATAAGGGCAAGACATATCCTCGCATCACCACTAAATTCAGAGAAACAATCATTGGTGTTGCACCACAGAACATAGAGCTATTTTTAGATGATGTCCTAAAGAGCTTTGATGCAGAAATACTAGACCTAATAGCTAAGAGGTAATCCAAAACAAAGAGAAACACACGAAAGGTGGGCAGAAGTCCGCCCTCGAATTCGCCCACATTGTAGCACAAACTTTGACTATTTCTCTTAATCAAATCATACATTCACCATTATTGACTTTTCTTGCCATAATAAACTCAAGTCTATAGAACAAACAACATTGGCAGCGTGAAACAAAACAAGAGCACTTATTGTCCTGCAAAACACCCTAAAAAATAGATCTGTTAGGGGTGATTTTTGTATGTACAAATGCCAATTTTTTGTATGACAAATGTATGATATTTGTCTATACAAAATCCTTCAAAGCACCTATCTTAGGGGTTTACCTCTACAAGATTGTACATACAAAGTCTTACAATTTGTATGTACAAATGTCATACAAGGTAAAATCTTGTACATACAAAAAATCCCACAAACATCTTAGGCTATAATGCTTGTATGACACAGTTTTTTCATTGCTTTAAGAACTCATGCCCATGTCTAAAGAAAATAAAACATCAAGATTAAATGTGCGTTTCACTCCTAGTGAATTAGAGCAGATCAAGCACAGAGCACAAGAGAGGGGATTAAGTATTTCTGAATATCTATGCTTCTGTGCCTTGCACCAACAGAATAGTGCGATGCAACAAGAGTTGCAAGAATTTCAGAGGCAACAGGAGACACTACTGCAAGGTTGGAAACAAGATTTAGAAGAAAAAGCATCGACTCAAATCCAAGAAGTGCGCTTGGAACAAGAAACAAAATTTAAGAAGTTAGAGCAAAAAGTTAAAATATGCCAAATCGGCATAATCACTTTAGCAATTTTTCTCACCATCACCATCGTCTTCATCATCTTCCTATTACTAGATAAGAGTCAAGAATCCCAAGCACAAGCGCAAGATAATAGTCTGCATTTGCAAGAGAAAGCAACCCAAAGACCTAGCCATCAATCCCAACAAAAGGGACAGATAAAGATTGAACAAAGGCTACTAAACCAGAAACTACAAAACAATACCCAGCCACAGCAACAAGGACAGGTGAAGTCTCATCAATCCAACCTTCAACTACAAGAGCCAGTGCAAGTGGAACAAAGACCATTTAATCTACAACTACGGCACGATACACCAATACAAAAACCACAAATGCAAGACAATGCTCAACTACACCCTAAAGAGGATATATCAAAAGAACTCATGGAGATTGGCAGGGAATTGCAAGAGCAGGAACGAGAAAAAACACACCAGTCTACCCAGCCTCCAGAGGAAGACAAATCTAAGACACTTCCTCTACAGACTTCACCAGATACTCCACAAGATTGGGATCATGTGCCATCTACCCCATAGATGCATTGATCCAAATACATAAAGCTCAGAGTGTTATGATCAAAACTCTTGTGAATATGCTGATGCAGAGCAGGGATGTCTACATTGATTCTGCATGGGATTGCAACCCAAACTAAGTGAATATGGGTTTAAAAATGACTTCATAGCTTGTTAAGAAAATCTTGAGCTAACTGTTTGACTTCTTCATCCCCTATTTCAACGGCTTTTTGGAAATACCTTCGGGCCTTATCATAGTCTTGTGCCACACCTTGACCATTTTCATATAGGACTCCCAAATTAAGAAAAGCCCTAGCAAATCCCATATCTGCGGCCTTTTGGAAATATTCTAGGACCCTAGAGTAGTCTTGAGGGATGCCATCACCATTGGCATACATGCAAGCTAAGTTAAAACAAGCTTTAACATCCCCCATGTCTGCGGCTTTTTGGTAGTATTCTATGGCTTTTTGGTAGTCTTGGGGGACACCTTGGCCGTCTCCGTATATGAGAGCCAAGTTAAAGCAAGCATCAGCATTCCCTAACTCTGCGGCTTTTTGGTAGTATTCTACAGCTTTGGAGTCACTCTGTGGCACACCTTGGCCATTGTCATACATACAAGCCAAGTCGAAATATCCCCAAGCATCTCCCATTTCTCCCGCTTTGCAGTAGTATTCTGCGGCTTTAGTATAGTCCCGTTCTACGCACTCACCTTCCTCATATAAAGAGGCCCAGCTATAGTGTGTATCTGCATCGGTATGTGAAATATCCCAACTTTCTAACCCTTTAAAATTTTGCGATCTTAGAGAGGTGAGATGATCTAAGATGTTGCTTAAATCGCTGATGGCACCAATATCAATAGTGTTTAAAGGGATCTTCTCATTTTTGAGCAGTTTTTTGAGTTGCCTTTTTGTCTTAGGAAAGTATTTTTTCGAACTGCTCATATACCATCTAGGGAGGGTAGTGAGCACCTTGCAGCCCTTAAACATTCTACCCATGCTCTTTACGCTGGATAGATCCCAATCATCTAAGGATTTGTCAAACTTGGCACATCCCCTAAACATCCCATCCATTTTCACAACCCTAGATACATCCCAATCAGAAATGTCATGATCAAAGTGGATCGCTTTACAAAACATGAATGCCATGTTATTGACATGTGACACATCCCAGCTCTCTAGCCCCCTAAAATTACGCCGTTCAAAAGCAGGCAGTTCGTCAAAATCAAAGGCAATATTGCCATCTTTACCAGGTTCTACATGGCTAAATACACAACTCAAATCCGTGATCGCGCTAATATCAATTGCGCCTAAAAGCACGCTATCATCTTTGACTAGCTTTTTAAGCTCCTCTTTTGTTTTTGGCGAAAAGGGTTTGGCATGGATTTTAGTTGCACTGGATCGCTTGACTACCTCTATCGTAGACACTTTTCCAAACAACACATCGACAGAGGTGTTAAGTGCTTCAAAAGCCCGTTCAAAATCTTTAAGTAGCTGGGAGTCGCAGGCATTCTGCCCTAGAGCGATCTGTGTTAGATCATTCACGCAGTTTTGGATCTTCTCTCTTTCATTTTTATATTCATCATCAAGCTTGGCAAGTTGTAACTTGATGGACTGTAGGATTTTATCGCTCTCCTCTTTATTAGTTCTTTCTAGGAGCAATTTTTCGCGGTATTTATCATAGACTTCCTCTTTTAGGGTTTTGAGAATATCTTTTTGGAGTGTGGTGTGCCTTTGACTAGCTATCCGGGTTAAAAATTCTTCAAGCCTGCATTTTTCAAAGCCATACTCGCATTGGCGTTTTGCACTATATAAACTAATACCCTCATATTCCATGCCCTTCTCTTCTAGAGTGCCTTTGATATGCTCTTTGACACGATCTAGATCCTCTTTGGGGCGCACATCTGCCTTATTCACCACGATATAGAGCTTTTTATTCTTTAAATCGAGTCCTTTTAAAAGTTCTATATCACTGCTGGTTAGAATGCCAGACTTGGCATCTGCGCTCACAAGCCATAGGATAGTTGATGCATTGGATAAAAATTCCTTAGCGATGTGCAAGTCATGGCCTCTATTAGTATTTCCATCTGGGTCATAGCCGGGTGTATCAATGAAACAAATGTCTTTGTAAAGCCTATTTTCAAAAGCCACCCCCACCACAATAAAGCGCAAACTACTTCTAAGACTTTTAAGAAAGTCAGAGCGCAAGGATTTTTTTGTATCATCTGGATCGGTATTGTGTGTGAACTGGTCTAGGATATTGGAGGTGATCTCGCCTAAATCCACGCGTGCGTTATGTTGAGAAATCCCTAGAATGCATTGTTGCTCCGCGTCCATCACATAGCTAGGCATGGCCGTCTTGGGATTTATGTGAATGGGCAATTTGCATTGCTTGTTAGAGAAGAAACTATTGATAAAGTGAGACTTGCCCGCACTAAAGCCCCCGCCCACTGCGATAATATGCTTCCTAAATAGCTCAGGACAGATGGCAACCATAGAGATTCTCTCTTCTAATGCCTGTAAACACTTGAGCACATCGCGCTCATTGGGGATAGAGATCCGCTTACCTAACTTTTTAAACTCTTGAAGGGCTTGATTAAAATGATCCAGTCCCTCGCCATGAAACTCGGCTCCTAAAATAGCGTTAAGGATTTTTAACTCCAGGGGTATCATTTAGAGGGCAAGCACCTCTTCTTTTAGAGCTTGGTAGCGCGCGATGCTCTCTTGTTGACTACCCATGTTTTTTTCTAATTGTTGGATTTGTGCCTGGTAAGAATCCACTAGCTTATCCCCGATTTTTGCACCCTTTAGCGTGTCCTCTAGGGCTTGGACAGCATGGTTTATGTTTGCATGAGCCTCATTGCCCAAGTTGTGAAAAAACTCGTGAGCCGCCTTTATGTACTTCTCACACTCACCATCCCCCACTATTTCGCCCCCTTGCTTCAACACATCGGGCAAATCAGAGGGGTAAGAGAGTTCGGGCAACTCAATGCGCGCGATCACGGCATACAAACTAGATTCAATGAGTTCGATGTCTACATATACCGAGTTTTCTTCACCCAACTCTTCACCTAAGTCATCAAACAAGTCTTTTTTAATAGTTTTGCGCCAGCCCTTGAGTCTATCCTTATATGCTCGATCCAAAGTGTTTTGGATTTCCAGTATGGTCTCCTGTAAGGCTTTGCGGACAGGCAAAGTTTTGAGGGTTTTATAGGTTTCTGTATAAACCTCTGTTTTATAGCGTGTATTCCGCAAATCAGCCCACAACTTTTTAAAAAACCAACTATCCCGCTCTGTATCCCTCTCTCTTGTTCCAGTTTCTGTTTTGATCTCCTGCGATCTCTCTAGGGCATGTTCAATTTTTTCAAGATATTTCTTAATCTTCTCTTTTAGCTCCTCTCCTAACTTCCCAGAGAATTCATTAGCCGCATCTACAAAGCTTGTATTTATGATTCTTTTTACCTTTTCCTTGATCTCACCTAATTTTGTGAGTTTTGTTTTGAGCGCATCTAGGTCTGATGTTTGGAGTTTATGGATTTGCGTTTGCAAGAGCTCGGCGATACCCTGTTGATATGCTTCTAAGCCCTCAAACTTGCTCTGCAAGGTTTCCTCAAGGGAGGCGATCAAAATCTCCTCCTTTTTGGCGCGCACTTGCTCCAAAACTTGGCGCACCTTGTCCATGTTGGCTAGTAATTCCAAATTGGATAGGGCGTTCTGCTTGTTTGAAAAAAAGTCTGGGTAGTCTTCTTGTAAATTTTCTAAGACTTTCTGTGCATTGGGGTCTTGTAAATGATCGTAATGATTGGCAATCTCCACGCCCACCCCTGAGCTAAAGATCACCTCAGATTTTCCAAACTCCTTGTATCTGGTGCTAAAAACACTCTGTTGTTGGCTATTGAGATTTTTTAATGCGCGCTCAATGGATTGGGATAGATCACCCCCCTCTTGGATTTCAGGGCTGAGGAGCACCGTATCAAATTGCGATGCGACAACACGAAATTCTTTAATGCCATTTTTTTGCTCAATCGTTTCAAGCAATTCTAAATCCCGCGCATTGAGAAATTGTCCGCTGGGGGAGATGAGAAAGACTACATCACAGGAGGCGATCAATTCCCTTGTGCGCTCCTCCCTAGAAACAATGGGGTCGTCCATGCCAGGGGTGTCAATGATCTGAACCTCTTTGAGTCGTTCCTCATTGAGCCGTAGAGTGATGGACTTAGTAAAGGGCATGTATTTGCCACTAGAACCTACATAGTCATTGAGTTGATTACCCAGCTCCTCATAGCTCTTGCATTTAAGGTTTTCTCGATCGGGGAGATTAGAGAAGTCAATCTTGCTTTGTTGCATTTGTTCGTATTGCTCGAAGTGAGCGCGCAAAGGATGGGTGCTAAATTCTTGAGTAGCGAGCTCTTCAGCCTCTTTATACAACTCCTCATCGCTCTTCTGGCACGGCACTTGGTTTTTCTGCCCGGCATCATGGCTCTGCCCGGATAGTTTTAAGCGCCTTTCTTGGTTCTTTTGTTTTTCTTGCTCTTCCTCTTGTTGTTGCTTTAATTTTTCGTATTGTTTCTCCTTAGCCTCCTGAAGATATTTTTGATATTGAGCGTGTTTTTCCTTAATCTCCGCTCTTTCTTTCGCCGTGTAAAAATTTACCTCCGCCTCAAAGCTTTCCCCATACTCTAAAATGGTGAGCGCAGCGGTCATGGGCGTGGCGGCTTTGGGTAAGATATTTTTACCCTGAAAAACCAACGCATTCAAAAATGAGCTCTTGCCCGCCTTAACTCGCCCTAAAATCCCAATCTTTAAATCCCGCTCTTGTTCAGCCTTCTTTTTAAAAATTTGCTCAAGCTTGTCGGCAGATTGGATTTCACATTCTTTTTCTAAGGCATCAACTCTTGCGTCCAACTCCGACCTATGCTCCTTAACAAAGTCCTCTAAGCGTTTAGCCTTGTTGACTAATTGAGGAATACTGATGTCTGCTACCATATTACTCCTTTAAGTACTGTTGCGATAGGTTTTCAAGGATTTGCATTTGCTCCTCTAAGGCACGCACACGCGCCTGAGTGTCTTGCTGTGGGTGCTCCTTTTGAGCCTCTTTAATCTCGCTTTGTTTTTGGGCAATTTTGTCGCTAAAGATCTGACCTGTTTGGGTGATGACATGGGCGATTTGCGTATCAAAATAGGCATTTAACTTAGGTCTGATTTGAGCTAGAATACTGGGGATCACCTGGTTGGCGATCTTTTCTCTTAGCACTTCCTCTTTTTTGATCTGTGTAAATTTTGAGAAGATACCCGGCAAAACCAACAAAAGTGCGTTCAAAACAGCCCCCACAATCGGTTGAGTTTTCAGACTTAATTTACCCAACTGGTAAGCCAGCGTTGTGGTAGCAACAGCGGTAGAAAGCTCGTTCTTAGACTTTGATTTATCCTCTTTCTTGTCCTCATGCTCTTGCTTTCGCATATCCTCTAAAGCGGTGATTGCCGCAAAACAGCTACTCTCTACAAAGCCCTTTAAGTGATCCGCCCAAGTTTGAATTTGCTCCATGTCAAAAGCCACACCCTGGATACTCATCTCAAAGTCCTCAATGACATCACAGCTGATTCCAATGAGTTTTCTTTGAATCGCCGCAAGCAATACCGGACGCACAATGTTGTTGATCTCTCTTTCTAAATCCCCACCATGTAAGATACTTTGCACTAGTAAGCTAGTGTTGCCCTCTAGGGCGTGTCGCACTTCACTTAAAACGCCCTCTAAATTCTGCCTAGCATAGCGACTTTGCACTTGAGCTAGAGCTTGCTCTTTCTGAGTTTGGATATGTTTGATCTCGTCTTGCAAAGAATCCAAGAGCTTTTGATTTTGCTCTTGTGAATTGTGTAACCCTGTAATAGCGGTCTGTAAACTAGAGTGCATATTGAAATAGAGAAGTTCTAAACGTGCATGGAAAATGCACTTGAAAAGAGCTTCCCTATCAATGCTTTGTAGAATTTGTTCGAGCACTGTCCCACCATTGCGGTGATCTAAATGAGTGATTTGCCCTGTGTACTTGAAGTATAAAGAGAGCTGTTGTGCAACAGCTTGCTTGATCTCCTCTAAATCACTAGGAGCGACTAAATTCGTCTTGCTAAGGGCTAGGCTGAATTGCTTATTAGCCCGCTCAATGCCTTCTAACTCACGCAGAAAGCTTTGGGTGATAATCTTCTCTGTAGCCGCACAAACTAAAGCGATGAAATACACCCCTCCCCCTCCTGCAGCACCATAGCGTAACAAGGCTTTATTGTGTGCTTCAATAGGGGCGTTATAACCGGGCATATCCACCAAGATTAGGGGTTCAATGGCTTGGAGTTGAGTAGAATTGAGAAACACTTTCAGATGGTTAAACTGAGAAGCTTGGGCTTGGGCGTGTGCTAGGTCTGCAAGAGCAAAACTAGTAACCACTCCCTCATCACTTACAGTCTCTACACGCTCGGAAGTAGAATACCTGAGCTCTGTGGCAATGGCTGTTTCAGGCGTGATAGCTACCCCTAAGATGTCTCTCCCCAAAAAGGCATTGAGCAAGCTAGACTTACCTGCACTAAAACCCCCAATCACAGGGATTAACAACTCTTGATGTTCTATCTCTGTCTGCAGAGTTTGTATATCGCTTTGCAACCCTTGCAAACACACTATTTCTAGGCTTTTTACGCTTTCTAGGAAGCGTAGGTAGTTTTGTCGCACAAGCATGTAAAATCCCCAAATCTTCATCTATCCTGCTAGGGCAAGACCACGAAAAACAGTCCAAATCCCCCACTTAGCCCACTTAGCGCATCTTCAGAAATCCACCATTAAACTAGAGAATAATAGCACAAGATACCAAATACCATAGGAGTTTCAATATGTTTAGAAGAACAATCCAAGATGTTCTGTCTGCAGAACGCTTAAAATCGTATACGAACATGGAGGAACATTTTAGAAATTTACAGCTCATTGCTAAAATCACCCCACATCTAGCCACCATTGAAATTTGCTTAAGAAATATCCTAGACATTGAAATGAAAAAGAAAAATCAAGATTGGATCAGGCAACCCCTAGATGAGAGTGAAGAGGACAAGAAAGTAGCAATGATACTAGAATATGCAAAGATAGAAGTAGAAAAGAGAGAAAAGAAAGGCAAAAGAGTTGAAACCGATGATGAAGGATTGAAACACTCTCAGTATCTCTCGCGCTTTTCGTTTGGTACCATTATCCACATTATTAAGGAGAGCAAGCTACAAAGTGAAATGCTCGATCTAAGCAGTATAGATTTTAACAAATACGATAAAAGCAATACGAACAATGCGTATTTAGAACAAAAACGAAACATTGAGAATCTGAACGCTCATAAGGTAGATGTGGTTTTGAATTTACTGCAGACAACACGCAACAGATGTTATCATTGGGAGAATATCCTAAAGGTCAGATATGGGAAGAGAAAAGGTGTGTTTCCGCGTATTACAACGTGGCTTAGAGGCGTAAAGATAGGCTTGAATCCAATGCAAATAGAGGTTTTCTTGGAAGACTTATTAGAAACAATCCATCCGGAACTGAACACAAGAGTACAAGAACCAAGAAAAAGCAAAAAGCGATCAAAAGAAATTAAAGAAGCAGACCCCTCGGCAGGACCCGAGAGGTGAGTGGAAATCCACACCGAATTTGGATGGTTGTATCCAAGAAAGTGTTAATTTTTGCTTAACTAAAATCTAAAAGAGCTGATCTTTGGAACTTGCCTTACTCGTATGATGAAGCAAGATAGAGTAGCCTAACCAGAAATCACTGAAGATTATCATGCAAGCTCCTTCAAAATCTCCTGAGCTCTTTGAATGTCTCCTCCACAGAGTCCACAGAGCAGGACGACCAAAGTATCGTCACGCTTGGCAACATAAAGACGATAACCAGGTCCTGTGTGGATACGCATCTCAAAGATAGAATCCACAATGTGTTTATGATCCCCGAAATGACCATAGGCTCGCAACACATCCAACCTTTCGATAATAGCTACCACAGCTGTAGGGTCTTGCAGGTCTTCTAACCACTGGTCAAAACAAAAATTGAAGAGTTTTTAACAGTCATGTGTCGTATTTCATCCCGCATCAACCTTGGCTTTGCGAAAACCGCACTCAAACACTCCATTAACTCCTAAAAATTTCTCCGCAATCATCATGACACCCTCAACCTATACCAAACCAAAGTCCAAAGGTCAAATCAAGTCTAAAAACCAAGAAAAAAGCACAAAAGATAACAAAACTAGAAAATTCATAAGCCAATCAACCCACTCAAAATCAAACATAGAGTTTCTAGCCCCATAAAGTTGTCATACAGCGCAACTTAGACAAAAACCATACCTAGACTACTCCCAACCTCAAAATGCGCTTAAAATCGATTTCTGAGCGTTTTTAGAGCATATAGCCAAAGAACCCTTCTACTCCCGAGCTCACCTAATCGCTAATCCCCTCCAGTGTCTTACCTAGCCCTACTACCCCAATCTCTTAAAATCTCATTTTCAAAGCCTATCTCAAACCATGTAAGCGTGTTGTAGAGTGTCTCCAATGTGCTATGCGCTGTGCCTTGTCTTCACTTCCAAAGCACACCTTCTCTCCACTCCACCTCAAAATACTTTCATAAACCCCTCTAGGAAGCTCTACAATCAACACAACACCCTCAACCCATCCAACCAACCT
>NZ_FZMF01000034.1 GCF_900197685.1 Helicobacter baculiformis | reverse complement strand
AAACATGAAGGTTGTCTAAAATTGCTTGAGTTTTTTATGTAAGTGGTAAGCTTATTTCAATTGAAAAACAAGCAGGATTGGGGGAGTCTTACCTCTCAAATGAGATTTGTGTGTCCAACTAAATTGAATGAGCAAAGGTATAAAAGACATGGTGGCAATGTGCTTTTATGTATATCCTAACTACCCGTGAATAGCTATGCGACAGCTTACAGAAGCCTTGCTTTAGAGAAAACACACACACGGACAACAACGACAAAGAAAACCCGTAACGGAAACCTTAAGAAGAAGACAACACCCCCTCCTCCTAGTAACTACAGATCAGACGATGAGGCACAAGTGTCCTGGTATCCCATATCGCAAGCTTTTTTGTAATATTCCTTGGCTTTTTGTGGATCTCTAGGCACACCCTGACCATCCTGATACATGTCTCCTAGCATGGCATAAGCACTGGGCTCTCCCATCTCACCCGCTTTTTGGTAGTATTCTGCGGCTTTCCTATCGTCTTTTGGCATACCACCTTCAACAGGTGTTCCACCGCTAATATACATATCGCCTAAAATCCTGTAAGCCACACCATCCCCCATCTCACCCGCTTTTTGGTAGTATTCTACAGCCCTTTTGTAGTCTCTAGGCATACCCCCAGGTGCACCCCCTTCTATACCGTACAGATCCCCCAAACCAACATAAGCCTTAGCACTCCCCATTTTCGCTGCTTTTTTATAGTAGCCAAAAGCTTTTTGGAAATCTATAGGTACACCTTGACCATTTTGATACATTACGCCTAGACTATAGTAACCAGTTGCATCGCCCTCCTCAGCTGCACGCTGATAGTATGTCATAGCCATCGCGTAATTTTGCTCCACGCCATGACCATTGTAATACATGGAGCCTAATTTATAATAGCCAGCCACATCGCCACTCTCACCAGATTTTCTATAGTAGTCTAGAGCTTTTGCATAATCCTTAGGTACACTCTGCCCCTCTGTATATATATCCCCTAGCCTTTCATAAGCCACACCATCCCCCATCTCACCCGCTTTTTGGTAGTATTTTAAAGCCTGCGTGTAATCCTTGGGCACGCCTTTACCGTTGTAGTACAAATCCCCTAGGCGTGTGTAGCCATCAGCGCTCTCCATTTGCCCTGCTTTTTTGTAATAATCCAAAGCTTCCTGATAATCTTGTTGCATCCCCTTGCCACTGTAATACATGGCACCTAGTTTGTAGTAACTAAGAGCACTCCCCATCTCACCCGCTTTTTTGTAGTATTCAAAGGCTTTGGTGTAGTCTCTGGGCACGCCTTTACCGTTGTAGTACAAATCCCCTAATCGCGCGTAGCCATCAGCATTCCCCATCTTTCCAGCTTTTTTGTAGTACTCTAAAGCCTGCTGATAATCTTGTTGTACACCCTTGCCGTTGTAGTACATAAGTCCCAAGTTGTTGTACGCTTTAGCATCTCCCATCTCCGCTGCTTTTTGGTAGTATTCAAAGGCTTTGGTGTAGTCTCTGGGCATACCTTTGCCACTGTAATACATGAGCCCCAGCTTATTGTAAGCTCTAGCATTCCCTTTTTCCGCTGCTTTTTGGTAGTATTCAATGGCTTTCCTGTAATCTCTAGGCACACCTTTCCCTTCTGTGTACATGTCCCCTAGCTTTTCGAAAGATTGATGATCCCCTTTTTTCCCAGTTTCTTGATAATACTTTTCCAACTTTTGTTTCCAATCTTTAGGCACGCCTTGACCAAGTTTATCCATTTTTGTTAAGTAGGCATAAGCTTGAGAATTCCCCATCATGGCTGCCTTTTGGAAATAAGTTGCGGCTTTTTTATATTGCTTTGTTTCGTAAGCTTTTACGCCAGCATCATAAGATTGTCTAGCCTGGAGCTCTTGTTTAGCTTGTCGCTTAGCCTGCTCTGCCTTATTCTCCTTTGCTTGCATTTGCACGCCTATAAAGCATAGAGTAACCAACAATGCGACTTTCAACACATCCTTCAAACCTGCTACTATCATCTTCTTCATCTTCCTATCCGCTTTTTCTCAGATCTCTAGCTCTATTATAGCTTATTTCAATTGAAAAACAAGCAGGATTGGGGGAGTCTTACCTCTCAAATGAGATTTGTGTGT
>NZ_FZMF01000069.1:4689-10284 GCF_900197685.1 Helicobacter baculiformis | reverse complement strand
CAGCCCTCTTATTTCTGAAACTTTGGCACATTCATAAAAACCTACTTTGCCCACCACCTGCAAGAGGGCGATTCAAGCGCGTTCAGAAATGCCATGTTTGAACATGTGAAAGAGTATTTGAACGCCTCGAAAATCTGTATCATCAAAGCCTACCGCGGGGCGTATAAAACCACTCTATTAAGCCGTATGCTCACCTTGTGGCTCTTTGCACGCGGGGAACGCCACTATATGATCTATATTGGCAACAAGAAAGAAGACACGGAAGAAACCATTGAGTGGCTCAAAATCGAGCTCCAAGACAACGCCCTCCTCGTGCAAGATTTTAGGATTGAGAAGGGGTATTCTTGGCGTAAGGGGGAGCTTTCCGTGAAATTTGAGGGCGTGCCCAAGAAGATCAAAAGCTACAGCATTGAGGAGAATATCCGTGGGCTCAACTTCTTAGGCAGACGCCCCGATCTGATCATCTGCGACGATGTGGAAAATGGGCAGCGCATCCACTCCAAGAAATACCGCGAAGATGTGTTCAAGCAGTTTGAGGGGGCGATCTTGAAATTGCCCGCGCGCAAGGGGGATTATAATGTGTTAGTGGTGGGGACCACTTTGCATGAAGAATGCCTACTTTTGTGCCTAGAGAGTCGGTGGAATGCGCGCGCTTATAGCTTTCCTCTTGTGTTGGATTTTGGTAAAAACATCGATGGTTTGAGCCCGGAGAATATCCATGATTATCCTTTAGAACAAGTGATCTTGGATGATCCTAGTTTGGATAAGAAAGAAATCTTGATGGAGTTCTTGGGCAATAAGAACGCCTTCTTGTGTGAGTTTCAAAACCCCCACCAACGCCAAAGACGCGATTTTAGGGGATTTTGACACGTATCAGGAATTGCCCCCCTGCATTGATAGTATTTATATGGGTATTGATCCTGCTTTGGGCAAGGCAAAGGGGGATTTTTTCGCCATCGCGCTAGTGCACTATGTGAAAGAGCAACGGCGTTACTATGCGCGCGTGCATGCCTATAGAGAAAAGCCTGATAAGATGATTAATATTGTTTTAAGCACCTATGCGCAATGCCTCAGTCTGACCCCCTATGTGAAAATCGGAATTGAGGTGGTCGCCTTCCAAGCCTTCTTTAAAGATCAATTGAAAAAGCGCGCCCAAGAACTGGGGCTGCATTTCTTTAAGCCTGTAGAACTCAAAAACAGCGCCCATAAAGAAATCCGCATTGATAGCTTAGCCCCCCTTCTCTCGGGGCGTACTCTACTCATCGATGCCTACAGCCATGAACTCATCAGCGAACTAGAAAGCTACCCCAAGAGCGCCCATGATGACTGCTTGGACGCCCTAGAGATGGCAATGCGGATCGCTAGGGATCGTTCTAGATTGGATTATAAAGCCCTCAAACGTGCCCTAGGGGCTAGAAAGTTCAAAAAAGGGGGGTTATAGCATAAAGCCTTTTAAAACGCTTTCAGAGCCACGCGAAGGGTTAGGGAATACCTAGACCCTCCTAAGGGGCAAACTAAGCAAATTCAACGCGATTAAACGGGTTTTCAACGCATTTAAATAATTACCATTGATGGAAATAAAGCTAGCCGCTCCTCTTGCCCCCTGACGCGCATATATAATAATTGCGCAAAATCTCCCCATGAACCTTGTTAGCATGGCTGACAAAAAAGGAGCATCATGAAACTCACCCCGGAAACCCAAGCTGCGATCAGCAAAGGGCTTAGCGCCGTCTTTGCCACCAATCTAGCCAACAAAGCCAAGACATACCAACAAGTTGCCCTAGAAGTGCAGGCGAACACGATGAGCGTAGATTATCGCTGGCTTGCCTCTTTGCCTAGCATGCGCGAATGGGTGGGCGAGCGGCAATTAAAAGAACTAGGGGGCTACACCTACACCATCACCAAGAAGAACTGGGAAAGCACGATCAAGGTCGATCGCGATCTCATTGCCTATGACAGCTTAGGGATTGTGGGCGCACAGGTGGCAAGTATGGCGGATTTGGTCATCGAACATTATAATAATTTGGTCTTTGGCTTGTTTAACACCAATGGTGTTTGTTATGATGGCTTGCCCTTCTTTAATGGGGCGCACAAGGTGGGGCGGGCGATGTATAGCAATAGCCAAGATTGGGGCTTGGATGAAAACGCCCTTCTCTCCGCACGCAAAAGCATGATGGGTTTGACCAATGAGGGGGGCGCGCCCCTCAACATCACCCCTAATTTGTTGGTCATTTCGCCTAGTTTGGAAGCCACAGCCATGCGCCTGCTCAAAGCCCCCACCCATGCCAATGGCGCGAGTAATATCTGTTATGGGCTGATGGATTATTTAGTCTGCCCCTATTTGAACAGCGCGAACCGCTGGATTTTGCTAGACACCACCAAAACCATCAAACCCCTCATCTTGCAGAAAAATAAGGCGGTGGAATTTAACGCCTTAGACAAGGACACCAGCGCGCAAAACTTCATGCGCCGCGAGCTCTTGTACGGGATTGATAGCGAAGACAATGCGGGGTATGGCTTGTGGCAATTGGCTTTTTGTGGCAAATGGAATTAAAGGAGAAACATGGAAGAGAACAATAATTTTTTAGAAGCTATTAGATTACGCCAAAGTTTGGAAGAAGAGAGTAATGTCCGCACCTTTGGGGTGGTCGAATTGTCCGCCGCCCTGGAGGCGTTTAAAGCCCAATGCCTCCCGCATTTTAATACCATTGAACAACGCTTAGGCGATCTAGAGTTTCGTTGTGGGCAACTATCCGCACAGCTAGACGCCCTCCAACACACGCCCCCCCCTAGAGGACAAGCCCAAAGCTAAACGCACACTTAAAAACGCACAGGGGCTAGAAAGCCCTATAGCCCCCCAATGAGGAGGATGTGATCGCCCTAAATTGAAGGGGGGGTAACCCCCCTCATCTCATCATAAAGAACTGCTATGCTCAAACTTTCCACCCCGCATTTTATCCCCCCCTCTGTGAGTTATGACACCATTAAAGCCGCCCTACATAGTGAGCGCTTTGAGGAGATTGTCAAGGTGGGGCGTTACTTCTTGCGCTTTGATCCCCAAGTGAGCGCGGAGGTGTTTAAACGCCGTTTGTTGGTGGCACGCCTGCCTGTGGTGTTAGAAAGCCCCGATACGCGCGTGCAAGACGCCTTTCATCAGATCAGCAAACACGGCTGGGATCATTTTGTCTATGAAGAGGCCATCGTATCCGCTTTGCCTTTAGCGACTAAATTCCTTGCCACACTTCGCGAAACGACTCTCCGTGCAATAAACCTCGAAGCTCCCATCGCACCTACTGCAACCAGTGATGTGCCTCTATCCTGAACTTCAACTTTAGCCACCCTGTCCATCTGCACTTGGCATATCCACAGACACCAGCCCAAGCATGCCAAACAAAGCCAAAAACGCATGCCAATGCATCTGGGGCGAGTCGGAAATCTCTAAAGGACGCAATAAACCTCCCATTCACCCCTGCAAAGGGTGCGCATTAGCAAACACACAAGAGCCGATCTTTTGAGACAAAGTCTACCGATGATATGACTTATAAAGAGTGCTCTGGGTACCCCCGCCAACGTCCAGAGGTCAGCTTGTTGATCAGGAGTATGATCAAAGTTGCAGGAATGAACTGACAAAAACTTAATACGATTGCAATTGGGCATCCCCCAAAAAGTGGCAAACGCCCAATACACGGGCACCGCCCTAAAGAGAATAGCGATAGCAGAGGCGATCGAATTATCAAAGCGGGTCTTAAAATACTTCCCTCTCCTGCCAAAATAAGCCTCCCCCAAAAGCCCTCTACACCACACTACCAACCACTACCATAGAAGATTTTCTGGCAGGAATATGTCGCCCCTGCTAATGGATATTGCCGGGAGCATTACGCTCATAAGCGCGAAAGACTGACCTCTGGCGCGCAAAGTCCATCTTCTAGCCCACCAAGACTTAGACTTTTGCATACCAACTCCTTAGGGGATGGGGCGATCAAACCCGCTAAAATCCCAGCCCCAAGCTGGCTTTGGTCCGCTTACAGGTCTAGGCTCTGGGCGTTGGGGCTCTGGAGGGAAAAAGTGATCCTCCACACGATCGCCAATTTCTGCCCCGAGCCAAGAACCCGCTGCACCACTCACTGCACCGGCATAAGGATTACCAGTAGCTGCTCCTAAAATACCTCCTACACCACCTCCAATATAAGTTCCATATTCCCTCCCCTTTGCCCCCCTATCTTCAATCACGATCTTCTCTGCCCATAGAGAAGACGTGCCCAATATAGAAAGGGACACTGCTAAAAACATCTGCTTTGCAGAACAACGATTTTGCATTTGCACCTCTTAGTAGAGTGGGGCGATCCTAGCAAAACGCTAGGGGCACCCCCTTAAAACTTACCTACAACAAATCAAACAGCGAGGGATGTGTATGAAAACGTGTAAAATATACATAACTTAAAAATATTGCGGGTAAAAGCACAAAACCCAAGATGCCTAAGAAAAGAGGGCAAAAAAACTCAAAAAACAAGAATTAAAAAAAGTAAGACTGACGCACAACTCCCCCATCACCTGCCTTTTCCACCCTTGCAAGGATGCCTATAATCCCACAAACTCTCACTCCCATCCCTCTAACATCCGCTCTACAATCTCCAAATGCTTTTGCATGCTTTTTTTAAAGTCAAAGAGCTTGGAGCGCTCTAAGCCTTTTTGGATGCACTTTTGGCGCAAGGCTTCATCAGTTAGGGCGCTCTCTAGGGATTTAGCGATGTCTGTAGCGTTGTAGGGGTTGCAATAAAAGCCCGCATCCCCTAAAATCTCGGGCATGCAAGACACATCACTTGCCAGCACCACCAGGGAGGCGCGCATCGCTTCTACTATGGGCAAGCCAAACCCCTCTGCTAGGCTACCCCACCAGAGCAGGTGGGCATGTGCATAAAGAGTTTGCAGCAAGGCATCGGAGACATAGCCTAGATCGATAATGAAGTCTCGTTTAAAATACTGCTCATCCTCTGTGTCCACATTATTGGGTGCGCCCGTAAGCACAATTTTAAAGCGGTTCTGCAACTCTTTGGGTAAGAGCTTGAAGGCATCGATAAGCCCGCGTACATTACGCCGTTTCGCCTTGCTCCCCACCACTAAAATAAATTCCCCTAAATTGGAAGGCATGGACTCTAAGTGGGTGTCTCTATATTCTCTTAACCCGTGGTATATAGTGTGCACCGTCTCTTGAGAAAAGCCAAATGTCTTTAAAATCTCTTTTTTAACGCATTGGCTAAAGCAGATCACTTCTGTATAAGCCGCCATCTTGGGCAAGACAAGGTGTTCCAAACGCATCTTGAATTCTTGATCGACAAACCACGCTTGTTCATCGCAGAGGGGCAAATCGTGGATACAGCCTAAAGTTTTTTTAGCATTGAGTGTAGTTCCCAAATAGGAGGGTTCGATATATAAATCAAATTTTTTCTGATTATGTTTTTTAGACTTTTGTTTTTCTATAAAGTGCAAGAGATGATATTTTAAAGATAAATAAAACTTCATGCCTAAAACAGCTTTGGCGAAGCCTAATAAGGGCTGGTAATATTTGGGCTTTTTAGGGGTTTGTGGGTTTGTGGG
>NZ_FZMF01000069.1:0-4607 GCF_900197685.1 Helicobacter baculiformis | reverse complement strand
GTGGGTTTGTGGGTTTGTGGCGGCTAGGGAGGTGCCTAGCCATGCATTTAAATTGGTGTAAAAACATCCATTGGCATAAAATGTAATGCTGACATCCGTATTTTTAAAGCGCTCCTCTAGCGCGCGGGCAAAAGTGAGAGCATATACCCCCAAACCCGTTAATTCTCCACTAATGGTAGACACATTGATAACAATTTTCTTCAAAAAAGCAACCCTCGATTTTTCCTGACTATAGCACAAAAATTAGAAATTTAAGTAGATTTTGCACGAAACTAATAAGCCTATGAGCATCAGAAACTTGCACTTTATGTTGACTGTTTTTCATTACAAAAACCTCCTAATGATAACAAAAACCAACTTAATCTAACACTACCATGTTCAAAACTCAAAGATGTAAAAATTAAAAAAATAAATAAAAAAGATGAGTGAGTTTCAAGATCCTCCCGCATCACCTTACTTTCCCATACTTGCAAAGGGTGCAATTTTCTCTCTACTATTTATGACTACCGATTTTTCCCCTTACTCCTGCGCTTTAGCTTCATTAAGTTGACTCTTGTGTTAGTCATGTCTATGTAGTATGTTTTTAAAATTTTCTTCTATAGTGTCTAAGAGTTGCCAGCGTTTTTTATGGATGGAGCGTTTTAGAGGGATAATGCGAGAGGTCTTTACGGGTATGGGGTAGATCATAGTAGGTGCGCCCTCCAATCTCCACTAAAACCGCTCCGCATTGCATAAACAGATCGTCATAGTCACGTGCAAGTCCTTGATAACCCGCATATCTGATGTAGCTGATTTGCGCCACATTAGGAATCCCTAGAGTCTTATTTAGTCCTAAAACTCTAGTGAGAATAATCTGCAACTCTACAAGAAAAAAGGCAGGTTGGCAGTAGCAATATTTGGTTAAAAATTTGATATGTTCTGGCTCTATCCCTGATATTGATTGAATGACGGTAATGAGCAAGTGCTTTTGGGGCAAGATACACAGTGAAGAAGTATATAAACGCCTAGAAGTGTTTTTCCGTTGTAAAGGAAATTTCCAACCATAACAAACCTTCTTGATAGATAAAACCTCGTAGGGTTTTTAAATAGAAGTTATATTCCCTCTCCCCCCTCGCAGTATCCGTCAAGGTATAGAATTCTACACTCTGTAAGTCTAGAAAATCTCTACAACTAAATCAACCATAATATACTTGTAAAAACTTTCTAAGAATTCAAGTTAAAAGCGATCTAATTCATACACTCCGTATGGGTGAGCCGGGCACCGGCAAACATCTAATAATTTTTTCAAAACGATAAAAAGGATTTTTGGAGGGAATAAAGGCTATAAATGTAGCCATATCAATTCCATTTTGCAACCAAACTTCTACTCTAGCCACCATTGTATCTACAACATAACTGCAAATTTTGGTGTACAAATCCCGATCGCGCTGGGCAAACCACTGTAGAGCCCGTAAAATCCTTAGGCAACTCACCCGGCACAAATTGGGGAAAAGCCGCCACATTGTCTTAAACCATAAAGAAACACAATGTCTTAAAAACGATTTAAGCATATATTTTTCCTTTATTTGACTCACAAAATTACAGGTCAATCTTTTTGAGTACTGAAGAAGTCTTAAAGGAGGAAACAACCAAAGCAATGAGAAAAACCAAAAACCTATCGTTGCAGAAAAACGCGTGAATACATTAAACACTTTAATAACCCCCCGCATCTACCTACTTTCCCACCCTTGCAAAGGGCAGTATCATCGGCGTTAGAGAGCTTGACTTCCAGGTTCGGGATGGGACTGGGTATTTCCTCTCCACTAGGGACACGGGGAAAAGCATGAAGCTTTTCTAGATGTTGTTGAAGCTTAAAAAGCCAAACCCTAAGAGCACTTAAACCCCCAGAGTGAGCCAAGACTCACTAGACTGAAAAAACTTTTACGCTTCCTAAAGCAAGTCTAAAGCTTTCAGAGAGCTCAAGAGCAGTCCTAAAGGCTAGGTCTTACCAAACTTGAATTTCTCTTAAGAAAGCCTAACAACACCCCTCAAAGACAAAATGCTATTCTAGCAAGTTGTCCTCAAGCTGTCAACAACCTATGCGTGGTTTCTACAAAGCACCATTACACTCAACAAGGCGGTGATACCTTATCAACCAAACAAGCCAAACGCTCTATTAGTAGTGGTTAGCTGAATGCATTACTGCACTTACACACCCACCCTATCAAACATGTAGTCTTCATGCGAGCTTCAGGGAAAGCTTATCTTGGAGTTGGCTTCGAGCTTAGATGCTTTCAGCTCTTATCACAACCATGCGTGGCTACCCAGCGGTGCTCTTGGCAGAACAACTGGTGAACCAGTGGCATGTCCATCCCGGTCCTCTCGTACTAGGGACAGCTCTCCTCAGCTTTCCTACGCCCACAGCAGATAGGGACCGAACTGTCTCACGACGTTCTGAACCCAGCTCGCGTACCGCTTTAAATGGCGAACAGCCATACCCTTGGGACCTGCTCCAGCCCCAGGATGCGATGAGCCGACATCGAGGTGCCAAACCTCCCCGTCGATGTGAGCTCTTGGGGGAGATCAGCCTGTTATCCCCGGGGTACCTTTTATCCTTTGAGCGATGGCTCTTCCACACGAGAACCACCGGATCACTATGACCGACTTTCGTCTCTGCTTGAGTTGTCTCTCTTGCAGTTAAGCTAGCTTGTGCCATTACACTCAACTGGCGATTTCCAACCGCCATGAGCTAACCTTTGTAAGCCTCCGTTACTTTTTAGGAGGCGACCGCCCCAGTCAAACTACCCACCAAGCATTGTCCTCCTTGAGGATAACTCAAGCAAGTTAGCTAACAAAAACGCCAAGGGTGGTATCTCAAGGATGGCTCCACAAGAGCCAAAGCTCTTGCTTCACAGCCTCCCACCTATCCTGCGCATGGCATTCCCATTAGCAGTGCTAAGCTATAGTAAAGGTCCACGGGGTCTTTCCGTCTTGCTGCGGGTAGGAGGAATTTTCACCTCCACTACAATTTCACTGGATCTCTCTTTGAGACAGCTCCCATCTCGTTACGCCATTCATGCAGGTCGGTATTTAACCGACAAGGAATTTCGCTACCTTAGGACCGTTATAGTTACGGCCGCCGTTTACTCGGGCTTCAATTCAAAGCTTCGCCCTTGCGGGCTAACCCATCCTCTTAACCTTCGAGCACCGGGCAGGCGTCACACCTTATACTTCCTCTTACGAGTTGGCAAAGTGCTGTGTTTTTGGTAAACAGTCGGGAGGGACTCTTTGCTGAGACCTACTTGCGTAGGCACACCTTATCGCGAACTTACGGTGCTAGTTTGCAGAGTTCCTTAAAGAGAGTTCTTCCACGCGCCTTAGAATACTCATCTCATCTACCTGTGTCGGTTTGCGGTACGGACAATTAGGGCTAAACTTAGAGACTTTTCTTGGCACGATAGTATCAGTGATTCTCTCTTTGGTCCGAAGACCGCCAAGAGCCTTTCAGGTTTCAAATACAGGAGCGGATTTGCCTCTCTCCCAATCTACACCCTTAGACCAACACTTCCATCCGTTGGCTCACCTAACTTTATGCGTCCTCCCATCGCACACCCTAATTGGTATAGGAATATTAACCTATTTCCCATCGCCTACCCCTTTCGGACTTGGCTTAGGACCCGACTAACCCTACGATGACGAACATCGCGTAGGAAACCTTAGATTTACGGCGGATACGATTCTTACGCATCTTATCGCTACTCATTCCTGCATGCTCACTTCTGTGCGCTCCAACACTCCTTACCGGTATGCCTTCAGTGCTGCACAGAACGCTCTTCTACCACTGCTCTAAAAGAGCAATCTACAACTTCGGTGTCTATCTTAGCCCCGTTATATTTTCAGCGCATGATCACTAGACCAGTGAGCTGTTACGCTTTCTTTAAAGGATGGCTGCTTCTAAGCCAACCTCCTGGTTGTTTGAGTAACCACACATCTTTTTCCACTCAGAATAGAACTTTGGGACCTTAGTTGGTAGTCTGGGTTGTTTCCCTCTTGACGATTGATTTTATCACCCACCGCCTGACTCCCAAGATACAACAAAAGGTATTCGCAGTTTGACAGGGTTTGGTACTGCGGCGAGCAGCCCTAGCCCAATCAGAGCTCTACCCCCTCTTGTTATGACTTGAGGCTATACCTAAATATATTTCGAAGAGAACCAGCTATCACCAAGTTTGTTTGGCCTTTCACCCCTATCCACAGCTCATCCCAGCCCGTTTCAATGGGCACGGGTTCAGTCCTCCACAAGCTGTTACACTCGTTTCAACTTGGCCATGGATAGATCACTTGGCTTCGGGTCTGCAGCGTCTGACTAATTCGCCCTATTCAGACTCGCTTTCGCTACGGCTCGTTTTCACTTAACCTTGCCAGACACCACAACTCGCAGGATCATTATGCAAAAGGCAGTCCATCACCCTGATAAATCATAGGGCTCTGAATGATTGTAAGTAGATGGTTTCAGGTTCTATTTCACTCCGTTACCCACGGTTCTTTTCACCTTTCCCTCACGGTACTTGTGCGCTATCGGTGTAGTAGTAGTATTTAGGGTTGGAGAGTGGTCTCCCCGGCTTCAA
>NZ_FZMF01000033.1 GCF_900197685.1 Helicobacter baculiformis | reverse complement strand
ATAGTGTATAATGCGCCAACTTTAAAAACAAGGAGTTGGCGTGTTTTTAGGCGCGTTAGAGCTAGAGGAGAAAAAGGCGTTTTTACAGATCGCCCATCATTTTGCATGGAGTAATCATGATTTTTCAGACGCACAAAAGGAAGTGATTTCAACCTATTGCCTAGAAATGCAGGTAGAGGACATCGCTTATGATGCAGATAAATTTGACCTGCAAACTACTTTAAAGATCTTCAAACAAAAAGAACACCAAAAGATTATTTTATTAGAGACGATGGCTTTAGCGATGGCTGACCGCCTCACGCATTTAGAAGCCCTGCATGAAGGAGAAAAAGCAGTTTTAGACACGATGATTAAAACCTTTGGGCTAGAACCCAATTTGGCTACTATTTACGCCGATTGGACTAAGGCTATGCTCGTGCTCACCGATCAAGGCAAGAATTTAATCCGGCTATAAACATGGGCTTTCCTTGCACCATTTGCGGGGCGTGTTGCCGCAATATCAGCGGGGTTAAAGAGTTAGCTCCCTTTGATTTGGGCAATGGGGTATGCCGTCATTTAGACACTACCACCCAAAAGTGCTTGATCTATGACACCCGCCCCCAAATTTGCAGGGTAGATACCATGTATGAAAAAGTGTTTTACCAACACTACAGCCTAGAGGAGTTTTACACCCTTAATCTCAAGACTTGTCAAATCTTGCAGGAAAAAGAGGGTGTGGAAGAAGTGTTGAAAATTGAATAAGGAGAAAGAGATGCCTTTGCCATTTATTCTTTGGGGTGCAGCAGCCTTAGCTGCAGGATATGGAATCAAAAAGGGTATGGATGCCCATGATGATATGCAGGAAATTAAAAAATTGCATGAAGAAGCCAAGAGCAAACACGACAAAGCAAAACACAATCTAGGCAACATGCAAAATCAGGCTAGAAACACTTTTGAATCTCTGGGGGAACTGCAGTATGCCATCACTCTGACTAGCGTTGAAAAATATAAGGAGATTATTGACAGGCTTCAGGTTGCCCACGATCAAGGGTGGTTACAAGTTTTTGGTCAAGAGAGCATGGATCATCTTAAGAGGGTTGAAACCTCTATTGTAGATTTAGAAACAGCCATTGGGGGAGCGTTAGCGGGAGTTGGAGCTGGGGCAATGGCGGGCTTTGGAGCTTGGGGAGCGATTGGCTTGCTAGGAAGTGCCTCTACAGGGACAGCGATTAGTGCTTTGAGCGGAGCAGCAGCCACAAACGCCACGCTTGCATGGCTTGGAGGGGGGAGTTTAGCCTCTGGAGGATTTGGTATAGCGGGGGGCACTATAGCTTTTGGCGGGCTGATTGCTGCACCTGTGATTGCAGTAACCGCCTCTGTTTTTGCAGCTAAGGTGGCTGAAAAAAAAGAAGAGGCAAAGGCTTATAGCGAGAGTGTCTTAGCCGTGTGTGAGACAATGAAAGCTATGGGACTGACATGGAAACACATTAAGTATAAATCTATAGAGAAATGCCGTACTTTGGTGAAGCTAGACACGCATTTTGAAAGAAAAGTCACTAGAGCTTGTAGAGGGATATATGGAGGCTAAGGGATTACAAGCTAGCGCATGGAGCTCTCAAGAGCAATTAGAGCTCAAAACCTTGATGCAGCAGGCAGAAACTCTTGTAACAACAATCAATGCACCCATTATGGTCAAGGAAGAGCCTTTAGTGCAAGAACTTATGGCGCACCAAAAAAAATGCCAAGAACTGCTAAAGAAAATCGAAGAAAAATGGGGCGAAAACTCATCCCAATAAAGGAGTAAAAGATGTTTCTTGACAACGAACAAAAAAGCATTGTAAAAGCTATTGAGGAATTTAAAGAATTTAAAGAATTTAAACAGCAAGTGGTAGCGGGCAGTTTAACGCGTTATTGCCAGCTGCAACGCCGTCTTCTAGAACCTAAAAAGTTTTTGCAAGAAAAGTTACAAGGGTGGGATGAGACAGGTATTTATTTGGGTGTGGACGGGTGGAATGATGCAGACACCGCAGTAGCTTTAGCCATTCTTGTCCCCCAAGAGGTTGTTGAGCAGCAAAAGGCAGGGGCTGTCATTAAAGCGGTCTCGGAGGGTAAATTGGAGTTAATGGAGGTGGCAGAAACAGCCCCTGAAATTTCTAACAAGTTGAACCAAGCTTCGATGATGTGTTTGCAGTTTATGGTGGAGCTTGCCACTAGAAAGAAGCGGTTAGAAGAGGCTAACCAAGCCCTGGAGGATTTATTAGACAAGGCGGATACAATGGATATGCAAGATGCACGCCAAGAAGCCTTAGATACGCCCAAAAAAGTGCAACTTGTGGAGGACATGAAAAAACAGACACAACAACTTTTAAAACTTCTAAAAGAGCCCATTGTGGCTAAGAACGATCCCCTACTCAAGAAGTTTAAAATGCAACCCGCCTACATTAAAAAGATGATGATGCAAAAAATTTATAGCGACAATGACAAAAGGATCAATTTCTTTTTGGCACTGCGGCAACAATTTTGCCCACCCCCTAAGCAACCCGGTAAGGAAGCACATGACAACTAAAGCTTTTTACGAGGAAGTGATCGAGGAGATCGGCACACAGACCCTAGCCCGTTTGGGGCTCAATATCTTTAGTTTCAACACTTACGGGGCTTATGGGGCGAGTGTGGCGATGAGTGCGGACAGCTTTAGGGCGTATGAGCGACATAAAAACAACCCCCAATACTTTGGGCAGACTTTTGAGGAACTCGACACGGGACAACGCAATATCCAAGACGCGCTTTCCAACACAGGGCATAAGACCTACACCACCGACACCTTAGCCGACATTAAAAAAGTGCAAGGCATTTTAGCTAGCCATAAAAAGCTAGAGAATTTGAGTCCCAAAGACCAGGCAAAAGTGGAGCACATTCTAGCTTATTATGGTGATGAGGTGCAACACATGGATTTTAGCAAACTTGACGATCTAGCCCGCACCAACCACAACACCACAGACACGCTCACCCCAGACAAAAAGGGCAATGTCATCAACACCGCCCAACTCAAGGTGATTAAAGACACAAAGGGGCTATTAAAGGATCGCTACCTAGAGAGCGGGGTGGATTTGCGCATGCCCTATGAGGACTACAAACACCATAAAGAAAACCTAGAAAAAATGGTCGCAAATGGTGGAGCGCAAGCACAAAAAGCCCAACAAGCCCTAGACAAACTCAATGCCAACAACACAACCAATCGCTGGATGTGTGAAAACCCTAGAGTTAGCGCGTTGATGACCCAAAGCGTGGCGGCTAGCGGGCACATCGCCCAAGCGGGTTTGAGCGATGCGATTGTTTTTAGTCTCTCTACTCTAGCTAATGGGATTGTGTGGGAAATCAAGGACGCGTATGCCAAGCACCCCATAGATACGGATATCAGCATTCTGGAGCGGATCAAACGGCTTTTAAGCAAAACCCTAGAGGCTTTTAAGTCGGCATTTGCGCGCAGGGCAGGATTTGGAGCGATCGATGTGGTGGTGGGCATTGTGGGGCAAATCTTTAAAAGCATTGCCGGGTCTTTGCGCCAACTTTGGCATGCCCTTAGAAATGTGGCTAAATCTATCTACAATGGCATTTTCTCTTACATCAAGGGAGAGATCAAAAGTTTTAGAGATTTACTCAAAACCATTTTAAAATCTCTTTTTGGTGCGGCGTGGGTGGTTGGTGTTGTGGGGTTAGAAAGGAGCTTAGAGGCTAAGTTAGCCGTGATTGCGCCCCCTCTTGCTCCCTTTGTCGCGCCTATTTTAGCCATTGTGGCCGGAGCCTTTGCGGTGGTGGTGAGTCATAGAAGCATTGATATGGCGCTAGATTCTCTTTTTGGGGCGTTTGCTGCTAGGGATCGTGCCAAGCTCAGAGCCGAAGAGATCACCCAATTAGTAGAGACACACTTGCCCGCATTGGTAGCCAAAAGAGAAGAGTTAGAAGCCTTGATCGCCTCCACCCATCAAGAGCGTTTGATGGCATTAGATGCGTGTTTTAAGGATTATCAAAGTGCCTACGCGCATTGTGATGAGGGTAAAATTTATGAGGCTCTAAATGGTATTTGCCAACTCTATGGGGGCGAACTCTCCATTAAAACGATACAGGATGTCCAAAACATTTTAGAAAACCCCGACCGCACTGGCAAATTGCGCTGGTAAGACCTTAAAATATCCTTGTGGCGTAGTGTTTGATAGAGTTTAGCTGTAGAAACTATATCGAAGAATCACGCGTAAAATGCATCGCTGGGTGTTTTGATTTTAGAGCGCGTAATCAAAATATCCGCAATATCTTCATCAAAAAACTCTAAAATGCTAAAGAACAATAAAAATCCTCCATATAACAGTACAGCGTAAAGAATACCTAGCCATGGCAGGAATATAAAAGGAATAAAAATAGCTAGAATCCAAGATTTAGCGTTTAACCACAGAAATTTATCTTTAGTAGAAATCTCTTTCAAATTGGGCACGGAGATCACGAGGACAGGATAACTAGCACTCATTAAAATAACTCCATAAACCATGAAGCTAAAGCGGGGGCTTTGAAAAAGAGCATAATCCCTAAGACTACACTTAAGAGAGTGAAGAAAATTTCGCGCCAACGATCCAAGTTACGCCACACATAAAAGGCAATTCCAATGAAGATTAACATCAGAATGCCCTTAGCCGTGTTGCTTTTTAATTGTGCTTCAATGGCGTTAAAAAAGCTCTCAGCCCCTTGCGCAAGCAGAACACAAGCTCCCAAACCCCAAAGCATCCAAAAACGCAAAACACACCACCTTAGAAAATGATGCCTTAGCTTAGCGTATTTTGGATTAAGGGGCAAATATAAAAACTTTCCACGTATCCTATGCAGGATCAGGGGTGAAGGTCCGCTCAAAAATCATCTTAAGGAGTGCATGCCATTTGGACGGCATGTATATGCATACGCAAGGCGTTAATATTTTTTGTCCTAACCTACATGGAATCATATCTCAATTATGTCTAAACCTCTTGCTTAAAAAAAGACATCATAAATAATCAAGTTGATATCTTAACTTTTCAAAGTAATTATAATTAAGTTATCTATCAATAAATTTATATACTAATTAAATTATCAATAAAGTTATTATTAATACTATCAACTAATTTATATGCAATATTATTAATTAAGTTATTATTAAGCTTCATATCACTAAACTTCCCAAGTCTTAGGACGAAAAACAAGCAAAAAGGAGCCTTTATGGATAAACAGCACGCGTTAGATGTCTTGAACACTAAGCAGTTAGACAATGTAGTAAAGTTGCTAGAAAAGTACGCGCAAGTTCAAGGTGTAAGCAATGTACGAGTTAAAGATCTTAATCTGAGTGAAATGAAAATTGTCTACACCAAAGAGGGTAAGGAAGAAGTCTTTAAATTAGTATTCCCTCATAAGCTTGAAAATTTTGAAGGGATCCGCGATGCCCTCGTTGCTCTTTTAGGCGCCGACGCTCCCGCTTCCTCAGAGGATTCTTGCCATCATGCCACACAGCATGATTATGGAACACATCAAGGACATCAAGGACATCAAGGACATCAAGGACATCAAGGACATCAAGGACATCAAGGACATCAAGGACATTTTGGACATTTTGGACATCAAGCGGGCGGCTTTCAAGGTCAACCCCCCTTTGGTGCGCATGGACATGCATGCTGTGGCCCACAATCCCATGGCTTTAACCACGGCGCTTATGGAATGCCCTTTGGTTTCCACCCTTTCCCTCACTTTTGCGGCATGTTTGTGCTAGGTTTTATGCCTTTTTATGGACATGGTTTTGCCCATCAAGCACATTTTAATCCCCATGGTCATTTTGGACCCCATGCCCACCATTTCCCACATGGCTTTGCAAGCGCGCCCCACGCTCAAGGTCCCCAAGCGTATGGCGATCGAGATTTTAACTGCCATTAGTTGCCAATGTCTGCCTGCTTATCTCAATCTTGGGGTGGGCAGTCCTGTTTAGTCTTTCTGTCAAGCTCCCAAGCCTTAGCTGTGGGGCATATCAAAAATAAGCGCAACGCTTACACCACCATAAACTGCCAAGATTCTAATAGGCATTATATAAAATAGCCACAAAGTCCGAAACTACAAGCTATCACGAAGTGCATAGAAAGTCAAGGGTAGGTATACTACCTGCTAACAACAGAGAAGATTTTATAAAAAATGATCAATAAAAGAGCGTTCATGAAAGGCTTCTTTGCCATATTATTCATGATAGGCGCACTGGGTGCTCAGGCAACACTTTTAGAGCAGGCAGAGGCAGCTTACAAGAGGAAGGGCTACCTCACAGCTTTTAAACTTTACAAACAGGGGGCGCAAAGAGGAGAGGCGCAGGCGATCTATCATTTGGGATTGATGTATCGCTATGGGCAGTGGGTGGATTTGGACTACAAAAAAGCGATTAAATACTTTGAAAAGGCGGGGAAAATGGGGGTGGTAGATGCTTACCTTGAGCTAGCACACATGGCAGAAGATACGAAAGGGGGGCTTTCTTGTAAAAAACCACTCATCTATTACCAAAAAGCCCTAGACTTAGATCAAAATAGGGCAGATATTTATGCGGACTTTGGGAGATTTTATGTGTTCGCTCCCTTTGATTTTCTTTGCTTTGGTGTAGAATTAAGCAAGGCACAAGAAAATCAATACCACCAAAAGGGAGTGTCATATCTTGAAAAGGCGGGGGAAATGGGCGATTTTAATGCCTACACAACACTAGGCTACAAATATCTTTATGGCGCGCCGGGCTTTACACGCAGTCATAAAATAGCCAAACAATACTATCTCAAAGCAGTGGCGGTGCTAGAAAAAGCGGGGACAAAGGGGGATAGCCAAGCCTACAATGAACTGGGGTTGCTTTATCAAGACTATGATGGTTCTCTTAGCACGGAGACTATCCTAGAAAATGGGCATAAGGCGGTGGCGTATTTTCAAAAGGCGGTGGCAATGGGGAATGCGCATGCTTATGTCCATATGGGAGAGTATTACGAAAATGGGGGTTTTAGCCAAGCAGTGCAAGTAGATAAGAACAAGGCTATGGAGTATTATAAAAAGGCAGGGGAGTTGGGGGATGCACAGGGATATGCACATTTGGCGAATTTGTATCAAACCATGGCACCAGAAAATTCTGTGGAGGCACTAAAGAAGGTTATGGAGTATTTGAAAGCAGCGGGGGATTTGGGAGATGACTCTAGCTACAACCAACTGGGCGACATCTATTATTATGGCGGTTTGGAAAGGAATGAAAATGACCCTAGTGCTGCCCATATCCCACGCGATTACAAAAAGGCAGCGCATTACTACAAAAAATGCGCGGACATGGGGAATGGCTATTGTTATGTATCTTTATCAGACATGTATGAAAAGGGCTTAGGGGTGCCAAAAGATCGTAAAAAAGCACGGGCATACGCTCATCATGGGAGTGCCATTATATGTGATATAGGGGAAGAAAGTGCTTGTGAGGGAGATGGGGAATAGTTGCTTTACAGATTATCTAATCGCTTTTTCTGTCTATAAACTTCAAGCTAAAAAAGAAGCCAGCTAAAGCACACTTAGGTATTAGCGAGCATGTAAAAGGATTTGTGCTCAAAAAATTCTGCCACAACCTCTACATGAATAGGTGCATGTGAGGCTTTGAAAAGCGCTAAGCTCTGCACCACGATTAGAGGCTGAATACTCTCGATGCCCACCAGTTTCTCACGAATATAGAGCTCTTGGGCATAACTCAGTCGTAGCGTTTCTAGAGATGTGGGAGGGATATTAAGCAGGGTTGCTACACCTTGCACATCTAAAAAAAGTGTATCGTCTTTCACAGATATACCCACATCCAAGCAAGTGGACTCCAAAGTAAGATGGTGTTGCTGAGATAAGAGAGATTCTGTGAGGGTGGGGGGTAGCTTGATGCTATGAATCTCCAAATCTTTAATATTTATCTTTTTGCTTTGGGAGCGGTTCAAGACCAAACTAGGCAACACGCTTGTGCCTACACATACAAACGCGCGCATGAGCAGATAACTTTGAGATTGGCGCTGCAAAAGATGGTAATCCTGTCCATTTGCCTCTAGGATGTCGCGCTCTTTGAAAAGTTTTAAGCGTTGCGCAATGCTTGCTGGATGCACTTGGCGATTAAGAGGGCTCATAAGTTCAATGCAGACTTTGTTTTGCGTCTCCCTTTGGGCATTTAAAGCGAACTTACATCCGCAGTAATTTTGGCGGTAGAGTTTGTCGCGTTTGGCAAGGGCATTTTGTCGCTCTACCCCCCCTTTAGCCCGCACATTGTGATAGAGGAATGTAAGATTATAACGCGCTCCAATAGCTTCACCTTGAGCTTTAAGAATGGCTTGCTCTTTCATGGGACTAGAAAGTAAAGTGGTGCTAAAATGCGTAATGCCTAACATGAGTGCCATTTTTGCACTTGTTTCTAAACGCACATCAAAACAGATATTGCACCTAGCCCCTTTTTCTTTCTCTTGCTCTAGCCCCTTGATGGCTTCTAACCACTCTTCAAGCGTGTAATCTCCCTCTACAAGATCAATATTTAACATCTTGCACGAACGCTTGGTGTCTTGTAAACGCAAGAGATATTCTTCGTGCGGATGTATATTAGGATTGTAAAAAAAACCTGTTATTTTTGTTTGAGGATAGAGTTTACGCAACTCCTGCAAAAAATAATGACTATCTACAGCACAACAGATATGCACTAACATGCTAGGAATCATTTTTAAACACCATGTAAAGGTAATAGCCCACTCCCCCTATCAACACCCCTATTAAAAACACGAGTAACAAAATATCGAGTAAGCCCATCAATACCCTTTTATTTGCCACCATAACCAAAAGATTAGAACACCCACCCCTCATTTTTGCAATCTAGCTCCCACAAGACTTTTGAAGACTAGCACGCTTGAATAATCTTGGCACTTTGATTTGCAATCGCCCATTCTTCATTGGTGGGCACGCGCAAAATCTGCACAGCCGTATTAGACTGGCTTAAATTTACCACGCCTTTAGGAGGGTTGCTATTGGTGTCTAGATCGAGAATCATGCCAAAATTCTCCAAATTGGCACAAACGGCCTTGCGCAATCGTGCACAATTCTCACCCACACCCCCGGTAAAAATCAACGCATCAATGCGCCCCAAGGTGAGTAAGTAAGACCCCACATATTTACGGATACGATAGGCATACATGTCAAAAGCCAATTGCGCTTTTTCATCGCCCTTCTCAATCAAGGCTTCCACGCTACGCATGTCGCTTTTGCCACACAACCCTTTTAAGCCACTTTCTTTATTGAGAACATCATTGACCTCTTCTAAACTCTCACGCTGGATTTGCATGATATAGCCCAACAAAGCAGGATCTAAATCGCCTGAGCGGGTGCCCATAATCAAGCCCTCTAAGGGGGTGAGTCCCATGGAAGTGTCTACACTCTTACCTTTTTCAATGGCACACACACTCGCTCCATTGCCCAAGTGTAGAGAGATGGCATTAAATTGCTCATAAGGAATACCCAAGAAATTAGCCGCCTCCATCGCTACAAAATGGTGTGAAGTGCCATGAAAGCCATAACGGCGCAATTTGTAGGTTTCATAGAGATCGTAAGGTAGGGCATACATGAACGCATGTGCAGGAATACTTTGGTGAAAAGCGGTGTCAAAAACAGCAACTTGGGGCACATGAGGGGCTTTTTGTTTGAGAGTCTTAATACCCATTAAGTGGGCGGGGTTATGGAGAGGAGCTAAAAAGGCGAGTTTTTCAATGTGAGCGATCACCTCATCAGTGATGAGAGTGGGCTTAATAAACAGATCCCCTCCATGCACAACACGATGCCCTACACCATCTACATGTCCTAAACTCTCCAAAATGCCCAAATCACGCAGAGCATACTCGATATGCTGTAGCCCTTCTTCGTAAGTGGAGATGCGCATGCATTCTTGACTGATCTTAGCACACCCTTCATGAGAATAGATTTGGATTTGGGAACAATCCCCACCAATTTGTTCCACAAGCCCTTTAGCAAGCACGCTTTGTCTCTCAATGTGAAATAACTGAAACTTGATGGAAGAACTACCTAGATTTAAAACCAAAATATGCATGTTCTCACCCTTGTGCTTGGATAGCAGTTATTATAATGGTGTTAATCACATCCTCTACCAAACAGCCTCGACTTAGATCATTGACAGGCTTTTTAAGTCCTTGTAACACGGGTCCAATGGCTAGAGTCTTAGCAGTCCTTTGCACGGCTTTATAGGCAATGTTGCCCGCATCTAGATCAGGGAAGATAAAGACATTCGCCTGCCCAGCTACACTACTTCCGGGCATTTTTTTAGCCCCGGTTTTAGGATCAATGGCTGCATCAAATTGTAAAGGTCCATCGATGAGTAAATTTTCATCTAAGCTTCGCGCGATTTCCAAGGCTTGGTGCACCTTATCGACATCCACACCCTTACCAGATGTGCCGGTAGAATAAGAGAGCATCGCAACTCTAGGTTCAATGCCAAAACTTCTAGCTGTGCGCGCCGAGCTAAGGGCAATGTGGGCGAGCTCTTCACTGGTAGGATTAGGGTTAATGGCACAATCAGCAAAAACCAAAACACGGGTGTCTAAGCACATGAAAAAAACACTAGAAACCAAATTCACACCCGGGTGCAATTTAATAGTCTGTAAAGCAGGGCGCACAGTATCAGCTGTGGTGTGGGTTGCACCCGAAACCATTCCATCAGCATGCCCACTATAGACTAACATGGTCCCAAAATAAGTTGGAGTTTTTACCAGCTCTTGAGCTTGCTGTAAACTAAGGCCCTTGCTTTGGCGTAACGCATAAAGAGTATTAGCAAAGGCGTCAAGATGTTCAGAAGTGTTAGGGTTAATTAAAGTGCATCCTTGCAAATCTAAACCTAATTTTTGTGCGTCTTGATGGATTTTATCTGCTTCGCCTAGCAAGATGAGTTTAGCGGCCTGGTTTTGTAAAATTGTATGGGCGGCTTGCAAGATTCTAGGGTCTTGACTCTCGGGCAAAACGATTGTTTTGAGTGCACCTTTAGCGCGTTTAAGCAAACCCGTTTGGAAACGTACTGGGCTCACGCATGCACTCTTAGTTTGTTGTAAAACCTGGAAGACTGGGCTCAGATCTTGGGGGAGAGTATCTATATCCAACACGATGTGATCAGGCTTTTGCTGGGCATAACCATGCGCAAAGCTTAAAGGGTTAGCTAGGTTGGCATGTGCTAGACTAGAGCAGGCGAGCGCACACGCACTCGCTCCACCCTGTACGCCATTAACCACAAGCAAATTCAAATGCTGAGCAAGCTTGATAGCTATGTTAGGTTCTAGGGCTTGCAAGGTTTCTAATGCGCTGGCACGCAACAAAAGATAATCCTGTTTTGGTCGTAACGCCTCATAGGTGTCTAGCCACCTCCCCCATGCGCTTTGTGCGTATTGGGTAACGATTTCTGAGTCCACCAGCCCAAAAGTCGCCTCCATTACTTTAAAACTCTTGTGCTGTGCGTTTAACATACCACTTAGACAAGCCACGATCTTATCTTCCAATGCGACACATGGCGCGACAACCAAGATCCCACAACCCATAGCAATCCTTTCTTAATAAGATGCCGTTATTATAACTCAACTTGTCGTAAGAGTGCTAAAATCTCTGCGACCACTTGAGGAGGGGTTTGGTTAGCGCTAAAAGTGTGTTGCGCAAGGTGTGCGTAAATAGGAGTGCGTTCTGTGTAAAGCTGATAAAGCGTTGTTTTATCCTTAAAAAGTGGACGGGGAGTGCCATCCTGCAAAAGACGCATGTATAGCACTTCAAAATCGACACATAGATAGCATACTAATCCCTCTCCTAGCTTGTTATAGATGGGCATGCCACCTCCAGTAGCTATCACACATGAGGATTTAGCACGAAGGCGTGCGATGAGCTGGGCTTCTAGAGTTCTAAAATGAGGAGCTCCGTAGCGCGCAAAGATCTTTTCCACGCTCAGTCCACACTCTTGACTAATGATGAGATCGGTATCTATAAAGGAGTAGCCTAATTTGGAGGCAAGCAAACCCCCAATAGTGCTTTTTCCACTTCCCATAAATCCAATAAGCCATAATTTCATTTAAAAAGTTTAGCCCCCAAATATTCCCCTTGAATTTCTTGGTTGATCTCAAGTAGGCGGTTGTATTTTGCGGTGCGTTCCCCTCTAGCTGGTGCGCCTGTTTTAATTTGGGCGGTGTTAAGCGCCACGCTGAAATCGGCAATAAAGCTATCTTCACTCTCTGCACTACGATGACTCATGATGCAAGCATAGCCTGCGCGTTGTGCATGCTGAATTGTTTCTAGGGTTTGGGAAAGTGTGCCAATCTGGTTGGGCTTGATAAGGATCGCATTGGCTAGCTTGCGCGCAATACCCTCTTCTAAAAGAGCTTTGTTTGTTACAAACAGATCATCACCCACAAGTTGAACTTTATGCCCTAAAGTGCTAGTTAGTTGCGCCCATCCCTCATAATCCTCTTCAGATAAGGCATCTTCAATCGACACAATGGGGTATTGACGGCACAGCACGCTGTAATGTTCAATAAGCTCTTCAGTTTCTAGTTCTTTATCTTCACTGCTCAAAGTGTAGCGCCCCTCTTTGTTTAAAAGCTCACTGCTAGCGATATCTAAAGCCAAGGCAATTTGTTCTCCAACCTTATAGCCCGCTTTTTCAATGGCTTTAAGCAACCACTCTAAAGGCTCTGTATTGTTTTTGAAATTAGGTGCAAATCCCCCCTCATCGCCCACGCTCACACTATGCCCCTCTTGACTTAACATCGCCTTAAGATGGTGATAAACCTCTACTCCTGCGCGCAGGGCTTCAGCAAAATCGTCAAACCCTAGGGGCATGACCATATACTCTTGAAAATCAAGGGAATTATTGGCATGAGCACCCCCATTGATCACATTAAGCATGGGTGCAGGTAACACGCGTGCATTGAGTCCGCCCAAATAACGATACAGGGGTAAATGTAGAGATTGCGCACTGGCACGCGCTAGAGCCATAGAAACCCCCAAAACAGCGTTTGCGCCTAAATACGCGTAATTAGGTGTGTTGTCTAGAGCTAACATATTTGCGTCTGCACCTGTCTGATCATAGGGATCTTTGCCCTGTAAGGCAGTGTTAATATGTTGATTGACAAAATTACACGCCTGTAAAACCCCCTTACCTAAAAATTTATGCGGATCGGCATCTCTAAGCTCTAAAGCTTCCCTTTTGCCCGTGCTCGCCCCACTAGGCACAATTGCCACGCCCACACTCCCATCACTTAATACCACTTTAGCTTTTAAGGTGGGGTTACCTCGACTATCCAAGACTTGGCTAGCACTGATATTTTGAATCTGCATGCATGCTCCTTTGCAAAACGGGCATGTTAGCAAAAGATTGTTAGAAAATATAGGTGTCCACAACTCAGCGTAAAATCCCTAGCCTTAGCGATGGGGAATATGTCAGTTAAGGGGACTTCATACAAAATATGTTATAACCCCCAAGTTGTGCGTGTGCTTAAAAGAACTTAGACGAAGTTAAGGGCATGGCATCTAAAAAATAAAGTGCCTTACAAAAACAAGCAACACCCTAAAGTTCCCAAGGTATGGGAGCTGTAGTAGGAGAATATGGTGAACCTAAGAAGAGATAGGGATTCTCAAGCCACAGGTAAAACACTTTGCAAAGGATAGCACATAGTGGTGCGGGGCTAACTTTTGTTTGGGGTGTGCTTTTGTGTTCGTCATTTCTTTCTTCTTTATGCGCCCTAGACTATAAAATTGGAGGTAGGGCAGGCTCGTTTTCACGCATCGGGTTTAATAATTCTGAAATTAACTCGGATAAAGGGATTTATCCCACAGGCAGTTATGTTACGGCCATCGGGGCATTGCAAATTGATGTCAACTTACTGCCTAAGTCTGTAAGCGCGCACAAACTCAGTGCAGGGATCGGCGGACAGGTTGGCGGATTAGCCTTTGATTCCACCCGAACCTTAACCGATCAAAGCGATCCTAGCGCCGGGTTTCAGCCGGCAAACTGGTATTATATGGGGCGTTGGGAGGGTTACTTGATGAATGCGCCTTGGCACACTTCACGCTATGGCGACGAAGTACACGCGCGTAATTATATCCTTTACAACGCTTATTTAGACTACACTTACAAAGACATTTTTGGAATCAAGTTAGGGCGTTATAAAAGTGATCGGGCATTGTTCTTACGCGGCTATAATCAGGGCTTTGAGGCTTTTGTGCACTGGAAAAATTTTAGGTTAGATTGGTTTAGCACCTATGGGCGTGGGTTGGCTAATATTCAATTTATCCGCGACTTTTATGCTCCCGTGCAGTATCATTTTGCCAATGGAACGCGTACCAATTATGGCATGCACGCTTTCAGCGCTACTTGGCAATCCAAACACTGGCAGATCACCCCTTTTATTTGGTTTTACCCTAAAAATTTTAACGCCCCGGGGTTGCATGTGAGTGCGCACTTTAGCCCGGGTAAGTGGAAAATTCAAACCCGTATTTACATGTGGTTTCCCCTTTATAGTGCGGCTCTAGCGCACACTTATTATCGCGGAAACCTCATAGGTAAAGACACAGCTAGTTTACTGGTGCGCCAACGCTTTGATGTAAAGCATGTGAATTTTGGTTGGGGAGTGTACAAGAATTTTGGTAACGCTAACGCCCAACTAGGTTGGAACGGCTCGCCCATCCCCTTTGACACTACAGACGATACCCCCTATGAAGACGCTTATACTAACCTTTATAACGCCAATTCTGTAACCCCCTTTGCCTTTATAGGAGCTAGCTACAAGAATTTAAGCTGTGCCTTGTTGGGTAAGCTTACCTACTCACCGCGCGCTGACTCGCGTAGCTTGGGCTTGACATGCACGTACAACATCACGAAACATATCCACGCCATGATTAGACTCAATGGCTATCAAGTTTTCATGCATCGTGGCTATAAGGTGGCTTATTTTGGTGCGTTTAACCCCGATTTCGCACCCACCACTCAAGATCGTTCTTATTTAATGACTTCACTCAGTTACGAATTATAAGAGTGGCTCTAAAATTAAGTTAAAGCGCCATATAATAAGCATATAATAAGCCTTAAACAAAATAAATGAGAAAAGGGACTCGGCATGTTTTTTTCTAAGGAGCGTAACAAGCAAGTAGACGACAAGGACGCACAGATTCGCTCTTTGCAAAAAAAACTGGATTGTTACCAGCAACTTGTGGAGTTATGCGCCCGCGAAGGGCTGATTGGCATCAAAGAAAATCAGATCGTCTTTAAAAGTGGAGCAATTGCAGAAATCAGTGGCTTAGAACAAAAAACGAGCGAACTAGCCCATGCTAGCCAAACCTTCCATTTCAATAACCATACTTACCACCTTAAAAGCAAGCGCATTGATGACACGCTTTATTACTCTTTAAGCGAGGATTTTGACGCACTGGCTGGGCTAGGCAAAAATAGCATTTTTAACCTCTATTACAATAGTATGAAAACAGGTATAGAGGGTATTCAGCAAACTTTACAAAGTATCCTGACCGATACAGATGCCTTGATCGAAGCGGCGGGTAATGGAAGTAAAAACTCTCAAGACTCACTCGGTCATGTATCTAAAACAAGCGATAAGATCGATACACTTTATGAAAAAATGCAAAATGCTATTGTCTTGGCTGACTCGCTCAACCAGCGCAGTAGCGAGATCACCCAAGTAATTTCTTTGATTGATGACATTGCCGAACAAACTAACCTCTTAGCTCTGAATGCTGCTATCGAAGCCGCACGCGCGGGCGAACATGGGCGGGGCTTCGCGGTGGTAGCCGATGAAGTGCGCAAGCTTGCCGAAAAAACCCAAAAAGCCACTAAAGAAATCGCCGTGGTTGTCAAGTCCATGCAACAAGAAGCGAGCGACATTCAAGGCAATACACATGAGACAAACACCATCGTTCAAAGCATTAAGAGTGATGTAGACAATGTGAAAAATATTTCTCACGCCAATAAGGTTGTCGCGGATGCAGCCCTTTTTTCTATTGAGAATGTGAATAACCGCGCTTTTTGCGGACTGGCTAAGATCGATCATGTGGTCTATAAGTGTAATCTCTATGGCTTGGTCTTTGGTGCGCCTAATAGCTTTAAGGTAATTAATGGTAGCGAATGCCGTTTGGGTAAATGGTATCATGAAGGTAGTGGCAAAGAACACTTCTCTAGCACTCCTAGTTATCGCGCTTTGGAGTCCTGTCATAACGGCGTGCATGACGAAGCTAATGCATTGGCTAGTCTGCTCAAGGACCCCGATAGAGCTACACCCAGCGCCATTGAGCAAGGTATCCGTGCTGTTGAACAGCATGCTAAGGGCGTGCGCGAAACTATTGATAAAATGTTTTATGAAAAACGCGATGAACTCAATCGAAAAATCGCCAACATGGCAGAGGGGCTCAACGCAGGGCATCACTAATTGGACACCTATTCATCTGAATTACGCGCGCTTAGGCGTGCCGGTTTATACCGCGAGCGCCATCTTTACCCCGCTCACCTGCACGATTTTGCTTCTAATGACTATTTGGGCTTGAGTACTCATGCCCTCCTTTTGGAGCATGCTTTTGAGAAAGTGCGCTCCCTAACTACCCATGCGCCTAAAGCTTCCATGTTGCTTAATGGCTATCATCCCTTGCACCGCGAGTTAGAGGAATTTTTGTGTGCACGCTTTGGCTATGAAGCCTGCTTGTTGGTGGGGAGTGGTTTTTTGGGCAATGTGGCTTTGATAGATGCGTTAGTGCGTAAAAATGACATACTCTTTATGGATGCACACTACCACGCTAGTGGGCAATTTCTAGCTAAAAAATTACCCAATGCGCACTTTTTTTCTCATAATAACACGCTAGATTTAGTCCAACAACTCAAAAATCAACGTGCACAGCACCCTAAAGGACGCATCTTTATTGCGATAGAGGGCGTGTATTCTATGGATGGGCAAGTTGCTCCCAAAGAGTTTTATACGATCGCTCAAGAATATGACGCTTACCTGATTTTAGACGAAGCTCATAGTTTGGGTGTATTAGGGCGGGACTTGGGGGGGTATTTAAGTTACTATCATCTCAAGCTTACGCCTCGTATTATCGTTTTGGGCACTTTGTCTAAAGCCTATGGCAGTTATGGGGCTTTTATTGGGGCAAGTCCGCAAGTGGTAGAGTTCTTGTGTAACCGCGCTAAGAGTGTAATTTATACCACTAGTCTATCCTTGCTGGATAGCGCATTGGCTCTAGTCCATTTAGAACACCTTTATGCCCATCTGTCTAATTATGTTTCTATACTAGAAAAGATGCGCGTATGTTGCGCACAGATTCTAGGCTTTAGCACCCCTAGCAATATTTTAACTTTGCCCTTTGAACGTGTTCAAAGCCTATTGAACATGCATACAAGTTTACTTGAAGCGGGTTTCTTATGCGCACCCATTCGCCCCCCTACCGTGCAAAAGCCCTTGTTGCGTATCTCTTTGAATGTGCAACCTAGCCACACTTTAGAAACCCTAGGCGCGTTGTGTACCCTTCTTGCTCGCCAGTCGTTCACTTGCTTGAGAAACGGACAGATTTTAGAAAACTCATAGTGCCTTGAGTGTGGGCGTGCCTCCATATGCACGCCTTCATTGCTTTGATTGCAGTTAGGACATCTGCCCGTAGCACGCCAAACCTTTTCTTGTGCCAACACAGAGGGCATACCAAAGCGCGATACACTTCTACCCTTCACATACCAATAATTTGATAGATTTTTGCGCTCTGTGCTCTTGGAGTGCAGGGGTTTAGATTTTCACCACTTGCGCCCCAGAGCCGCCTAAATTGTAGGGCGCGTCCTCAAAGGAGATTACCTTAGGGTGGGTTTTGAGCCACCCTTTGAGGGCTTGGCGTAAAACCCCCTTGCCCTTGCCATGCACAATCAACACTTCTTCAAAGCCGGCTAAAAGCGCGTTGGCTAAGAAGTCTTGGGCTTGTTCTAGGGCTTCTTGTACTTCTAAGGCGCGCACATCTAGGCGCATATTGGCATGGGCTTGGGGCTTGCGCTCTAATTTGACTTGGGGTTTGGGGGTTTTAGGAGGCGTGTGGGATATTTTGAGGGCATGGGCGCGAGTTTTGATCTTGAGCCCATTTTCTAGGAGTACGACAAATAATTCCCCATTCAAACCCACAATCTGCCCTTTTTGTTTCCCATAGACAACCCCCATGCCAATAGCCAAAGAAGTTTCTAAAGGCTTGGACTCTAAGGGCTTGCCTCGTTTTAAACCCTCTTGGATCGCTTGGATTTGTTGGTGGGCACGGCTTTTATTTTGGGCGCGCTCAAACTCTTTGAGCGCTTCTTGCAACGCTTTTAATGCCTGCTGGTAGCTCTTCTCTAGGGCGCGTTGCTTGGCTTCTTGTTGTTCTTGAGCGTTTTGCATTTGTGCTAGGCGCGCCTGCACGCTCTGCATATGGGCTTGTTTGGCGTCTTCTAGTTGGGCACGCTCGTTAAGGAGCTCTTGCTCTAGCGCGCTGGTGCGCTCAATCAAGGCGTTTAAATGGGTTTGCTCTGCACCATAAAGGGCGCGCGCCTGCTCTATCAAATCCAAAGGCACGCCATAACGCAACGCGCTCTCAAAGGCGTAACTCTTGCCAATGAGCCCCGGGGTAAAGGTGTAGGTGGGCATTTGGGCTTGCAGATCGTAATTGGCTGCAAGCAATTGCACAGCCGGGTTTTTAGCCAACAACATCGCTAGATGCTTGTGGTGCGTGGTAACCACCACCTTAGCCCCCTTAGCTAACAATGTTTCTAGCAACACCTTATATAAACAACTCGCCTCTGATGCGTCCGTGCCTAGCTCGATTTCATCGACCCCTAGCAAGAGTTGGGGAGTGTTGAGAGCTTGGTTAAAGTCGAGCATGCGCCCGGCGAAGGTGGAGATGTCATTTTGGCTATTTTGCGGGTCGTTGATGATGGCTTGGATATTCTCTATATAGGGGATTTGAGAGTGGTGCGCGTTGATTTTAAAGGGCAAGAAGTGTTTAGCTAGCCACGCCGCGCTCAAGATGGATTTGAGCAACATCGTTTTGCCCCCCGTATTGACCCCTGTAACCAATAACAGAGCCTGATTAAAGACAAGAGAGAGGGGTTTAGGGTTGTTGAGATTGGGGTGCTCAAAGTCTTTGAGCACAAAATGCCCGCTGACATTGGGCTGGATAAAACTTAGCCCCGCGCTTTTGGCAAAGCAGACACGGGCTTGTAGATGATCGAGATAGTCAAACTCGTGGTTGATGAAGCGCAAGAATAAAAAAAGGGGGCGTAAACTTTGACTCCATTGTGTGCAAATTTGTGCGATGTTCTCCTCTACCTTGTTGCGCACTTCTTGGATTTTGCGCGCCAAACTCTTCACTTCTAAGGGTTCTATGTAAAATTGCCCCCCATGGGAGCGCGCCACCACCACGCCCTTAAGCGCGGCAGAAAAGCCCGGCTTGAGCAGCAAAGTTTCTACCCCCTGCACAAAATGCACTTGGCGATCGGCTAGATAGATTTGCAAAGCCGATCGGCTTAAAATCTGATTGAAGACTTGTTTTTGTTGGGCTTGCAAACGCCCTAAACTCTCTAAGAGCGCGTCCAATTCGGGGTAAAAGCCCTCTTTGAGAGCGGGGACATCTTGCATGCGCGCCTCCAACTCCAACAAGGGAGGGGGAAAGTGGATATTTTCTAAATAGGCGCATAAATGGGGGTGATCTTTAAAGCGCGCACGCCCTTTAAGGTAGAAAAAATAGCGCGTGATTTTCACAAATTCAAATAAAATTTCTAAGCGCCACATCCCCCCCTTTTTTAAGGTTTTAAGGGCTTCTTTCAAGCAGATGATCGCACTAGGGGGGGTGAAATCCAAGCGTTCAAATTCTTGCAAATGCTCCCACACGCTTGGGCGTGGATTGAGGGTTACCTCTTTGGGGCGGGCTAAAAAGCTTGCAAAATGGGCTAAAAAGCGTTCTAAATCTAAGGAAGTGGCTAGCGTGTTCAAGGGGTTTTTTTCTGGCAGGATTGCAAATCGATCAAGGTGTCTTTCATGGGACCATTGGGTTTGCCCAAAAAACTCAGAGTGCCCGTTACAAGATTGAAGTTTTTGTTATTGACCTCTACATGGTTGCTGCAAAGCAGGGTTTCGCCCCGCAAAAAGGCGCGTTGCAGATCCATCTGCGTGCGATTAGTGCGATCTTGCTCGTAAGTGTAAAACCCCACCACACCCCCTAAAAGCAAGAGTATGCCCGCACTTATAAACTTTTGTTTAAAGCGCACCAGCCCAAAATCCTTGAGCAGTAGCCATAACAAGAGCAAGACTAAGCCTAAGACAATCCACGCCCCCATTAAATCTCCCCTCTGAGTTGGGTGGTGATGTCGCCCGCGCCAAAGCCTATCACCAATCCGCTATGCAAGGTGCGAATCCTAACCCCCTGTACAAAGAGTTCTAAGCCCCTTGAGGTGCGCCATACAGAATCGATAAAAGTGGGCTGCAAATGCCCAAAGAGGGCATGCATGTCCACTTCGCGGGGCTTCTCGCCCGCACGCCACACGGGCAAGATGTAGAGTTGGCTCACAATGGGGTGTTTAAAACACGCTTGAAAGCCCTCTAAATTGTCCAAGAGACGGGAGAATTTATGGGGTTGCCAAATGACAATACTTTGTTGCAAGCCCTTTAAATGCGCATAGGTTTGCAACGCCTGCAAAGTGGCGCTAATCTCTGTGGGGTGGTGGGCGTAGTCGTCAATGAGCAAGAGCGAATCTTTTTGGAGAATGTCAAAACGCTTTTTGATCCCCTTAAAATTGAGCAGATTGGCACGCAAACTCTCTAGGGGCAACTCTTCTAGGGCAGCTAGGATCGCCAAAGCCGCATTGCTCGCCGTGTGCTCCCCCAAGCCCCACACTTCAAAAAAGCCATAATCCTTGAACTTAAAACGGGTGTAGGGCTCATCTTCTCTTAAAAAATAGCTAATTTGGCTGATGTCCTTAGCAGGGTCTAGGCGAATCGCCTCTGCTCTGAACTCTTTTAAAAAGGGGTCGTCCACATTGATCACGCGCTTTTGCCCCATTGTTAAAAAATCTGTATACGCCTGATAAAAAGCGTCTAAATCGTAATCATAACCCTCTAAATGCTCCACCTCAGCGTTGGTTACCAGCGAACAATAGGGGTTAGAATGCAAAAAGCTTTGATCGGATTCATCGGCTTCAAATACCAAGCTAGAACTATCGCTCTCGCGCACATTGGAGCCAAAATCCTTACTGGTCGCCCCGATGATCGCCCCAAAGTGGGGCAACAATGCGCTTAACATCGCGCTGGTGGTGCTCTTGCCATGCGCCCCACACACACTAAAGACTCGCTTATCCCCCAAAATGTATTCTAACGCCCGCTTGCGCGAGAGAATCACACAATTTTTCTCCATCGCTGCGACAATTTCGACATTGTCCACCTTGATAATGGCAGAGTGGATCACCACTTCTTGATCGCAAAGCGCGCTAGGATCATGGGGGATGGTGATGGGGATGCCCAAGTTGGCTAGGTAATCGGTAATAGAGCTTTGCACCAAATCCGAGCCGCTCACCAGTGCGCCCTGTGCTTTTAAATACTTTGCCAAGCCAGAAATGCCAATCCCCCCAATGCCGATGAAATGGATTTTATAGGTATGAATGGGGCGATCTAACATGCCACACTCTTCAAATAATCTTGATGGGCGCGCTTTAAATCTTCTAAGATAGGGCGCATGGATTCATAAACCAACGCCACGCGCACAAAGGGCGCGCTATGGGGGCTATGACTAGGGCTTAAAAAGCCCCCTGGCAACACTTTAATCCCCGTGTGGGCAAATAGATAGCGCGCAAAATCTTCGCCCCTATGCGCCTCTAACCACACATAAAAACTTGTGGGCGCGATGGGCACGCCTAAAATTTCTTGGGCTAGTGTCAAATTGGTAGCATAGAGTTGGCGGATTTGCTCTTGTTGCCCAAAATCCAACCACCCCACCGCGCTAGCATATTGCAAGGGCAAAGGGATCGCACACCCGCTATAACCTCTAAAAATTTTGTATTCTCTTAGAATATTTGCATCGCCAGCCACATACGCGCTGCGCACACCCGGCACGCTCAAAGTCTTAGAAAGCGAGTTGATCGCTAGGACATTTTTAAACTCGGTGTTGCCCACCTCTGTGCAGGCTTGCAAGATGGAGGGTGGGGGGGTGGTGGCGTAAATATTGCTATAACATTCATCATTGATCAGTACAAAATTTTCCTCTAGCGCGCGCAACACCCACTCTTTTAACGCTTCTAGATTCAGAGCGCGCCCGGTGGGGTTGTTGGGGGAGTTTAAAATGACTAGATGGGGTTTTAATTTGGGGTCTAGTTCAGGGGTGAAGTGGTTAGCCACACTCAGGGGCATAAAGAGGGGTTGTGCCTTAGCCACCTGCGCGCTCCCTAAATAGACTTGATAAAGCGGATCGGGCATGGCGATTTTGGGTTGGGGCTTGTCATGCAAGTAGAAAATGGGGAAGTTAAAAAGGGCTTCTTTAGAGCCTAGAGTGGGCAAAATTTGATCAGCGCTTAAGCGCACTTTGAAGCGGTGTTCTATAAAGCGCCTCTGTGCCTCTTTTAAGAAGTCCTCACCCCCACTTTTGGGGTAAAATCTCAGCGTGTCTGTATGGGCTTGCAGGGCTTGTTGGACACATAAAGGCGTGGGGAACTGGGGCTCGCCAATGCTCAGATCGATCATTCTTGGAGGGGTAATGTCCTGTAAAAGAGCGCTCAGGCGCTCAAAGGGATAGGGGGCAAATTGCATTAAGGGGTACTCTCTTGGATAGAATGCTCGGAGTTAGGCATTTGGGCATGGGGATAGGGTGAGGGTTTTGCTTTGTAAAAAGGGGGGGCTTTGTAACCACAGCCTGCTAGTAAACATGCTAAGATACCGGCATGAAAAACTCTCAAGATATTCTCTCTTCTGTCTTGCAAAACAAAGCCTTTCTAAAACCCCTAGACACACGCCTCAAACTCAGCCAACTCAAGCTCTTTTTGCCCCTCTCTATTAGGGGGGCGGTGAGCTCCATTATAATCAAAAACTCTAAACTCTTGCTTGCGTTCAACCACCCCAGTGCGCACAACTATTTTTGCATGCACGCTCAAGAATTTAGCCAAATTCTACTCAGAGAGGTAAAACGCCTAGAGTTAGAAATCCCTGAAGACCTCGTGGTCAAAGCCTACTTGCCCTCCATTGTCATGGCAAAGTTCAAGCCCAAATCTCCCAAACTCTATTACCACGAATGCGCGCAAGGCACTTTCACCAACCACGCACAAGACCCCCAGTTACGGGCTGTTTTTGAGCGCATCCGTTTGTGTATCCAAAAGCATGCAAAGTAGCCAACTTGAAAACCTACCGGAGCGATGTGGAGTCTATCTTTACTTTGATCGCGCCCACCAGTTGCTCTATATCGGCAAGGCAAAGAATCTCAAAAAGCGCATTGTAAGTTATTTCAGTGTGCAAGGGGAGCAACTCTTGCCCAATCCAAGAAACAATGCCCGGGTGCGCGATATGGTCGCTAAAATCGCGCATGTAGAATTACATCTCACTTCTAACGAACATGAAGCCCTGCTCTTAGAAGATCGCTTGATCAAAAAACACCAGCCCCGTTACAATATCTTGCTCAAGGACTCTAAGACTTACCCCTATGTTTGTTTTGATCCCACTCTGCCCTATCCGGTCTGGCACCTACAAAGACACCCCTGCGATCACCTGCGCTGTTTTGGACCTTTTAGCTCTGCAGCCAAAGAGATTTTAGAAAGCGTGTTAGATTTGATCCCCCTAGTGCAGAGCCCGGGCTGTGTGCGGGGCAAACACGCCTGTATTTTCTATGAGATCAAGCGTTGCCTTGCCCCTTGTGAGGGCAAAATTAGCCCTAAAGATTACGCCAACTTGATGCAAGAGGGGGTAGAACTTTTAGAAAATCTGCCCATGTTATGCGCCCTTTTAGAGGCGCGCATGCGCGCGCTTTCTTCTCAAGAACGCTTTGAAGAGGCAGCAATACAGCGCGATCGTTGGAGCAAAATTCACGCCCTCTTGCAACGCTTGCAAGGACCTTTAGAGGGGAGCGCGCGCGCCTTGCAAATTCTTTTGGGGCTTAGTGCCCCTGTAGAACGCGTGGAGGTTTTTGATGTGAGTCACCACGCCCAAAGCCATTGTGTGGGGGCGATGGTGGTGTTTGACAAGGGGGCATGGGTGAAGAGCGCCTATCGGCGCTACATCTTGCAAGGCAAGGACGAATACAGCCAAATGCGCGAATTGCTAGAGAGACGCGCTAAGAGATTACAACACCTCCCCCACCTGTGGCTTTTAGATGGAGGGCGCGCGCAAGTGCGCTTGGCTGTGCAGATTTTAGAGCGCGCCCAAATCCATGTAGAGGTGGTGGGCATTGCTAAGGCGAAGATAGCCAGCAAAACCCGCCGATCTTTGGGCGATGTCCCAGACATCCTCTACACACGCGATGGGGTGTTGCGCTTAAGGGCAAATGACCCTTGTTTGCAATTCTTGCAACGCTTGAGAGATGAAGCGCATCGTTACGCCCTAGCTTTCCACCGCCACAAATTTTTAGCCCAAATTAACGCGCAATAAGTCAAATTAGGATAAAGTAAAAGAATTTTTTGCAAATAAGGGTCATGATGGAGCATAAGGACGACGCTATAATCAGGTTTTCTGTGTCTTTGCAGCAGAACCTATTAGACGAGCTAGACAACCGCATTATCAAAAATGGCTATTCTTCGCGATCGGAGTTGGTGCGCGACATGATTCGTGAAAAGCTCGTAGAAGACAATTGGTCGAGCGATGAGGATTTGAGCGAAGCAAAGGAGGGGCTCACTGTGGCGGTGTTGGTCATTATTTACGATCACCACCAACGCGAACTCAATCAAAAGATCATCGACATCCAACATGAGAGCCACATCACCATTATGTGCACCACCCATGTACATCTCAACGCCAATAACTGCTTAGAAACCATTATTTTAAAGGGCAAGCCCTCAGAGATCATGCATTTGCACTTGGAGATCGGGGGGCTAAAGGGCGTGAAATTTTCTAAACTCACCAAGGCATCTAGTTTTGAGCAAAACACCTAGTAAAATTGCCCTCTATGGCGGGAGCTTTGACCCCCCCCATATCGCCCATTTGGAGGTGATTTATCAGGCTTTAGAGCATTTAGAGATTGATCAGCTCATCGTGCTTGTCGCCTATCAAAACCCCTTCAAGGGCGCGCCCTGCTTTAGCGCCACCCAACGCTATACTTGGATGCAAAGGCTTTTAAGCGGGTTGGCTAAAGTGGAGGTGAGCGATTTTGAGATTCGCGCGCAACGCCCTGTACCCAGTGTAGAAAGTGTCTTGCATTTTCACCACACCTTGCAACCTAGCAAGCTTTACTTTATTTTGGGCGCGGATAATTTGGCGCATTTGTCCCAGTGGGAGGGCTATACCACGATGCAAAAACTCACTGAATTTGTGATTGTGCAAAGGGAGGGCTACCCCATAGAGCCTTCTTTTTCTTCGCTTTGTATCCCCTTGCCCCAGATTCAAGAGCGCATTTCATCGAGCCAAATTAAAGCCCTCTTAGCCCAACACCAAATCCCTGCTCACCTACCCCCCATCTTGCAAAGGGGCGTGGTGCAAGCTTTTAAGGAGACTCATGCCCGATCCTAGAATTGATAGAATTGTAGACTTGCTAGAAGATAAAAAAGCCAGCGATATTGTGGTCTTTGATTTGAGCGATCGCGCTTATGTAACCCAAAAAGTCATCATCGCCACCACCCTAGCCCCCAAACATGCTCTAGCTCTGCTCGATCATCTCAAAAGCACCCTAAAGCCCTTAGGCGAAGAATTTTACGCCATAGATGCCCAAAATGAGGAGTGGATCATCATCGACTTGGGCGATATGATGGTGCATTTATTCACCCATGATCAACGCGTGCGCTTTGATCTAGAAGGATTTTTAACCACCTACAAAGCCCCTTAGTGGCAAACCCAACTCTCATCGCCATTTTGGGGGCAAGCGGGAGTGGCAAGAGCGCCTTAGCCCTCAAACTCGCCCAAGATTTGGACGCAGAAATTTTCTCTTTGGACTCTTTGAGCATTTATAAAGATTTTGACATCGCTGCTGCCAAGCCTAGCATACAGGATTTGCAACGAGTCAAACATTACGCCATCAATGTTTTAGAGATCCACCAGCCCAACAACGCCCCCGTGTTCATGCAAGAATTGCAAAAAGCTTTAGCCCTCACGCAAAAGAGCGTGTTATTGTTGGTGGGTGGGAGCGGCTTTTACCTCAAGGCAATTTTAGAGGGTTTGAGCCCTATGCCCCCTATTAGCAAGGCAGTGCGCGCTCAAGTCGCTCATCTATGCGATCCTTATGCCTTTTTGACGCAAGTAGACCCCGCTTATGCGCATAAAATCCACCCTAAGGACACCTATCGCATCCAAAAGGGCTTAGAAATTTTTCTAGCCACCCACACCCCCCCTAGCGCGTATTTCAAAGCCCATCCTAGAATCCCCTTTGCATTGCCCATTAAACTTTATGCCCTCACTCTACCTAAGGAGGTTTTGCACGCCCAAATTGCCCAGCGCACCCAAAGCATGCTAGATCGCGGGATCGTAGCGGAGGTAGAACATCTTGCGCGTGCATATGGCACGCACCACCAACCTTTTAAGGCGATAGGACCTAAGGAGTGTTTGGCGCATTTGGAGGGCAAGCTCAGTTTAGAGGCACTTAAAGAGGCGATCCACACCCACACCTGCCAATTAGCCAAACGGCAAACCACCTTCAACAAAACGCAGTTTCAAAACATCACCTCATTGCAAACCGATGCCCTTTACAGAGCGCTTTTAGAATACGCTAAGGGCAACACATCTTAACTTAGATTTGGGGATCAGCAAAGACGGACTATCTCGAGCGTTCTACATTGTTTAAGAACTTCTATCTAAAAATGGAAAGCTCATGCGGGGTGGATCTGTTTTTAGCGTGGGATACACTTCCTCTTAAGAATCATCTAAGTTTTTCTATTAGAAAATCGCTTCCATAATGCCCTGCAAAACCCCTTGTAATAAGGGAATTTCAATCAAAAGAGTACAAATGCAAGAACGACAGGCTTATTTTGGAGATTTTGGGGGTTGTTTTGTGCCTGAGATTCTTATTCCTGCTTTACGAGAATTAGAAGAGGCATTTGTAGCGTGCTTGCATGACAGCGCGTTTCAAGAGAGTTTCAATGCACTTTTGCGCGACTTTGTGGGACGCCCTAGTCCCCTAACTTTAGTGAAAAATATGGTAAAGAATCCTAAGGTTAAGTTATATCTCAAACGCGAGGATTTAATCCATGGTGGAGCGCACAAGACTAATCAAGCCTTAGGGCAGGCGTTGCTGGCTAAACAAATGGGAAAGAAGCGTATCATTGCCGAGACGGGTGCAGGGCAGCACGGGGTAGCAACGGCGATTGCTTGCGCGCTACTAGGGTTAGAGTGTGTGATTTATATGGGAGAAAAAGATATACAGCGCCAAGAACAAAATGTCTTCCGTATGCGTCTGATGGGAGCTGAGGTGATTGGTGTCAATAGCGGGAGTGCTACACTCAAAGATGCCATTAACCAAGCTTTACGCGACTGGTCTAGCTCGTATGCCACCACCCATTATTTGCTAGGCACAGCTGCAGGACCGCACCCTTACCCACGCATGGTTAAACATTTTCAAAGCATGATTGGCACGGAAACGAGGGCACAGATTTTAGAAAAAGAAAGGCGCTTACCAAACATGGTCATTGCATGCGTGGGCGGGGGTTCTAACGCTATTGGTATGTTCTCTGCTTTTTTGGAGGACACGCAGGTACAACTAATAGGCGTTGAGCCTGCTGGACTCGGGCTAGATACCAATAAGCATGGGGCTGTGCTATGTAAGGGAAGTGTGGGGATTCTACATGGGAGCAAGACCTATATTTTGCAAGATGAGCAGGGGCAAATTTGTGAAAGTCATAGTCTGAGTGCTGGGCTAGATTACCCGGGAGTGGGACCAGAACATAGTTATTTAAAGACAAGTGGACGAGCGAAGTATGTCGCTGTGAGCGATCAAGAAGCTTTGGATGCCTTTGTGTGCCTGAGTCAAAGCGAGGGCATTATCCCGGCTTTAGAGAGCGCACACGCCCTAGCTTATGCGCTTAAAATTGCCCAAAATTGTACACAAGAGACGCTCATGGTGGTTAATCTGAGTGGACGGGGGGATAAGGATCTAGCCAGCGTGCAGGAAGCTTTAGAAGTCCACTAGCCAATTGATCCATTTGACCTTTGAGAGACACTTCCGTTCTTGCAGATATATAAAACTTTTTGACATACTCCCCATACTCAAAGTTAGGGGATTTTACGGCGTGTTTGGGTAAAGATCGGACATCGCCCTGATGCGGTCAATAAGAAAATTAGGCTGTGTGGCAAGATGTTTATGTTCTTCGCCTAATTTGAGGGTAGTGATGACGGCTTTTTCCACATGGTAAACATGTTCTCGTTTGCGGATTTTAGAGATCGAGATAGACCAAATGCTGTGCGCCACGATGAGCTGATTATGGTAGGTGCCCAAGTAAAGCATGATGTGTCCATTGAGCCATAAAATTGTGGCAAAAGGGGTTGCGTGCTTGACAATAAAGGCTTCTTTCTGAGAGGGAGACATTTTATGTAAATCGATGGTGTTACGTGCATAACGCACCTGTGCCAAAGAGTTTCTAGGTAGGAACACCCCAAAACCCGCAAAACTATCACGCGTGAAAGCCGAACAATCGCGGTTTTGATCCAATCCACCCCAACCATATCTCTGTCCTAACATCATATCAAGGACAGCCGCCATAGCTTGCGGGGTGAAAGGGCGAGGAAAAGGTACAAAATTTTTAGGATTGATGAGGGTTTGGGTGAGTTGAGCAAAGCCCTGTGCGTCTTTAGAAAAGGTATAGATTTTATTAGAGGTATGAGGAACTTTTAAGAAAATCTGCCCTATACGCGCACCGCTAGAGACTCTATCTTTAAGAGGTGTGAGATAATCTTTTAAATTTAAGATCTGTTGAATGGTTTTTGTCCGGATTGGGGCAATATCGCGCACGCGCACCCAGCCTGTTGTAAAGCTACTTTGGATTAAAGCATAGGTTTTAGCTTTATTATAGTGGGTGATGAGCACGGGAGTGCCTGCAAAAATCAAAGAGTTTTGCCATAGGTCGGAGGGATAGCTGTACTGCGTGAGATAGTAGGACATCTCTGTAGGGGCAGCGCGCACAGAAGTATTAGTAAGAATTACAGCTTTGAGCGCGACGCTAGGATAGTGGGGAATATCCATATCCTCGTAGATACGGCGTAATTCTTTAAGATTATGGCGTGTTCCATCTTGTCTATAACCCGGCTTAAAAAAGCTGTATTGCATCCAAAAGATTTTTTGGTGTTTGCGTATCACCTTCATCGATTCCCAAGGGGTATACCATTGTTTTAAATAGGCGCTTTTGAGCTTATTTGGAGGGGGAATAAGAAAAGTGTTCTGAGAGAGGTAGTGTGTGGCTTTTTGGGGCAGACGGAGAAGATCCAGTAGAGAATCTTGGTCTATGGGCGTTTCATTGCGCGGTTTATGTTCTAAGGTGATGGCTTTCGCATAGTAAGTTTTAGCTTTTTGCGTGTTTTTGGGGACACCATAGCCATTCATATATGTATCGCCTAAAAGTGTATAGGCTATGGCGCTACCCCTATGGGCTGCTTTTTGGAAGTGCTTGAGGGCTTTAGCGTAATCTTGAAGGACGCCCTGAGCGTCTCTATACATCACACCTAAAGCTAACCCAGCCATGACATTTCCCATTTTTTCTGCTTTTTCAAAATACAGGACTGCTTTTTGGAAGTTAGGGGGAACACCCTTGCCATCGCGATACAAGATTCCTAATTTATAGTAGCCCTGTGCATCGCCCAAATTCGCACCCTTTTGGTAGTATTCAATGGCTTTTTGAGGATTTTGAAAAACCCCTTTAGCTTCGACATACAAGTCGCCTAGCTTGATATAGGCTTGGGTGTTTCCTAGATGGGCTGCTTTTTGGAAACACTCTAGAGCCTTAGGGTAGTTGGGTGGGATATCCCTATTTTGCCGATCATAGTAGTAAGTGCTATACAGCACACCCAGACCATAATAACCCCTAGCATCGCCCATGCTAGCTAGTTTTTGATAGGAAAGTTCTGTGTTAATATAATCTTGACTTTTATAGATTTTTTGAGCACGCTCTACATTGTGGTGTAATTTACGTGCCTCTGATGTATGCGATTCCGTCTGCACTTTGGTTTTTGGAGTCTTAATTATCTCCCGTATGGTATCGGTTATCGGTTTGGCTGTCAGTGTTATTTTAATCTCTTGGTTGTTTTCCACTTGTGTAGGGGGCGCTGTAGTGGCTTGATCTGGAGTGGTGCCGGTAATTTCAGGTGCTATAACTTGGTGATATTGGCTTGCAGGGCTTAGAGCTTGATCGTGCTCTAAGCATCCCATATGAAATACGCTAATCCCTAAAATCACGCTCAAGAATTTTAAGGCTTGTAGCATAGGCTGTATCCTTGAGGACAATCCGACAGGCGCGAATTTTGCATTTCAAAACTCTTTGGCAGAAATTCCACTCAAGAAATGCGGTGCGCTTGTCCTCTATGGGCAATCAGCCTAGGAGGACCCAAAGTCTTACGCATTTGGGAGCTTCATATGATAGGGTATTTCACATAATCGGTAAAGTTCAAATACATTTAATATTACAAAAGCTTAAAATATAGAAATCTATAAAATAATCTGTTACAATTATTCATCTCATTATATTAAAAATCTAAAGATGGTATTGATTTAAGCCCATTTAATACTCGCATAAGCTAAATTACGCCCTTTAGAATCTTTAAAATTGGGGAAAGGGCGATGATGGCAAGCTCGTTTAAAAGCATATCAAAGATAATGTTGATAGGCATGTGCTGTTTAGGGAACATGTATGCTAAGAAGAGTGGCGATCAAGAACTCTCAATTGCTAACGAGGCATATAAAAGCAAAGACTACAAAAAAGCGCTACAATACTACCAAGAATCTGCAAAGATGGGGAATGCTAGGAGTTATGCCATTTTAGGGATGATGTACTACAATGGGCAAGGCGTAGCAAAAGACACGCAAAAAGCGTTAGAATATTATCAAAAAGCCGCTCATATGGGTGTAGCCTTAGCCTACAGTAGTTTAGGCGATATGTATGTCAATGGGCAAGGTGTGATTAAAGACTGCCAAAAAGCCCTACAATATTATCAAAAAGCTGCTGATATGGGAGTGGCTGAAGGCTATACTAGGCTAGGCAACATGTATTACCATGGTGATGGTGTTACAAAGGATTATCAAAAAGCGTTGCAATACTATCAAAAAGCGGGGGATATGGGAGAAGCTAAAGCCTACTATTTTCTAGCAGACATGTATGGTAGTGGTGATGGTGTTACAAAGGATTATCAAAAAGCGTTGCAATACTATCAAAAAGCGAGGGATATGAAGAATACCGAGAGATATTTCAATTTAGGGGGTACGCTGTAATAGCTGTTAGTGTGTGAAAAGTAAAAGGTTTCTAGCTGGATTTCCTGCCTCCATCAAGCCGCCTTTAATCCCTAATAAGTAGGTTGTTGATGCTAAACACATTTCTAAGACTTCCTATTCTGCATTTACTCAGTAAGCTATCCAACAATACATGGGCACAGCGTTATTATGAAGGACAGGGCGTGATCTTTATGCTCCATGAAGTCTTGAACATGCCCTCTGTCAAGTCTGATCTTAGTGTCTCTGTTGCCTTTTTAGATTTCTTGATCACCCTTCTTAAAAACAAAGGCTTCAGCTTTGTAAGTCTAGATGAAATCTGCGATCTCTTGCAAAGGGGCAAGTTCTTTCATAAAGCGGTGCATTTTACTTTGGACGATGGCTATCAAAGCACGCTCAACAACGCATCGCCTATTTTCAAAGCCCATGATGTCCCTTTCACAATTTATATTTGTACTAATTACCTTGGAAAAGCAGGCATGCTAGACTGGGAAGGGGTGAAAACCCTCTATCAAGAACCCCTTTGTACCATTGGTGGGCATACTCAAAGCCACCCCAAATTGAGTCAAATCAAAGAGAGGGGGGAAGTTATGGCAGAAATTCAAGGGGCACATGCCATTCTCAAAGAACGCTTAGGGCAGGAGATTCGCCACTTTGCTTATCCTTATGGAGGCGTGAATGCATGTGGGCTAAGGGAGGTAGAAGTGGTGCAGGAATTAGGGCTTAGAAGTGCTGTAACGACAAGACGGGGCACGCTTTACCCCGCACATCGAGATTTTTTAACCTGTCTGCCCCGTGTGATGCTTGTAGAAAATTTCAAGCTCCATGAGATTTGGCGTATCCGCAAATACCAAGTAGCCACGCTATGAAAGTCCTCCACCTCAACGCCACACTCACTGGGGGGGCGGCGCGCGCGTGTTTGCGCCTACACACAGCCCTTTTAAAAGAGGGGGTTGAGAGCTTTGTATGGGTGCAAGATGGGCGGGGGGCAAATTTAGAGCCAAATGTCTTAAGCCCAAAAATGCGCCTAGCCAAAGCGTGGGCGTTTGTGCGCCCTTATTTGGACAAAGCCCCGATCCTGCTCTACCCCAAGCGCAAAAAAGGTACTTTTAATTTGGGCTGGTTGCCCTTTAGTTTGCCCCTAAGTGCGATCGATGCTTTAAAACCCGACATTGTGCATTTACACTGGCTAGGGCGGGGGGTTTTACCCTTAAGGGATTTGCCTAAAATCCCTGCCCCTTTGGTGTGGAGTTTGCATGACATGTGGGCTTTTACTGGGGGCGATCACTACTACAACAATGAAAATGAACGCACCTACAAGCATTCTTGCATTTTAAATAGCCCCTTTGAATGCGACCTAGCCACACTGGGTTTTTCTATGAAAAAACGCGCCTATACTAAAATTTCTCACTTAAGCGTGGTGGGGGTGAGTTCTTGGATTTCTAGACTCGCCAAGCAAAGCGCGCTTTTACAAGACAAGCCCCACCTAGTGATCCCCAACCCCATAGACACCAATCAATACAAGCCTCTAGATAAAGCCTTTTGCCGCCAACTTTTAGGGCTGCCCTTGCCGCAAAAATTAATAGGTTTTGGGGCAATGGATATTGGCGATCCTAATAAAGGTTATGATCTCTTGCTAGAGGCTTTGTCTAAGCTAGAGTTAGCAGATATAGAATTAGTGGTGTTTGGCGCGCACACACACATGCCCAACTTACCTTTTAAAACCCGCTATCTAGGTGTGCTTAAAGACAATGCGAGCCTAGTTGCCCTCTACAATGCCCTAGATGTGGTGGTGGTGCCTAGCCGTCAAGAGAATTTAAGCAATGTGATTTTAGAGAGTTTGGCGTGTGGCACGCCGGTTGTGGGCTTTGACATTGGGGGCAATGGCGATCTAATCAAACACCAAGAAAATGGCTATCTAGCCCGCCCTTTTGATGTTTTGGATTTAAAAAAGGGGATAGTGTGGGTGTTAAACACAGCGCATTACCCTAAGCTGTGCGATCGCGCGCGTGCGCATGTTTTGGAGTGTTTCAGTGAGGCGGTGGTTGCCAAGCAATACCGCGCCCTTTATGAAAAAATCAAAGCATGTTAGACTACCTCATCATCACTCCCCTGCCCGTTTTTTATAAAATCCATCTCTACAACGCCCTAGCCCAGCGTTTAAAAATCTTTGTGGTGTTTTTGGCTAGGGACACCAAAGAAACCCGCGCCAAGGATTTTAACACCTTAGAGAAGGCGCAATTTGCCCATGAAGTGTTGTTTCAGGGGGCATTGCAAGAGCGCCCTACTTGGCAAAATACGCGCAAACTCTTTAAAATCTTAAAAAAACACCCCTATAAACGCTTGCTGCTGGGAGGGTGGGATTGTGTGGAGTTTTGGGCGGGGTGGGCTTTGAGCGTGAAATCTAAAAATGCTGTGGTCGTGGAGTCGAGCATTCAAGAGAGTACAACCAGCGGGCTAAAGGCTAGCTTGAAACGGCTGTTTTTAAAACGAATCTCTATTGCCTTTGTGTGTGGGGATTGGCACTCTCAACTCTTAGAGGTTTTGGGCTTTAAGGGGGTGATTAAAACCACGCACGGGGTGGGGATCATCACCCCCCCTAAGTTGCAAAGAGAGCCACGCCCCTACTCTAAAAAGTTTATCTGCATCGCCCGCTTAACCCCCGTGAAAAATTTAGAGTTTTTGCTAAAGGTCTTTAAAGAGTTGCCCCAAATGTCTTTAAGCCTTGTGGGCACAGGGGAGCTAGAAGCCACATTAAAAGGCATGGCAAGTGCTAATGTTGCCTTTTTGGGGGCTGTGGCAAATTGCCAAATCGCCGCCCTGCTTTGCGCCCATGACGCGTTGATTTTGCCCTCTCTTAGCGAATCTTGGGGCTTGGTGGTAGAAGAAGCCTTAGGGGTGGGTTTGCCGGTGTTGGTGAGCCGTGCGTGCGGGGCGCAGGTTTTAGTAGAAAATGGGTTCAACGGCTTTGTGTTTGACCCTAAAGATGAGGGGGCTTTAAAAGGGCTTTTGCAGAGTTTAGAAGACTCTTACCCCACGCTTTTAAAGGGGGCTAGTACATGGGATTTGGCGCGCAAAGATAGGGAGCAAATAAGGGCGTATTTGTGAAAATCTCTCTTATTACCCCCGTTTTCAATGGAGCTACAACCATTAAAGCCACTCTTGAATCTGTAGCAAGCCAAAGTATTGCCCCCTTAGAGCATTGGATCATGGATGGGGGGAGCATAGATGGCACGCTAGAGATTTTGCAAGGCTACCCCCATTTGCAAGTCTTTAGCGCGCCCGATCAAGGGCTTTATGATGCCATGAATAAGGGCATTGCGCGCGCGCAAGGGGAGGTTGTGGGGATCATTAATAGCGATGATAGTTACGCGCATAGTGGCGTTTTGGCGCAAGTGCTAGAAGCGTTTAAAACGCACCCACAAGCGGACATGGTCTATGCGGATTTGGTCTATGTCAAGGGCGATCGCATTGTGCGCTATTATAAGAGCGGGGCATTTAGCAAAAAGGGCTTTTTTTATGGCAAAGTGCCCGCGCACCCAACCCTCTTTGTGCGCAAAGAAGTCTATGATCGCTTTGGGGGCTATAAGATTGACTATAAAATCTCTGCGGATTATGAGTTTTTATTGCGTACTCTGTATGTGGCAGGCTTAAGGGCGGTGTATGTGCCAGAGGTGTGGGTGAAAATGGGCGTGGGGGGGGTGAGCACGCGGGGGCTCAAAAGCCTATGGCTATCCAATAAAGAGAATCTACGGGCTTGTAGAGAAAATGGGATCAAGGCGCATTGGGGGACGATGTTGTTGAAGTATCCTTATAAGATTTGGGGGTTATGGCATAGAGGCTAACAACAACTCATCCTCCATGCCCGCCACACCTTTGGTTTTGAAGATGTCAAGCGTTCTACCACTCGCGCGCTAAAACCCCTAGCTTTAGTTATGGAGATAGTTGGTTAGCAGTAGCCTTGTGCGAATAGTCGCAATCAAGGGGTTATACCCTTAGGATTAGGGCATCAACCAACTGCAATAGGGAACATAAGACTCCTAAGCGAGCTGTCCCGCTTGAAGCCACAATCTCCGCTAAAGTTAGAATCCCCTAACTTTAGTGATGGGGAGTATGTCAAATGTCCGCAAGCCTGAGGTGGCGGAAACTCCGTCTGCTCAAGGCGAGCCTGCTTAGCAAAAATTGGAGCTTTTATCTTAGTTCTGATGATTTTTGATCGCCTTATCTAGCACCTCTTGGGCTTGGGCTTTATTGCCAAAGCCTTTCACTTTAACCCACTTATCTGCTTCTAAGTCCTTATAGGTTTCAAAGAAATGTTTGATTTTTTCTAAAGTGATGGCGGGTAAATCCTCTAGACTTTGGATTTTAGCATAGCGCGGATCGATTTTTTCTACCGGTAGGGCTAGGAGCTTTTCATCCACCCCGCCCTCATCTTCCATAAAGAGCACCCCAATTAAACGGCATTTGATCACGCTCCCCGCTTGCAGAGGGTCTTCATTGAGCACGAGAATATCAGCCGGATCGCCATCGCCTCCCAAAGTGTGGGGCACAAAGCCGTAATTAGCCGGATACACCATAGAGGGGTAAAGCACGCGATCGACCACCACCGCCCCGCTATCCTTATCCACTTCGTATTTCACTTTTGAGCCATAGGGGATTTCAATAATGGCGTTGATCGCATTTGGATTTTGACCTGTCTTAATGTGTTGGATTTGCATCTGTGTCCTTATAGATTAGTTTTAATGTAGTTTTCAATGTCGCTTACAATGTCTTCAATGCTCCGTTCCCCATTGATCTCTTGGTGCACCTCTAGGGCTTTATAAAACTCCAAAATACTTTCTAAAGGTTCTAAATAAACCCGCATACGCTTATTAAAGACCTCTAAATTGTCATCATCTCCTCTTGAACGCCCTAAAACCCTTTCTCTAGCCACTGGTTCGCTTACCTTAACCTCGACTACTCCCCGCAAATGCACCTCTTCTTGTGCTTTAAGGACGCGATCAAGCGCGTGCATCTGCTCCACGCTACGGGGGTAACCATCGATAATAATCACATCTTTGGGTGCGCTTTTGATGGCACTAATAATCGTGTCAATTACAATCTCTAGGGGCACGAGATCGCCCTTATTGGCAAACTCGGCAATGCGTTTTCCTCGCTCACTCTCTTTGGCAATCTCAGCGCGCAAGAGATCGCCAGTGGAGTAGTGCACCATACTAGCGCTATTGCGTTGGGCAATCAGCTGTGCGTCTGTGGTTTTGCCACTCCCGGGCGCGCCAATAATCAAGAATAAGTGTTTCATGGATTCGTCCTTTCTTAGGGTTTAGGGTTTCTCAAACGGATATGCAATTCTCTAAGTTGTTCTTCAGAAGCACGGCTAGGGGCTTGGCTGAGTAAACAGGTGGCTTTTTGGGTTTTGGGGAAGGCGATCACATCGCGGATACTGGGCACTTTGGCTAGCAACATTACAAGGCGATCCAATCCCAGCGCAAAGCCCCCATGTGGGGGCGCGCCGTATTGTAGCGCCTCTAAGAAGAAGCCAAACTTTTCTTGGGCTTCTTGGGGACTAATGCCCAACAATTCAAAAACCTTTGCCTGAACCTCCTCCTTATGGATACGCACACTCCCTCCGCCCAATTCTACCCCATTGAGCACGATGTCATAGGCGATTGAGCGCATGTCTTCTAAATCTTCGCTTTCTAAATTCTTGGGCATGGTGAAGGGGTGGTGTGCGGCGCTGAGTTTGCCCTCTGCTTGTTCGAACATGGGGAAGTCCATCACCCATAAGAGATTAAAGGCGTTAGTGTCAACCAAGTTTAAATCTTGGGCGAGCTTTAAGCGCAAACGCCCCATGTAATCCCAGACGATTTTTTTAGCCCCCGCGCCAAAGAAGATTAGATCGCCCACTTGCGCCTGTGTACGCGCTAAGATCTCCTGCAAGCGCGCTTCACTTAAAAATTTTACTAAAGGACCCTTAGCTCCCTCAGGCTTGATTTGCAAATACGCCAAACCTTGCGCCCCAAAGGCACGCACAAAGCTCTCCGCCTCACTCAAATATTTACGGCTAAGGCTATCCCCCCCGGGCACGCACAAGGCTTTAAAGCGATTCTTTTTGGGGTCGCTAGCGATCTTCTTAAAGATGTCATTGCTAGAATCTACAAAGAGATCGCCCACTTCCACTAGGGGCAATTCAAAGCGCAGATCGGGCTTATCGCTTCCGTATTGCTCCATCGCTTCCATGTAGTCTAAGCGCCTAAAGGGAGTAGAAACCTCTATGCCCACGCTTTTAAAGACGGCTTGTAGCAGGGTTTCGGCCACCTCCAAGACATCTTCTTGGGTGCAAAAACTCATTTCTACATCGATCTGAGTAAACTCGGGCTGGCGATCGGCGCGCAAATCCTCATCTCTAAAGCACTTGACAATTTGATAATAGCGATCCATGCCCGCCACCATTAAAAGCTGTTTAAAGAGTTGTGGGCTTTGGGGTAGAGCAAAAAACGCCCCATCATGCACACGGCTAGGGATGAGAAAATCCCTAGCCCCTTCAGGGGTGGTTTTGGCTAGCATAGGGGTTTCTATCTCTAAAAAGTCCAAAGCATGCAAGCAATCGCGCACCGCCTTAGCCACATGACTACGCATTTTGAAGATTTCATAACTCTTAGGGGCGCGCAAATCCAAAAAGCGGTATTGCAGGCGTAAGTCCTCATTCACACTTGAATCCCCAATGGCAATAGGGGGAGTCAGACTCTTATTTTCAATACGCAAACTCTCTAGCACCACCTCTACCTTGCCGGTTTGGAGTTTGGGGTTTTCTAAGCCCTCTCCTCTCAAGCGCACGATTCCCTGTGCGATCAAGACAAATTCATGGCGCACTAAATTAGCCTCTTTGTAGGCTAGGGAGCTAGGATCACACACCAATTGCACCAACCCGCTTTTATCGCGCAAATCAATGAAGATCACCCCCCCATGGTCGCGATAATTATGACACCACCCGCACAATTCTACCTTCTGCCCCAGCAACGCTTCGCCCACTTGGGCACATAAATGCGTCCTCAACATTAATTTCCTTTTATTCAGACTTGCAAATACGCGTGCAAGAGTTCGCGGATTTCATCAGGATGGGATTTGATGACAAACCCGTCAGCATGCAAAGAGTCGGCAAGCTGCTTATTAGATTCGCTACTCATCGAAGAATTGATGATGACGGGCAGATGCTTGGTGCGTGCGTCCTCTTTGATCCGCTTAAGCACCTCAAAGCCGGAAATAACGGGCATCTCCAAGTCGGTAATGACTGCTCCCACGCGCGCAAGCGCATCATCTGTAAAAAGTCGCTTGAGCAACGCCTCGCCATTGGGAAAAGCTTCGTATTTGAGATGTAAATTTTCTACAATTCTTTCTAGGTTCTTCATTGCAACTTGAGAATCCTCGGCGATGAAGATCACCTTATCGCTCTTGATCGCCTCCACAAATTGCGCTTTAAGCTGATTGATTTCACGCAAAGCTGGGAAGGTATCTATTAACATACGCTCTACATCTAAGATTTGAATCACGCGATCCTGTTCAAAGCGTGTGATCGCGCTCACCTTACCCCCTGTGCCAAAACCTTGTTTATCCCCCACACTCACATCGCCCCAATTCTTATGTACTATGCGCTTGATAGCAAAGATTCTCAACCCCACCACACAGCTAGAAAACTCACACACGATCACTAGATTCTCTTCGCTTTGGATAGATGCACCGCTCAAATCTTTATTGGGATTGTCAGGTTCATAATGCAACCAACGACTCACATCAATTAAGGGTACAGACTCCCCCCTGATGGTCAAAAAACCCACCATCATGCTCTCGTTACCCCCCACCGTTTCGGTAACATCCCCATCGTAATAAATAATTTCGCGGATTTTAAAAATATTGATGCCATAGAGTTCGGCATCGTTATTGCTATCATCGCTCAAAGTGAAACACAAAAACTGCGCCTCGTTATTCAAATGCAAAGAGATTGTGGTGTCCACATCACTAACCAAGCCTGTCCTTTATCTTAACCTAAAGTCCGCTACAATGCCCTTCATTATAGCAAAGACTAGGAAATGATACAAACTTTTCAAGACTATCAAAAATGTGTCGAGCAAGCTTGCGTGTACGCACACCACTACTATGTGCTAGACGATCCCCTCATCAGCGACTCAGAGTACGACACCCTCTACCAGCAGATCAAGGATTACGAACACAGCCACCCAGAGCATCTTTTAGAGCATTCTCCCACCCAGCGCGTGGGCGGGGCTTTGCTCGCGTATTTGCCCAAACACACCCATTTAGAGCGCATGTGGAGTTTGGATAATGTCTTTGACACGCAGGGCTTACAAACATGGCTTGCGCGCATTTTTAAAGTTTACCCCCATGCTAGTTTCACCTGTTCGCCCAAGCTCGACGGGGTGTCGCTCAATCTCTTTTATCATCAGGGAAAATTAGTGAGTGCTGCCACGCGGGGGAATGGGATTGAAGGGGAGCTTGTTACTCACAACGCCAAGACCATCCCCTCCATCCCTTTACGCATTGCTTACACAGGACCCCTAGAAATTCGCGGGGAAGTGGTCATTGAGAGCGCGGATTTTGAAAGATTGAATCAAGAACGCCTCCATCAAGGACAACCCCTCTTTGCCAACCCTAGAAATGCCGCAGCGGGGAGTTTGCGCCAACTCGATCCTAAAATTTGCGCGGCGCGCAAACTCACCTTTATGCCCTGGGGCTTGGGGCGTTGCCAACCCACTAGTCCCAGCTTTAAAACCATGATGGAAGAGATCATGGGCGATGGTTTTTTACCCACGCGCTTTTTAACATGCACCAATCTTGCAGAGATCGAACGCGCTTATACAGAGTTACACGCCCAACGCGCGCATGCACAGGTGGGCATGGATGGCATGGTGATTTTGGTCGATGCTTTCGCGTTGCAAGTCAAGTTAGGATTCACCCTCAAAGCCCCCCGTTTTGCGATCGCTTACAAATTTCCCGCCACAGAAAAGCACACTAAACTTTTAGGGGTATCTCCCCAAATCGGGCGTACAGGGGCGATCACTCCAGTGGCGATTTTAGAGCCCATAGTGCTTGATGGGGCGCGAGTCTCTAAAGCCACGCTCAATAATTACACCGAAATTCAGCAAAGGGGCTTTATGCTCCATGACATGGTGGTGGTGGTTAGAAGTGGGGATGTGATTCCTAAACTCATCAAGCCTTTAATCCATCTGCGCGATGGCACGCAAACCCCCATCATCCCCCCCACCCACTGCCCTGCATGTGATACTCCCCTAGCCCAACAAGAACTCAACCACTGCCCCGCGTGCAAGATGTCTTTACTCCTGAAAAACAAGCCCAACTTCTGCCCCACCTGCCATGCCTTTATGCGTAAATATGGCAGAAATACCCTAAGTACGCATTGTTTGGTGTGTGAAGGGGTTTTAGAATATAAACCCTATTGCCATCGTTGCGCATGCGACCTCTCCTGCAGAGATCGCGCCTTGTTTTGTCCTAACCCCCACTGCCCCCCCAAACTCAAGGAAAAAATTGTACATTTTGCCTCTAAGCATGGTTTGGATATTGCCGGATTGGGGGATAGGGTGGTGGCGCAACTGCTAGAATCAAAGTGTATTGGTGGGATCACTGACCTTTATACGCTCGATCTAGAAACCTTGCTCACTCTAGAGGGCTGGAAGCGCAAACGCGCCCAAAATCTCCTAGATGCCATTGCCAACACCAAGCACGCCCCGTTATGGCGTTTAATCAACGCCTTGGGGATTGAGTACATCGGCAAGGGGGCGAGCAAAGCCCTAGCCCAAGCCTTCGGGTTAGAGGTGTTTACAAAACGCGCGCAAGATTTTAAAGCCCTGCCTGGCTTTGAGCACAAGATGGCTAACGCGTTAGAGCAATTCATGCATGAAAATCGCGATCTCATCGCCCAATTATTGCACCTGCTAGAACCCACCCCTCCTAGTACCCTTGTACAAGAGTCTTCTTTTTTCAATCAAAAAAACATCGTGTTGACAGGTACTTTTAGTGTCTCTAGAGAGGCCTTGAGCGCGCGTTTAGAAAGTTTAGGGGCATGTGTGAAAAGCAGCATGAGCGCGGCCACCCATTTACTCATTTATGGGGACAATCCGGGAAGCAAGTTAGAGCGCGCCCAAGAACGGGGCATCCCCGTTATGGATCAAACCCAGCTGTGGCAGATGCTGAAAGATTAACCCCCTCCTTTTTAACCTAGAGGTGTTCTTTGTCTGTTATGACCTTGTAGCCTTGAAGGGCAAAGAAGACGATATAGAAGTAGCAGACCATGGGCACGAGATAGGAAGTAATAAGTCCCATGTAATCGGCAATAATCCCTTGTACAGGGGGTACAAGCGCGCCCCCAACAATGGCGATACAAATAAGTCCAGAAGCTTGGCTTGTGAATTTACCTAAATTTTTAGTCGCTAAAGAGAAAATAGTGGGAAACATAATAGAGTTGAAGAATCCAATAGCTATTAAGAGATATATTGTAGCCTGTCCATCAAAAACAATGGCTAAAGCGATTAAGATAATATTTGTGATTGCATTGAAGGCTAGACATTTATTAGGTGCGATCTTAGCCATGATAGCACTTCCTAAGAAGCGTCCTGCCATCGCTCCACCCCAATAGAAGCTAATATAGTGTGCGCTAGTTTTGGCATCTAAACTAGCCACTTTTTCCATCGTTAAAATTAAGAATGAGCCAATAGAAACTTCCGCACCCACATAAAAAAAGATCGCTAATGCCCCTAGCACTAGATGAGGGTATTCAAACATGCTCTGTTTGCCATCGTGATTCTCTTCGCTGATTTGCTCGGCGCGCGCGCGCACATCAGGTAGCTTCAGTAAGTAGAACACAATAGCTAACAAGACGGACACCCCGGCAATGATCAAATAGGGAATTTGCACCGACTCAGCTTCTTTAATCTTATCTGCTACTTCAGCTGTGCCAGAAATAATTAACAGAGCACCAAAGTGTGGACCTAAGAATGTGCCTAGCGAGTTGAAGGCTTGCACGAGAGTGAGCGCGGTGGCTTCTTTACCCGGAGACAATAGGGTTACAAAAGGGTTACCCGCCGTCTGCAAAAGCACGATCCCACTAGCCAAGACGAAGAGCGCGCCTAAAAAGATGGGATAAGATCCTGTAGAAGCGGCCGGGTAAAAGAGAACACAACCTAAAGCAGTGATCAAAAAACCCCCCACCACCCCAACCGGGTAACCAATCTTCTCTAAAAGTTTCCCAAAAGGTCCCCCCGTAATAAAATACGCGCCAAAAAAACAAAGCTGGATTAAAGCCGCTTCAAAATAATTAAGATCGAAGATTTTCTTAAGATGAGGCACTAGAATATCGTTGAGCACCGTGATGAATCCCATAATAAAAAACAGCGCGGTGAGGCTGGCTAGAGCAAAATTATTACTCTTGGTCTGCATGCAAAACTCCTTTATTATAGATTTTATAGAGATTGATTAAGTGTTGTGTGGAGCTATCATGGGGATTTTGTGCACTCCCCTCGCGCAATTGGACCAAAATATCTTTAGCTAACTCTTTTCCTAATTCCACGCCCCATTGATCAAAGCTATTGATGTCCCAAATAGCCCCCTGCACGAAAATTTTATGTTCATAAAGCGCGACCAAACTCCCAATACTCTTGGGCGTGATCGCATCGAGTAAAAGCATATTGCTAGGGCGATTACCTGAAAACACGCGGTGGGGAGCGAGCGCGCGCGCGCGCTCAAGGGACATCCCCTTTTCTAGCATTTGATTAAGCACTTCGTGGTAACCCTTACCCTTCATAAACGCTTCCGCTTGAGCAAACACATTACTAAGTAAAATCTCATGGTGGCCGGGCAAATTGCCCTCTTTACTCAAAGAGGCAATAAAATCAATGGGGGTTAAATGCGTGCCCTGATGGAGTAGTTGAAAAAAGGCGTGTTGGGAGTTGATTCCAATATCCCCCCAAATGATGGGTCCGGTGTCGTAATCCACCACTTCCCCCCCTAAAGTGGTGCGCTTGCCATTACTTTCCATGTCTAGTTGTTGAATAAATCTAGGAAAATAGCGCAAATATTGATCATAAGGGGCGATCAAATGGCTACCCGCATCAAAGAAATTCACATACCAAATTCCCAGCAAAGCTAAGATTACAGGCATGTTATGTTCGAAGGGCGTACTTCTAAAATGTATGTCCATCTCAAACGCTCCTTGCAAGAGCGCTTGAAAATTTTCCTTGCCCAAATAGATCATGATAGAAAGTCCAATCGCTGACCATAGGCTATAACGCCCTCCTACCCAGCTCCAAAACTCAAACATGTTTGCCGTGTCGATCCCAAAGTCTTGTACGGCTTGCTTATTGGTAGAGAGCGCTACAAAGTGCTTAGCGATATGGCGCGTATCATGAGCATGGGCTAAAAACCATGCCCGTGCGCTCAACGCGTTAGTCAAGGTTTCTTGGGTAGAAAAAGTCTTAGAAGCCACAATAAAAAGTGTGGTCTCAGGATGGATTTTATCCAGCACGCTTTGGATTTGAATCCCATCCACATTGGAGACAAAATACATGTTTAGGCGTGGGTGGGCGTAATGTTTCAGCGCTTTGCACACCATTAGCGCACCCAAATCCGAGCCCCCAATACCAATATTAACCACATCCGTAATAATTTGATTGGTATAACCCAACCAACGCCCACAACGCACCGCATCGCTAAAATCTGCCATGCGCGTGAGCACTTCGCGCACCTTAGGCATCACATCCTGCCCTTCCACCATAACGGGCTCTTGGGTTTGCTTGCGCAACGCCGTGTGCAACACCGCGCGCCCCTCTGTGGCGTTGATCTTTTCTCCAGAAAACATGGCTTCAATCTTGCGTTCTAGGGCGCATTCTTGAGCGAGGTCTCTTAGAAGTTTCAAGGTTTCATCATCGATACGATTCTTGGAATAATCTAAAGATAAATTCCCCACTTTGAGGAAATAACGCGTGGCGCGCTCTGGATCACGCGCGAACATATCTTTCATATGCACCTGTTCTAAGTTTCGAAAATGCGCGTGCAAAGCCTTAAAAGCATTCAGGGTTGTCAAGCTCATACTTTAGCCTTTAAGTGATTGTCCAAGGCGACTGCTACCCCTTTAAGTCCGGGATATTTAGAGAGCACCACATACACCGGAATAGCCGCCAAGTAGGCAGCAAAACGCCCCTTGTTTTCAAAGCGCAAGCGGAAAGGCGAAGTTTTAAAATAATCAATAATGCGTGGGATAATGCCCCCACATAGATACACTCCCCCGCGTGCCCCCAAGATCAAAGCCATATTGGAAGCCACCGTGCCTAAGATGGTGCAGAAAATATCCAAAGTCAAGCGGCATAGGGGTGATTTACCACTTAAAGCCTGCTGACTAATAAGCTCAGGAGTCATCTTAGTGGGTTTAATGCCCTCTCTATCAGCTAAAGCCGCATGGATAAGCACTAATCCCGCCCCACTCAAAAAGCGCTCTGCAGAAACATGCCCGTACTTCTTGCGCGCGTAGTGCCAAATCATGATCTCGGTGTCATCAAAGGGCGCAAAGCTCACATGCCCCCCCTCTCCGGCCAAGGCTGTGTAAGAGCCATCACAACAAGGGATGAGTGCGCTCACCCCTAGCCCCGTACCCGGCCCTAAGACCACTTTGGGCGCGTCGATCTCACACACACTCCCCCCCACTTGTAACAATTCCTCCGAGTTAATCTTAGAAATAGCATGGGCTTGGGCAGTGAAGTCATTGATAAGGATAAGTACCTCTAACTTGAGAGCTTGGCGCGTGGTTTCAATGGAAAACGCCCAGTGGTGGTTGGTCATCTGCACCCAATCACCCATCACCGGGTTAGCGATGGCGATGGCAGCGTATTTCACGGGGGGGTTGTTGGTTTTGGTTAAATAAGTCTTGATTGCATCTACGACGGTGTTATAATCTTGACATGGTAAAACCTCAATGGATTCAATTTTGCCAGGGGCGACCTCTAGCCCAAAGCGCGCGTTCGTGCCTCCAATGTCAGCCAAGAGGCGGGGGTAAGTTTTATCGGATACAGAAGACAAAGCACTCTACCTTTTCAGAATGTAAGATGTAGGAAATAGGAAGTTGGGGGTTGATCCCCTTTTTGGCTAGATCAAGCACAGCCCCTTTATCTTCCCCAGAGGCAAACAAAAAAATGCTTTTGCAATTTTCAAGCGCGCTTAAAGACATGCCTAAGCATTTAAAGGGGGCGTGGGTAGGCGTGGTGAGCACAAGGGGATCTGTGGCGCTTAGGGCGTGCTCGTATTCAGGCGCATCGGGGAAAAGCGAGGCGATGCGCCCATCAGCACCCATGCCTAGTAGGGCAACATCGGGCTGTTGGTATTGAAAAAGCGCTTCTTGGAGGATAGCCTCCGGAGGCAAGGTCGCATCGCACACAAGGGGGGTAAAGGGCAAGGGCACGGAAAAGTTAGCCCTACACCTCTTTAAAAAATACTCTTCAATCAATCTAGCACTGCTCTGCGCATGATCTTTATCTACCACCTGTTCCTCTACAAGACAGATAGAAAAGTCCTCCCACCAAGGAGAGTAGATTTCTGCTAGTGCTTTTAGCAAAGGAATGAGTGTTTTGTCCCCAGAAAAAGCCATGCGCACATGATCTTGTTGAATGGGAGGAAAGGTGAGCCAATCGCTTGCAAAACCTGAAATCCCATGGGCTACAGTTACATAACTATCTTCAGACCCTTGAGGCCTTTGGGCGGGGAATTCTTTAAAAAACACAATCATTATAACTCCTTGAGGTAGCGGTAGGTTTCATGGGACATAGAAGATATTACAAAGCACCTTGGAATGCAGAATAAAAGAAATGGGAAGCTTGGGGTTGATCCCCTTAGCAGCCTCCTCAAAAACCCTGCGCTTCTCCTCCCCAGAGATGAGCAACCAAGTTTCTTTGCAACTCTGCAGGGCGTGCAAACTCATGCTAATGCGTTTGTGGGGGGCGTTTTGAGGGGTGGTGAGCACAAGGGGATCTGTGGTGCTTAGGGCGTGCTCGTATTCAGGAGCATCAGCGAAAAGCGAGGCGGTGTGTCCATCCAAGCCCATGCCAAGCAGCGCTAAATCGGGTTGTTGATAATTCTCTAGGGCTTTTGCTAAGATCATCTCAGGGGGTAGGCTAGCATCTGTTACCAAGGGGCTAAAGGGCACTTCAATGTTAAATTTAGAGCGCACCTTGTCCAAAAAATGCCTATGGATCAAAGACGCGTTGCTATCTTCGTGATCGGGGGGGACAATGCGATCATCTACTAAACTCAGTGTGTAGCCATCCCACCGCTTAAATCCTGCCATATACTCTAAAAAGGGGATCGGGCTTTTACCCCCCGAAAAGGCGATATGGATTTGGTGATGCTCTCTGGCATGGCGATGATCTAGATCATTTATGAATGCGCTAGCATGGCATCCAAAATCCTCTAGGTATCCTTGAGGAGTGCCCTTATTGGCAAGTTCAAAAAAATTTAAAACCACGCACGCCCCTCTTTTTCTAAAAGTTCAAAGGCTTCTTGTGGTCCAAAACTCCCCGCTGGGTAGAAATACAAGGGGGTTTGGTTTGCCTGCCATGCCTGCAAGATGGGATCGAGCCACACCCAAGCGGCTTCTAGCTCGTCTTGGTGGTTGAACGCGCTTTGATTGGAGTCAAACGCGTCTAAGATGAGGCGTTGGTAAGCGTCCATCCCACTCTCTAGCGCGCTTTGCAACACAAGGGGGGTATTGGCATGCAGATTTAGAGAAATGGCGGGGTTGGGCTGTATCCTAAAGACAAGGGGAGCACCCCCCTTAAAGCTAACCACCACCTCCACAAAAGAACTCCCCATGCGCTTGCCCGTGCGCAAGTAAAAGGGCACGCCCGCCCACTCAGGGCGATCGATCTCTAATTTGAGCGCGACAAAGGTTTCGGTTTGGCTGTTAGGATTGACATGGGGTTCTTGACGATAACCTGCAAGCGCGCCATCTGCGCTGTATTGGGCACGGATGACCTGGCTAGCCAAGTTTTTATTCTCTAGGGGTTTGAGGCTTTGGAGTAAGGAGAGTTTAGCCTGACGGATAGAGGAGGCATTTAGGTTTGAGGGCAAGGGCATGGTGAGCAAGGTGAGCATTTGGAGCATGTGGTTTTGGAGCATGTCGCGCAACGCCCCCATAGGATCGTAAAAGCCCCCCCGACTCTCCACCCCCAAAGTTTCGCACACGCTCACTTGGACATGATCGACATGATCTCTATGCAAAAGGGTTTGCAAGAGCGCATTAGAGGCGCGCAGATGCAAGAGATTTTGTACGCTCTGTTTGCCCAGATAGTGATCGATGCGATAGATTTGGTTTTCTTGGTAGTGCTGGGCGATGCTCTTGTGGATGGCGCGCGCGGAGTGCAGGTCCACCCCTAGGGGCTTTTCTAGCACGATCTTCACTTGGGGGGCATTCAGCCCCACTTGGGCTAAGTGCGCGCAAGTGGTGGCAAAAAACTCCGGAGCGATGGAGAAATAGATGATCGTGTTAGGGTGGAGGGGGCGGGCTGTAAGGGCGTTGAAATCCTGCGCTTGGGTCAAGTCCATCGCCACATACTCAATATGTTGGGTAAAACTTTCCCATAATGTCAAATCAAGATTTTTAAGATGCGATTTTGACTTGGTGTCTAATATTTGTAAAAACTCCGCTTGGCTGAGGCGCGAACGACTCGTAGCTAAGATACGAGGAGCTAATAACTGATCCTTAAAGGCCACATAGAGGGCGGGGAAAATTTTGCGCAAAGCTAAATCTCCCGTTGCGCCCAACAAAATAAAATGGCCTTCGCGCATTCAAATCCTTTATATGTGGGATACTTTTACCAAAAAGATAGCATACTTTAGACGCACACTAGATACACAAGGATCATTGATGGCACTAAAAGCCCTAGAACATGTTACAAAAATTATCATAGAACGCAGCCAACCCACCCGCCAAGCTTACCTAGAGCGCATCGCCGCACATCGGGGCAAGATCGCCCGTAAGGACTTGGGTTGTGCCAATTTAGCCCACACCTATGCCAGCCTGCCCGATCATCTCAAAGCCACCATCAAGGACACCCAAAGGCGCAATTTTGCCATTGTCTCGGCTTACAATGACATGCTCTCTGCCCACCAGCCTTTTAAAACTTATCCAGATTGGATCAAAGAAGAGCTAGCTAAACATGGTTTGAGCGCGCAATTTGCCGGGGGAGTGCCAGCGATGTGTGATGGGATCACACAGGGCTATGAGGGTATGGAGCTTAGTTTGTTTTCACGCGATGTGATCGCGATGAGCAGCGCGGTCGCGCTTTCTCATAATGTCTTTGATGGGGCGTTTTATTTAGGCGTGTGTGATAAGGTTGTGCCCGGATTGCTCATTGGTGCATTAAGTTTTGGGCATTTGCCCAGTATTTTTGTGCCCTCAGGTCCTATGACTAGCGGGATTTCTAACGCGCAAAAATCTAAAACTAGGGAGCTGTTTGCACAGGGCAAGATTTCTAGGGACGCGCTTTTGGAGAGCGAAATGCAGTCTTACCATTCTGTGGGCACTTGTACCTTTTATGGCACGGCAAACTCTAACCAAATGATGGTGGAGTTAATGGGTTTACACCTGCCCAATTCGGCTTTCATCAACCCCAACACCTCTTTAAGACAAGCCCTAGTTAAAGCAGCCGCTACACACATGGCGACTAAAGAAGTGCAACCTATTGGGGTGTTGCTCTCTGAAAAGAATATTGTCAACGCGATGGTGGGTTTGATGGCAACCGGGGGCTCAACCAACCACACCATCCACCTTGTAGCCATCGCCAAAGCCGCGGGGATTATCATTAATTGGGATGATTTTGATGCGATCTCACAGATCACCCCCTTACTGGCGCGCGTCTATCCTAATGGCAAAGCCGATGTGAATCAATTTGAAGCAGCAGGGGGGCTAGCGTTCGTGGTGCGTGAATTGCTAAAAGCCGGGCTTTTGCATGAGGATTGCCAGACCATCATGGGAGTTGGGCTAGAAGCCTACACCAAAAACCCCTATTTGCTTGAGGGTGAGCTCACCTACAAAGAGGGCGTATTAGAGAGTTTGGATACCAATATCGTGCGCCCTGTAAAAGAACCCTTTAGTGCAGACGGGGGGCTTAGAACTTTAAAGGGCAATTTGGGGCGCGCGGTGATCAAAATCTCCGCAGTCGCTCCAGCACACCAAAAAATCCAAGCCCCCGCTTTAGTCTTTCACTCCCAACAAGAATTTATAGATCGTTTTGAGCAAGGGGATTTGAATCGCGACTTTGTCGCGGTCTTGCCCTATCAGGGTCCCCGGGCTAATGGCATGCCCGAGTTGCACAAACTCACCCCCATTTTAGGCACTCTGCAAGATCAAGGCTTTCAAGTGGCTTTGCTCACCGATGGGCGTATGAGTGGGGCTTCAGGCAAAGTGCCCGCTGCCATCCACATCAGCCCGGAGGCGTTGCTAGGCGGGGCGATCGCACGCGTGCAAGAGGGCGATGAGGTGCTTTTAGACGCACAAGAGGGGGTGTTAGAAGCGCTTGTAGAACCTAGAGAATGGGAGGCTAGGGAGTCTGATCTGATACAGCGCGTCCATGTGGGCAGTGGGCGCGAACTCTTTGCCGGTTTTAGGAGTTTAGCCACCAGCGCAGAGAATGGGGCAACCAGTTTTGGACATTGAGGAGAACACCATGCAAGCTAAAGAGATTTTAAACACCGGCCCGTTAATCCCTGTGATCACTTTGCAAGACCCCAAACAAGGCGTGCCCCTAGCCCATGCCCTTTTAAAAGGGGGGGTTAAGATTTTAGAGATCACCTTGCGTACAGCAGGCGCGCTAGAGGGGATCGCCTTGATTTCTAAAGAAGTCCCCGAGGCGATTGTGGGGGCGGGCACGATTTTAAATGCCCCCATGCTCAAACAAGCTAAAGAAGCCGGGGCGCGCTTTGCCATTAGCCCGGGGATCAACGCCAAGTTTGCCAAAGAAGCCCAAGGCATAGATATTCCCCTGATCCCGGGCGTAGCCAGCGCGGGCGAATTGATGTTGGCTTTAGAATACGGCTTTGACGCGCTCAAACTCTTCCCGGCTGAGGCGGTGGGGGGGGTGAAATTGCTCAAATCCTTGAGTGCGCCCTTTAAGGGGGTACAATTCTGCCCCACTGGGGGGATTAGCTTAGAGAACATGGGCGCGTATCTAGCCCTAGAGAATGTCGCCTGTGTGGGGGGATCGTGGCTGACCCCTCAAGACTTGATGGCAAAGGGGCAATGGGATCAAATTACCCAGATTGCTCAAAAGAGTTTACAAGCAGTGCAAGCGCAAAAGGGATAGGCATGGGCACCGCTGGTAAAAATGCCTATTTGGCGTTGCGCGCCTCAGCTGGGAGCGGCAAGACCTTTGCGCTGGTGTTGCGCTATGTGGCGTTGTTATTGAAAGGCGCGCGCGCCCATGAAATCCTAGCGCTCACTTTTACCAATAAAGCAGCCTTGCAAATGCAAGAACGCATCATCCAAGCCCTAGAGAATCTATTAAGCGATGGCTTGACTTACATACAAAGTGATAAAAGTGGCACGCCTGTAAATTTTAAAAATAACAATCTCTTAAAGGCATTAGAACAAGAATATGCCCTTGAAATCCCTACCATCGCCAAGCACATCTCTCAAGTTTATACGCAATTCTTGCAAGACAATGCCCAAATCATGACCATTGACGCGTTTTTGCAAAAAGTCTTGCGCAAGTTTAGCTACTTTGTAGGGGTGAGCGCGTCCTTTAAGGTGAGTTATCTGAGCGTGGAGGACAAATTACTAGGCTTCTTATTGTCTCTCAAGGCTAGGGATATGCATGCGTTACGGGGCTTTTGCCAGCGCATTTTGGACACTGGGGATAGTTTTAACGCCATTCACGCGTTGGGCTTGATTTTAGAGCTGTATTACAGCGGGATTAGTGTCATCCCTCCCACAATCCTAAGTACCCCTGATATAGCCACCCTTGAAGCAGAAATTCTACACCAAGCGCGCGCGCTCCAAGGCAAGATCAAAAAACGGGTGAGCACCCCACGCGCCCAAAATGCTCTTAAATGTGCCTCTATCCAAGAGGTCCTCAAATCTTTTAAGCCCATCATAGAGGGCGCGACCTACCTTTACTTTAAAAAATATGCCCTGCAGGATTTAACTCCTGATTTCCAAGCTTTGCAAGAGAACATCGCCTTGTATTACCAAGTTCAAGAGTCTTTGGCGTTTAAAGATTTGAATCGTTTTCTAAGCCTTTATCAAGCCCATACCCACAGCCCTACCCAATTGGATTTTAATGCCATTGCCCTCAAAGCGCATGCCCTTTTAGCGGGGAGTCTGCTTGATAGAGATTTTTTCTATTTTAGACTCGATAGCCGTATTAGCCACATTTTAGTCGATGAATTTCAAGACACCAGCGTGTTGCAATACCAAATTCTAAAACCCCTGATTGATGAAATCAAAGCGGGTAAGGGGCAGAATTTAGCCCAGCGGAGCGTGTTTTTTGTAGGAGATGTGAAGCAGAGCATTTATGGCTTTAGGGGGAGTTATAGCGATCTCTTTAAACAAGTGTGCGGTCAATTTCACAGCAAGCCCTTAACCCACAATTACCGTAGTGATAAAAACATCCTAGCATTTGTTAATACGATCTTTTCTCAAGTGTTTACAGATTATGAGTCCCAGGAACCTTATCAAGATGCCCAAGAAGGCTATGTTAAAGTACGCCAAACGCCCAAAGAGGATCTTTTAAAGACCCTCACTCAAGAAGTGTGTGCACTGTTGCAAAAGCGCGTAGACCCTTCAGAGATCACCATTCTTTGCTTTAAAAACCAAGATGCGATCTGTATTAAAGATCATCTGCTAGAAGCCCAAGAAGCCACCCCAGCCCTGCGGGGCGTACCCATTATCAGCGAGACAGACACCCATCTATTAGCCCAAAGAGAGGCTAAAATCTTAATGCACGCGCTTAAACACGCTTTAGCCCCCCAAGAATACAAACCCTACCACCGCGCATGTATGCTCAAATTGCTAGGTCTGCCCTTGAACGCCTCTCTAGATGTCCCCGCATTCAACGCCAATTTAGGCGGGTTTGTTCTAGCGCTCATGCGCCATTTTCAGCTCTATAGCCCTCCAGCGCGCCATTTTTTAGAACTCTCCCTAGCCCACCATGACCCTACGCGCTTTATAGAGGTGTTAGAAAAAGAGGATTTGGGCTTTAGCCACCAAAGCGCACAGGGGATTAAAGTGATGACGATCCATAAATCTAAGGGCATGGAATTTGGGCATGTGCTCGTGGTCGAGCCTTTGGGAGGGAGCAAGGCGGACACTTCTAAGTTTTTCACCCTTTATCAAAAGGGCTCTTTGACACCTTTTTATCGCCAAAAGGGGCGTGAACACTTTGATTTGGACTATGCGCAAGCTTTGCAAGCCTTTAAAGAGCGTCAGAGTGCCGAAGAAAAGCATGTACGCTATGTGGCATGCACGCGCGCCAAACACAGCTTGATCCTTGTGCAGCAGACAGAAAAAAGCGCCTTTGAATCCCTGCAACTCCAGCCCTTAGAAAAGGGTACAATCGTGCCTAGCCCCACTCCCCCGCACACACCCCTGCTAGAGGATACCCCCGCTTTGCTAGATCGCCAACGCGCCTTTGGGAGGCAGGACGATCACTTGCAACAAACACAAGAGGATTCGCATTTTTCTAGTGAGGCGTTGCGGTTTGGGGAGGTGCTGCACAAGGCGTTAGAATTACACTATGGTTATGGGATTGATAGACCCACTTTAAAAGACTATTTAGGGTATCATTATGGCTTTCAGGGTGTGGACATAGATCGGGTTTTAGCGCGCCTAGAAACCCTGGAGCACACAGGCGCGTTTCAAGCTCTATTGCATGGCGATATTGCTGTGGAACTCTCTTTTAAAACAGGACGGCATGTGATCAGAATGGACATGCTTGTGAGTGAATCCACGCGTTTATGCATTTTGGATTACAAGAGTGGAGAGAGCTATCAAAATAAGCACCGCCAACAAATCTTAGCTTACCAACAAAGTGTGCAACGCGTTTATCCGGATTGCCAAGTACAGGGGGTTTTGATTTACGCGTTAGAATCGGGCGTGCAAGTGCGCCCCTTATAATCTCTCAAGAAGGACAGCGATGACACAAACGCCCAAGAATCTTTTTTTAGACTTCGTCAAAAGCGAATCTTTTGGAGGGATTTTTCTCTTTGTGAGCGCCGTGTGGGCGATGATCTATGCCAACTCTTTTTTAGCCCCTTACTATTTTGAGTTATGGCACACCCAAGTGGGCTTTAGGGTGGGAGAACATTTCTTTGGTTTTTCTATCCACCAATGGATTGATGATGTGCTCATGGCGTTGTTTTTTCTCTTGGTGGGTTTGGAGATCAAGCGCGAGGTGCTCTATGGCGAGCTTTGCGGGTTTGCCAAAGCCGCCTTTCCTGTGATCGCCGCTTTGGGGGGTATGATTGTCCCGGGCTTGATTTATCATAGTTTGAACGCCAACACAGCCAGCGCGCATGGCTTTGGGATTCCCATGGCTACAGATATTGCCTTTGCTTTGGGGGTGATCTTATTGCTAGGTAAGCGCGTCCCCCCTGCGCTCAAGGTGTTTCTAGTAACTTTAGCCGTGGCCGATGACTTGGGCGCGATCGTGGTGATTGCGATCTTTTATAGCTCTAATTTACACATGGCTTGGCTGGCTGGATCGGGGGGGATTTTGCTGGTGTTGGTGTTGCTAAATATGCTAGGGGTGCGCTATTTGTGGGCGTATTTGCTCTTAGGGGTGGGGCTGTGGATCACCACGTACAATAGCGGGATTCATGCCACTATCGCCGGCGTAGCACTAGCCTTCACCATCCCTATTAAAATCACCCAGCGCAAGCAGGCTGTACAGGGTTTTAGCACGATGGTGGAAAACTTTAAGAGCGCGTTTAACCCCAGCACGCACAGCACCAACAAACCCCTAGAACAAGAGCAACGCGACATTCTCTACACCTTGCAAGACGCCACTAGAAAATTACAAAGCCCCCTAGAACGCCTAGAACACGCTTTGCACCCCTATAGCGCTTACTTCATCATGCCCTTATTTGCGTTGGCTAATGCGGGAGTGGCTATTAGTAAGGAGCTCAATTTTCATGTAGATGAAATTTTATGGGGCGTGGTGTTGGGACTGGTGGTGGGTAAGCCCATTGGCATTTTTGGCATTACCTTTCTAGCTGAGAAGTTTAAGATCACCAAACGCCCCGATGGAGTGAGTTGGGCGCAGATTCTAGGGGCGGGCATGCTCGCAGGCATTGGCTTTACCATGTCCATGTTCATGTCTAATTTGGCTTTTAATAATAAGGATGCGATGGAGGTTTCCAAGGTCGCTATTTTGTTAGCTTCGATCATTTCAGGGATATTGGGCACCCTGTACTTGGTTTTGATTCATAAAAAAGAGGGTCTTAAAGCCAAGCCTTAAGTAAAGTTATTATAATCGAAGTTTTGAATCTCACAAGGGAGTTGTATGAATCAAGCTAAGGAAATCTTGACCTCGCTTTTGCCTTTATTGGTACTCTTTGCTATTTTTTATTTTCTTATTATTCGTCCCCAGCGCACACAAGCAAAAAAGCATAAAGAAATGCTAGATAGCCTCCAAAAAGGCGATAAGATTGTCTCTCAAGGGGGACTCATCTGTGAGGTGATCAAGCCCGAAGCGAATTTTTTTAAAGTAAGATTAAACGAGGGCTTGGAAGTCAAGCTGGCTAAAAACTATGTCGCCTATAAGATCGATGAAGAGCTTGCTAGTAACCCCATTTCTTTGAAGAAAGAGGCGCAGTAGTCTTTGGGGCGGGTATTTAACGCGCGCTTACTCGTCTTTGTGATCGCGCTGATTTTTGGGGTGGGACTTTCTCTGCCTAGCTTGTTACAGACTAAGGGACCCAAGATCACCTTAGGACTAGATTTAAGGGGGGGTTTGAGTCTGTTATTAGGAGTGCAACTTGAAGAGGCACTCAAGAACAAATACACTTCTATCGCCACCTCGTTGGACTATGACCTGAAAGCGCAAAATATTTTAGTCAAGGACTTGCGATCTTCTTTGCAGGGAGTGGAGTTTGATCTCTTAGACCCCGATGAAGCCAAAGCCCTCAACAAGATTTTAGAGGATTTTAGCAAGGATGGGGTGCAGGTGAGTGTAGCCCAAGAGCATTATACCCTTTCTCTAGGCTTTGAAAAGATACAGACCTTCCAACAGCAAACCCTCCTGCAAGTCATTAACACCATTAGAAATCGCCTCGATCAATTCGGGCTAGCCGAACCCACAGTGCTCCAACAGGGCAGGGACGCAATTTTAGTGCAATTACCCGGGATCAAGACTCTTGCTGAAGAGCAGCGGGCTAAGGATTTGATCACTAAATCTGCCCATTTGCAGATGATGGCCGTAGATGAGGAGAAAAACCCCTATCTAGCAGAATTGAGCCCAGAGGAGATTCACAAGCTAGGCGATGTGGTCTTGCCCTATGCGCCCCAAAGTGGGGGGGCGGGTAAATTATTGTTAAAGGCGATCCCTATTTTAGATGGGGAAATGCTCACTGACGCGCAAGTGGCTTATGATAAAAACAACCAACCGGTGGTGAGCTTTAGTTTGGATTCTAGAGGGGCAAAGATTTTTGGGGATTTTTCAGGCTCTAATGTAGGTAAGCGCATGGCGGTGGTCTTAGACAATAAGGTTTACTCTGCGCCCTATATTCGCGAGCGCATCGGGGGGGGGAGCGGGCAAATTAGCGGGAGCTTTAGCGTGGAGCAGGCAAGTGATTTGGCCATTACGCTTAGAAGTGGGGTTTTGAGCGCACCTATTAGTGTGTTAGAAAAGCGCATTATTGGACCTAGTTTAGGGGCAGATAGTATCCATACCTCTTTGATTGCCCTAGCCGGAGCGTTTGTCTTGGTCATCGCTTTTATGATCTTTTATTACGCGATGGCTGGAGTGATTGCCAGCGTAGCGTTGGTGGTCAATCTCTTTTTGATCATCGCGGTGATGGCGCTCTTTGGGGCAACCTTGACTCTGCCGGGCATGGCCGGGATTGTGCTCACTGTAGGGATGGCTGTGGATGCCAATATTATTATCAATGAGCGCATCCGCGAAGGACTTCGAGCAAATGAAAGTGTGGCACAAGCGTTGCGTTCAGGCTATGCCAACGCCTCGCGCGCGATCTTTGACTCCAATCTCACCTCTCTCATTGCCTCTTTTTTGCTCTATGCCTATGGTACGGGCTCGATCAAGGGCTTTGCACTCACCACCGGGATTGGGATTTTGGCTTCTATTCTGACTGCCATCATTGGTACGCAGGGTTTTTACCAAGCCATTGCCTCTAAACTCTCCAAAAAGAGAGGGCTTTACTTTTGGTTTGGGATTAGCCTAAACGCGCACCCCAAACTTCCTAAAAAGGCTAAGCATGGAACTCTTTAAGCGTGTAAGGGTCTTGAATTTTATGGGCTATGCCCGTTTTACACTACCCTTTTCAGGCGCGCTTGTACTTGTTTGTATGCTTTTGATATTTTTTAAGGGCTTTAATTTGGGGGTGGATTTTGCCGGGGGGAGTGTGGTGCAAGTGCGCTTTGAAAAGGCGGTGGGGGTGGCTAAAGTGCGTGAGGCTGTGGCGCACGCCTTTAAAGGGGTGCAAGTGAGCGAGTTTGGTGCGCCTGAAGAAATGGTGATTAAAATCCCCCTTTTAGCTACCCAGCAGGGTGCTAAACAGGATTTAGGCACACAAATTAGTCATCTTCTTAGCCCCTTGGGCAAGTTTGAAATCCGTAAATTGGACAGTGTGGGTCCTAGAGTGGGGAGCGAACTCAAAGAAAAGGGGGTGTTGTCGCTCGTATTGGCCATCATTGCAATGATGCTCTATGTGAGTTTTCGCTATGAGTGGCGTTTTGCTTTAGCCGGGGTGTTGGCTCTAGCCCATGATACTTTGGTTACAGCGGTGAGCGTAATCGTTTTTAACATTGATCTCAATTTAGAGGTGATCGCCGCGCTTTTGACTTTACTAGGCTATTCTATTAACGACACGATCATTATTTTTGATCGCATTCGTGAGGGCATGCTCACACGCAAGCAGCAAGATTTAAATGCCCTGATCAACCAAGCTATTTCCAACACGCTTAGTCGCACCCTGCTAACCTCTCTTACGGTCTTCTTTGTCTTAGTAGTGCTCTATCTCTTTGGCTCTAAAATTCTCATAGGCTTTTCTTTGCCCATGTTGGTGGGTACAGTCGTAGGGACTTGCAGCTCAATCTTCATTGCTCCAAGATTGGCGGTACTCTTGGGTTTTGACTTGGGGCGTTACCATGACAATGAGCTCAAAAAACTCAAGCGCAAACAAGAGAAAGAACGCCTAAGACAGCTCTATGAGCACGGGCGTGTCTAGGTAAGGAGTCGCATGGATTGGGGTCGTGTCGCCTTTGTGATCTTTAGCTTAGGGAGCACCACTTCTATAGCAGGGTTTTTTTACGATCCTAATGTGGTCGTGCTTTTCATCGCGCTCGCGCTCAATCTCATCACCACCACGCTTAAAATCGGGGTGCAAAAACAATTTGCTTCTGAACTCTTGGGGGGCTCGTTGGCTGCGCTTTTACACCTTATCCCCGCTTTCATTTTTTTACAGATTCTCAATAGCTCTATTTTTGCCTACACGCTGATGATCGGCGCGCTGGTGAGCAATGTTTTTTGCTTGGTGGTGATCATCATTGATGGCGCGAAAAATACCGATACGGAGTACTGATGAAACACTACAACGCACACACCATAGAAGCAAGATGGCAAAATATTTGGGCACAAAGCGGGGTTTTTGAACCCCTTAAGGATTTTAGTAAACCCAAGAAATACATCTTAAGCATGTTCCCCTACCCTAGCGGGGCGATCCACATGGGGCATGTGCGCAATTACGCTATCGGGGACGCTCTAGCGCGCTATTACCGCCAAATGGGCTACAATGTCTTGCACCCGATGGGCTTTGACGCTTTTGGCATGCCTGCAGAAAATGCGGCAATTCAGTATGGCATCCACCCTAAACAATGGACTTATGAAAACATGTCCAAAATGCGCATAGAATTTCAGGCGTTGGGCTTTTCTTTTTCTAAAGAGAGGGAGTTTGCCACTTGCGATCCTCACTACACCAAGATCGAACAGGGCTTTTTTATTGAAATGTACAAACAAGGTTTGGTTTATCAAAAAGAGGCGTGGCTGAATTGGTGTCCTAAGGATAAAACCGTTCTAGCCAATGAACAGGTCGTTGATGGAAAATGTTGGCGCTGTGATACCCCTGTGGTACAAAAACAGATGCCCCAATACTACCTCAAGATCACCCAGTACGCTGAAGAACTCTTAGAGGGTTTAAAAACCCTAGAAGGGCATTGGCCAGCCCAAGTACTGCGCATGCAAGAAAATTGGATTGGCAAATCGCAGGGCTTGGCTTTTGCCTTTACCCTAGCCCCTGAAAGCGCTGCTCTTTTAGATTCGCATGCCCAAATTGAAGTCTTTACCACCCGTATAGACACCATTTACGGAGTAACCTTCATCGCCCTAGCCCCCGGGCATCCGAGTGTGGGCGTGCTTTTAGAGCGCGATCTGCTAGAGCCTAGCATCAAACAAGCCATTATAGAAATGCAAAACACCAGCGCGCGCGCGCGATCTATGGAGAAAAAGGGGGTGTTATTGCCCCTATATGCTTTGCACCCCCTAAGTTGTGAGCGCATCCCTATCTATGTGGCTAATTTCGTTCTAGAGAGCTATGGGAGTGGCGCGCTCATGGGCGTGCCCGCTCACGACACACGCGATCACGAATTTGCCACGCTTTTAAATATCCCCATTAAATCCGTGATCAGCCAAGAGGGGCTTTTAGAACACAGCCATGACTATGACGGCTTAACCCCCGCCCAAGCGCGCGAAAAATTGAGCGATTGGTTTGAGGCACAGGGTTTAGGGCAACGCATCACCCATTATCGTCTCCAAGATTGGGGGATTAGTCGCCAACGCTACTGGGGCGCGCTCATCCCTATGGTGCGCTGCGATCACTGCGGACTCGTGCCTGAAAAACACGAAAACTTGCCCATCTTATTGCCCGAAGACGTCAATATTGATGGGGAGGGCAATCCTTTAGAAAAGCATCCTAAGTTTAGAGCCTGCACCTGCCCGACATGCAATCGCCCCGCACTCAGAGAGTGCGACACCATGGACACCTTTTTTCAATCCAGTTGGTATTTTTTGCGCTATGCCACGCCCAAAGAACTCTGGGAAAAAGAAGCTTTTGATCCCCAAGCTTTGGACTATTGGTTGGGTGTGGACGAATACATCGGCGGGGTGGAACATGCGATCTTGCACCTCCTCTATGCGCGCTTCTTTACTAGAGTGTTGCGCGATTTAGGCTATGTGCGCCTTGATGAGCCCTTTACCTGCTTGACCACGCAGGGGATGGTGCTTAAAGAGGGGGCAAAGATGAGCAAGTCTAAGGGGAATGTGGTCAGCCCCCAAGAGATTTTAAGCAAGTACGGCGCAGACATCGCACGGCTCTATATCCACTTTGTCGCCCCCCCTAGTAAAGAACTAGATTGGAATGACAAAGCCCTAGAGGGGGGGGCGCGCTTTATCAAACGCTTTTATGAGAAGTCTTTTCTAGTTCTCCCCTGCGATCACCCCCCCAAGCTAGAAAATCTCAATGCCCAAGAAAAACAGGCGCGCGCCAAGGTGCATACCGCCTTGCAAAAATGCCATGCCATCTTTGAGAAAAAACAACCCGGTTACCCCTTTAACACCCTCATTGCCGCAAGCATGGAGGCGCTCAATGCGTTAGAAAAAACTTCTAATCCCGCCCTGTGGAGCGAAGCCTATTACATTTTAACCCATATTCTAGAGCCCATCATCCCCCATGTGTGCTCTGAAATCGCCAATCGTCTCTTTAAATGCCAAAATTTCAAACCTCAAGAGGTGGACAAAACAGCCCTAGAGCAAGAGAGCATCGAGATCGCCATCACCATCAATGGCAAAAAGCGCGCGAGCATGGTCGTGGCTAAGGATTTAGATCGCGACGCGTTGCTAGCCCAAGCCAAAGTAGAGGCACATAAATGGCTAGAGAATCAAGAGATTCGTAAAGAAGTGGTTGTGCCTGCTAAATTGGTCAATTTTGTGATTTGATGAGAGTGTGGATTGTGGGTTTGATCTTCATCTTGGGGGCATGCGGCTATAAACCCATTGCCACCTTTGCAGAAAATGCGCTGGGGCAGGGTATTTTCGTGCGTCTCGTTGTTAATCTACCCAACCCTAAGAATTCAGTGGCTTTTAAGGATATGCTCAATCGCGTGATTGTGCAGCGCTTCCAAAACACCCTAACTAGCGAGCAACAAGCAGACTCCATCATCACCATAGAGATCACCAAAGTGGCGGACACTTCCATTAGCCAAAATCAAGAGGGTTTCACCACCTTTTACCGGGCTACGGTATATGTGGATTACACCTATGACAACAAAAAAGGGGTGGTGAAAAAATATAGTAATAGCGGGTATTATAACTATGCGGTGTCTTTACAAAACCCCCTCACCACTTACAATAATCGCTTTTATGCGATCTCGCAAGCCCTAGATCAAACTTTGACCCAATTTGTTTCCCAAATCGCTTATGAGGGCAAGTTGAACAAATGAGCTTGAGCGAATTTTTAGCCACACGCGCGCAAGAATACGCCCCCTTTGACCCCGCTCGTTTTCCTAGAATTTACGCGCACTTTTTGGAATTTTTTGCAGATAATGTTCCTAAAATCCAAATCGTTGGCACCAATGGCAAGGGGAGCACGGGGCGTTTTCTCACTTTGCTTTTAGAGCAAGCCGGGTTTAGAGTCCTGCATTTCACTTCCCCTCATCTTTTAACCCTCAACGAACGCTTTTATAAAGATCGTGCTCTAGTGAACGATGCGAAATTAGAACATGCCCATGCGCGCCTACAAGAGCTCCACCTAGACCCCAAGATTAGCTTTTTTGAATATATGACCCTCCTGGCTGTGATCCTCGCGCAGGGTTGCGACTACATGATTACAGAAGCTGGGCTTGGGGGGGAATGGGATAGCACGACACATTTGCGCGCGCGCGCGGCACTGGTGATCACACCCATTAGTTTAGATCACACCGATCGCTTGGGCAACACCTTAGAGCAAATCGCCCACACCAAATTAGCCACAATGGGCACACTCACCCCCAACACGCCCGTGATTCTAGCCCCTCAAGAATCAAAGATAGCCCAACAAGCCCACCATATGGCACAGGAATACGGTTTAGCGCTATTCTCCGTCAGCCCCCCTCAAGAGAGGGCAATGATCTATGCCAGCCAACACTATTATCCCCCTTTTTTAGCCCAAAATTTCCAAACCGCGCTCACAGCTCTAGGAGCGCTCCAAATTCCCCAACCCTCCACAAATCCCTCTCCTTTAAACTTACGCGGGCGTTTTGAAAGGCTAGAGGAGCATTTGATTATAGATGTGGCGCACAATGTAAGCGGAGCGCAGGCGTTAAAAGAAGCCTTGCAAGAGAACTTTGGCGATCAAAAAATCCACTTGGTGTATCATAGCTACTCTAGAAAAGATGTACGGGGTGTCTTGGCATGTTTAAAACCCATTATCGCGCGTGTATGGGTGTTGGAATTTGAAGATCCCCAGTTAATAGACATGCAAGAACTCGCACTAGTTTTAGAGGATGTGGGTGTGGCATGGGCACGTTTTAATTGGGAAGCTTTTAAGGCGTTGCGCGCGCTTTGGGTGGTGGGGGGGTCTTTTAGCGTGGTGCGCGCCTTTTTGAAAGGCTATCATGCAAGATAAACTTGTGCTCACTATTATTGATGAAAGCGGTTCAAAACAACTCAGATTGTCTAGGAATGTGAAAAAATATCTTGTCATCGTTGCTTTAATTGTGCTGATAAGTGTTGTAGGCGGAGGGATTGGATTGGGTTATTTGGTTAAGAAGCTAGGTAGAATGACTTTAGAGAAGAGCATTGTAGAATCTAACTACCAAGAGCTCTATCATAAGAATAATATGCTAAAACAAGATGTAAAACAAAAAAGCCACGAAATTGCCCTTGTAACCAGTCAAATCAAGAATTTAGAGCGTATTTTGCGGGTTAAAAAAGGCGACACCTTGAACGCACAAGTGTATAGTCATATCGATTTAAAATCCCTTCCTTTGGCGAGCAAGAACTTAGCTCTAGCCTTGATTCCTAATGGTATTCCTTTAGCCACATACACACGCAAAACATTCACTCCTCCCGTGCCTAACAGACTACAAGCACACGCGGGCTATGACTTTGACGCGCCTCCTAACACACCCGTTTATGCCAGTGCTAGTGGCATTGTGGATGTGGTGCTTTTGAGCAAGCAGGGGTATGGGAATTTGGTGCGCTTAGAACATGCTTTTGGCTTTAGCTCGATTTATGCCCATCTAGATCGCATTGTGCTCAAGCCCCACAGCTTTGTACAAAAAGGACAACTTGTCGGTTACAGCGGCAACAATAAAAATGCGCGCGCGCAAGGTCTTCATTATGAAATCCGTTTTTTAGGGCAGGTAGTGGATATGCCCTCTTACCTTAGCTGGAGTCTCAAGAATTTTGATACACTCTTCACAGACTCTAATATTAATTGGAAAAATCTTTTTTACAGCATTGAAGACATCGCTCAAACCCAAGATTACCAAAATGTAACACCCAAGCTAGAATCTTTGAAAGATGTATTCCGTGTGGTTAAATAGGCGTTTAATTCTTGTCTTCACCTATCAAGATGGCAGTAAATCTATCAATGTGCACGCAATCTATAAACAGATTGTTTATTACCTATTATTGCTGGTGCTCAGTGTACTCTTGTTTTTGGTGATTGTGATCTATACTTTTGATACGCAGATTGCGCGCACTAAAGCCCAAACCAAGCTTTTGCATGCAGAATTTGAAAAGAGTTCGCAAGCCCACACGCGTTTAAATGAAAAAGTACGCGGATATGTGGAAGACTTACTTTTGGCTGGAGAGCGGGTGAGCAATTTAGAAGACCTTGTAGGAGTAGAAAATGACACCCAAGAAGATAAGACCCCCCTGAGCGCGCGCCTAGATGTGGCTAGCATCACAGGGGCGCAGAAAAGTTTTATCATGCGCTTTATCCCCAATGACAACCCTCTAGAATCCTATCGCCGCATTTCTAGTGAATTCCAACAACGCTACCACCCCATCTTGCACCGCATGCAAAACCACACCGGTGTGGATTTGAGCACCCCCATTGACACGCTGGTGTACGCCACAGCTAATGGAGTGGTGGGCATGGCACGCAATGGTTGGAATGGGGGTTATGGGCGGCTCATCAAGCTTTACCACCCCTTTGGATTTAAGACCTATTATGCACATTTGCACAAAATTGTCGTCAAAGATGGGGAATTTGTCAAAAAGGGACAGCTTATTGCCTATAGCGGGAGCTCTGGAATGAGCACGGGACCGCACCTGCACTACGAAGTGCGCTTCATGGATAAACCCATCAACCCCATCTTTTTCATTAAATGGAACATGAAAAACTTCGATTTTATCTTCACACAAGAAAGGAACATTGCATGGCAATCTTTACTAACGACAATAAACAAACTACTAATGGCTCCGCCACCATCATCGCCCAAGGCACTAAACTCCAAGGTACTCTAAATATGAATTGCCATCTTCACATCGATGGTGAAGTGGAAGGCTCTATTCAGTCTAACAATACCGTGGTGATTGGAAAAAATGGCGTAGTACTAGGAGATATTGTGGCGTTAAAACTCGTTGTGAGTGGCAAACTCAACGGCAATGTTCAGGCAGATGTGATTGAGATTATGCCCTTGGGTTTTGTGGATGGCAAGATTACCAGTTCAGAACTTATTATTGAACGCAAGGGGATTTTAGTAGGAGAAAGCCGCCCTAAAGACAATGCCCACCCCCTGCTAGAAAATAAGAAAAATGCTTTGCTGGCAGAAAAGAAAGCCTAATTGATTCAAGCCAGCCTTTATAGCGCGCTTTTAAAGGGGCTTGAGAGTACAATACTCCTTGTGCAAGATGAGGCACAGGCGCGCCAAGCCTTGCAAGTGGCGCGTTTTTTTGCCCCCCAAAAAGCCCTTTTTATTTTCCCGGAACTACGCGCCCATTATTTGGACGACATGCGCGCTTTCTATACCGAATTAAGCGCGCTTTTAAGCCAGTTGCGCCTCTTTTACCAAGCCCAAGCGCGCGCCCAAGAGTGCTTGCTCATCGCCCCTTTGAGCGCGCTAATATACCCTTTGCCCAAACCCTTTTTATGCCAACACTTCCAAATCCAAGCCCTAGAAGCCTGCCCCTTAGAAGCCTTGCAAGAACGCTTACGCGCCTATGGCTATGAATTTGTGGACATGGTGGAGTTGCCCGGGGAGGTGAGCGTGCGCGGGGACATTGTGGATATTTTTATCCCCGGGTCTTCTAAACCCCACCGCCTGAGCTTTTTTGGGGAGGAGTGCGAGGACATTAAGACCTTTGAGCTAGCCACACAATTGAGCGACTCAGAGCTGTTAGAACGCCTAGAAATCCCCCCCGCTCTCTTTAGCCTCACCTCAGAGCAACATGCTAGCCTTTTAGCACGCCTTGAAGATTTAAACACAGATAGTTTAGTGCCCGATATAGCCTCTTTGGGCTTTTGGGCGTTACAAGATTGGGGGGGTTATTTGTGGGAGGAGTACCCTACCCTCTTGAGCGCTGAGGCGTACCAAGAAGCCCAAGAATACGCCAATTTGGAGCATATCCCCCAATTAGAAAAAATCCTAGCTCTGCCCCAACTTAAGCACCCCCCGGGCTGTCAGGATTTGCGCCTGCCTTTAAAAGATTTGGGCGATTTTTGCGCTTTGCACCCCCAACATCAAATCACGCTATTACACCGCGCCTATGACAACTTACCCCCCCTAGAGTCGCATGTCCGATCCTGCATTTCTGATTGCGTGTTGCATTTTAGCACCCCCACACACATTTTTATCTCCCTGCACACCTACCCCAAACCCCCCAAAGCCAAGCCCTTAAACTTCGCGCTCAGTGAGCTTAGTAGCGGGGATTTTGTGGTGCATGAAGATTACGGAGTGGGGATTTTTCAGGGGCTGGTACAACAAAGCGTTTTGGGGAGTGTGCGCGACTTCATCGCCCTAGAATACCAAAACCAAGACCGCCTTTTTGTGCCGGTAGAAAACCTACACCTATTGGAGCGCTACATCGCCCCCAACACGCCCACGCTAGATAAGCTAGGCAAGGGGAGCTTTAGCAAGATCAAAGCCAAAATGCGCGCCGAGCTCTTGAGCTTGGCTGGGGATATTATCCACGCGCACGCCAATCGCATGCTGCTTGAGGGGGTGAGAATTGCCCCCCATCCTGCCCAATTAAAAGCCTTTCATAACGCGCGCCCCTTTAAGCTTACAGAGGATCAAGCGCGCGCCATAGAGGAGGTGTTAGGCGATCTAGCCAGCGCGCAGGTGATGGATCGCCTTTTAAATGGAGATGTTGGCTTTGGCAAAACTGAGGTCGCTCTTGTGGCAATTTACGCGCTCGCTCTAGCCAAGTACCAAAGTGCGCTCTTTGTGCCCACCACGCTTTTATCCACCCAACATTTTGCCACCTTGCAAGCCCGTTTGAGCCCCTTTAACATCACTATTGCCAAACTCGATCGCTTTAGCAAGGATAAAAAGCGCGTTTTACAGGGTTTGCAAGAGGGGGGTATTGATGTGGTGGTGGGCACGCACGCCCTCTTGGAGGCAAACTTTAAAAATCTAGGTTTGGTGGTAGTAGATGAAGAGCATAAATTTGGAGTGAAACAAAAAGAAGCCATCAAGGCTTTAAGCCAAAATGTGCACCTTTTAAGCATGTCAGCTACCCCCATCCCGCGCACCTTGAGCATGGCACTAGCGCGCATTAAAGACATCAGCTACTTAGCCACACCCCCAGAGAGCAAACCCCCCGTGCGCACCTTTGTGAAAGAAAAAACCCCCGGATTGCTCAAAGAGATTATTTTAAGAGAATTGCGGCGCAAGGGGCAGGTGTTTTACATCTACAACCATATCCAAAGCATGCCCATTGTCCAAAAAATGCTACAAGACCTGCTCCCTGCTTTGAGCGTGCAAACCCTCCACTCCAAAACCCCCCCC
>NZ_FZMF01000003.1 GCF_900197685.1 Helicobacter baculiformis | reverse complement strand
CTAGAGAGCGGGGGTTGTGGTGTTGTTATTGTGGACAAACAGACTCAAGCAAAAAATTTTATATACACAAATGTTATTAAGTAATGAAAAGGAACGCATCAATAGGTTATTGAGCTCCAAGAAAGCAAGTTTAATCAGCAAAAACTTATTTTAAGCAGAAACTTCAAGATGAAACGGGTAAGCTGCGCGCTTTTCAGGCACAGATTCGAGATATATAAGAGCTCAAGCGCCATTTGATTGCAGAAGCTAGAAATGAAGGTATGGCATTGTTAAAAAGCCAAACTCAGGATTTTCAACATGTCCAACAACACACTTTGGCCCCTTTACAAGCAGAATTGAAGTGTTTTCAGAATTGATCCATGCTTTTAAAGATAGCCTTTGGATCAAGAAGCCCAAAATTTAGCACAAGTTTTCTTCTAGAATAAAACTTGAACCCTACAACTTTTAAAATCCGACAAATTACCCACTCGCACCGCAAGGTCTCCAGCTTTATCTAGACAGTCTCTATAGCTATAGCTAAAGTTAGGGGGAGGGTGTCGAGCGGGGCGGTTGTTGGAGAACAATTTTATAAGATGAAAGGGTATGCTGATGACAAATTTGTATCAAAGCAAGCAGATTTTTAAAACGCTCATTAAACGAACAACTAGAGGAAAACCAAGCGCTTAATGCAACTCTAGATAGCATCAACGATAAAGAAAACAAAGATACGATCAAAGATACGATCTATGTTGCGCCCTTTATAAATGTCGCTTTTAAGCTTGCGGAGTCTCTAAAAGATTTGGGTTTTAAAAAGAAGATGTAGAATAATATCGTCAATGTCGCTACTATAAGAGCTAAAGAGGGACCGAGAGCGCACACAAAAAGATCGTTGCAGAAGGGTACTCACAGCGCCCGTTGCTGTGCAAAAGAATCTAAGGCAAATGGTGGAGCGTAGGGGGTTCGAACCCCTGACCTCAACGCTGCCAGCGTTGCGCTCTCCCAACTGAGCTAACACCCCAAAAACGCCCATTCTAACATGTTTTATAGAAAAACTCAAGCCCTTTAAGTTCTTGGTGTATAATATAGACATGAAAAGCGTGGATTTGAATAGCGATATTGGCGAGGGTTTTGGGGTCTATACAATGGGCGATGATGGTGCGATCTTAAGATGTGTGAGCAGTGTCAATGTGGCTTGTGGCTGGCATGCCGGCGATGCGCTCATCATGCACGATCTCGCCCAGCAAGCTAAGGCTTTGGGGGTGGGGTTGGGCGCGCATGTGGGTTATCCGGACTTGTTGGGCTTTGGGCGGCGCACGATGCAAATCAGCCCCAAAGAGGCGCGCTGTTACACCCTCTATCAAGTGGGCGCGTTAGAAGCCTTTGCGCAAAGCTATGGGTTTTCTCTCCAACATGTCAAATTGCACGGGAGTTTTTACAACCAAGCCAGCCATCATTTAGAATTAGCCCAAGCCGTCTTAGAGGCTATCCAAGCCTATAACCCTAATCTCATTGTCCTCACCCTTGCACAGAGTACGATGTCCCAAGAGGGGCAAAAGATGGGCTTAAAAATCGCCCAAGAGGCCTTTATCGATCGCCATTACCAAGCTAATGGACAACTTCTCCCCAGAAGCCACCCTAAAGCGCTCATTCACGATCCGCAAGAAGCTATCGATCGGGCTTTAAAAATGGTCTTAAAGCAGAAGGTGAGCACGCCTGAGGGGGTAGAAATAGAGATAAAAGCCGATTCGCTCTGTGTGCATGGCGACACTCCCTGCGCCCTAGAACTTGCCAAGCAAGTACGCCACGCCTTAGAGATTCAGGGTGTCTGCATCCAGCCTCTAGTCCGTGTCCTAGGATTGTCCCATTAAACCCCGATCATTTTTATGGGGAGTGGCTTTTTTTAGCGCGACCTCTACCATTGGACCGGGCTTTCTCACCCAAAGCGCGCAATTCACCCAAGAGTTAAGAAGCTCCTTTGCCTGCGTGATCGCCATCTCAGTCATCGCTTCTTTGATTGCCCAACTCAATGTGTGGCGGGTGCTGAGTGTTTCACAACAAAGAGGGCAGGACATTGCCAACGCCCTCCTCCCCGGATTAGGGCATTTTCTGACTTTTTTGATCACTCTAGGGGCTTTAGCCTTCAATATTGGGAATGTGGGTGGGGCGGCTTTGGGCTTGCAATCCCTTGTGGGCTTGGATCTGAAAAGTGCGGGCTTTTTGAGCGCTTTGCTAGCCATTTTCATCTTCATCTCCAAGAGCGCAGGGCGTTGGATGGACAGATTAGCGCAAGTGTTGGGTATTTTGATGATTGTCTTGATCGCCTTTGTGGCTCTCTTTACCCACCCTCCCATCACCAAAGTGCTTCAGCAGACCTTTTTACCCAGCCATTTTTCTATGCCCGCCACCATCACGCTCATAGGGGGGAGTGTGGGGGGATATATCGTCTTTGCTGGAGCGCACCGCCTGATCGATCTAGGGATTGTGGGAGAAAAGGAGTGCAAACAAGTTGATCGCGGCGCGTATTTGAGCATGAGTGTAGCCACTTTGGTACGGGTGTTATTGTTTTTAGCGGTGTTGGGGGTGGTGGAGGCAGGGCATCCACTAGAGGCGAACAATCCGGCAGGGAGTGGCTTTGGAGTGGCTTTGGGCACTTTGGGCTATAAAATCTTTGGGTTAGTCTTTTTAGCCGCTAGCTTGACCTCCATTGTGGGCGCATCGTATACCAGCGTGTCTTTTTTAAAGAGTTTTTCTTGGGTGCAAAACCATCAAAGGGCTTGTGCTATCACCCTGATTAGCCTCTCTACTCTCATCTTTGTATTCATTGGCAAACCTGTAGCCTTGCTGATTCTAGCGGGCGCGCTCAATGGTTTGGTTTTACCCATTAGTTTAGCCGTGGTGCTTGTTGCGGGCTATCGCAGAGACTTGGTGGGGACTTACCGGCATTCTTGGGTTTTGGCCGGGTTGGGCTGGGTGGTGGTGGGTTTGAGCGCGTATTTGGGCGTGCTATCTTTCAAACCCTTAATTTCTATGTTTGTTTAGGGGTGTGTCTTATGCAAGCTGTTATCTATCGACCCTGTGGGGAGAGCGCATTATTACTAGAATTTGGCGCACAAATTAACCCCCAGCTCAATGCTCAAGTGCGGCATGCAGAGCGCGTCCTCAAACAAAAAGCCCTAAAAGGTGTCCTAGAGATCGTGAGCGCTTATGCTAGCTTGCTCATTCTTTACGACCCCCTGCTCTTGAGTTATGCCCAATTGGTGCAGGTGGTGGAGAATATGGAGTTAGACACGCCAAACGCCCTAAAAGAACCTCGCTATTTAGTAGAGATTCCCACCTGTTATCACCCCAGTTTGGGCTTGGATTTAGACTCTGTGTCTCAACACACCCATTTGCCCTTAGAAGAGATTATCCAAAGGCATAGCGCGCCAGATTATTTAGTTTACATGCTAGGTTTTTTGCCCGGCTTTGCCTATCTAGGAGGCTTAGACCCTAGCCTAGCCGTGCCCAGATTAGCCCAACCTAGAGCGCAGGTAAGTCCGGGATCTGTGGGCATTGCCCACACCCAAACGGGCATTTACCCGCTTAGCTCCCCGGGAGGTTGGCAGATCATCGCCAAAACCCCCCTAAAACTCTATGATCCTAGCAAAAACCCTCCGGTATTGCTCCAAGCGGGCGATTTTGTGCGCTACAAACCCATTAGCCTAGAAGAATACACGCACTTAGCACAAGAAGTGCAGCAGGGCACATACCAACCCCCACGCCTCCTAGTAGAGCCAAAGGATTTGCATGTCTAGTGTGCGGGTGCTAGAGGGCGGGCTATGCACCACCATTCAAGATTTGGGGCGTAGAGGGATGTTGGGCTTTGGGATTCCTGCCTGTGGGGTGATGGATGTGTTTAGCGCGTCTGTGGCGAATCTGCTTATGGGCAATTCTAGAGATGAAGCCCTCTTAGAGATGTTCTACACCGGGGCCTCTTTGGAGTTTTTAAAACCCATGCACATTGCCATTGGTGGCGCGGATTTGAGCCCTAAACTCAATGGCATGGCGATCTGCAACTGGGAGTCCTATGCGGTCAAACCGGGGGATATTTTGAGTTTTGGAGGGCTTAAGATGGGGGTATGTGCTTATGTGGCTTTTTCTGGAGTTTTAGAAGTGCCCCAAGTGCATGGGAGTAAGGCGACTTTCATGCGCGCACAAATGGGGGGTTTTTTGGGGCGCAAATTACAAAAGGGGGATATTTTGCCCATCCGAGCGTACCCTGGTTGTCAAAAAAGAAGTCTGCAGGAGCGTTACCGCCCCCTTTATCCCTCTTGCGCGCATTTGCATGCCGTGCTAGCTCCTCAAGATCATTATTTTGACACCCAAAGCATGGAGTGCTTTTTACACGCTCCCTATTCTCTGAGCAGGGGCGATCGCATGGGGATTTTTTTAGAGGGACCGACCTTGAGCGCATCTCAAGGCGCTGAAATGATCTCAGAACCCCTAGCATTAGGGAGCATACAAGTACTTCCCAATGGTCAACCTTTAATTTTAATGGCGGATAGACAAACTGTGGGCGGGTATCCTAAAATCGCCACACTCACTCTAGAAAGTGTGATCGCGCTAGCCCAAATGCGCCCTAAAAACAGCGTGCACTTTGTGCCCTGCAGTGTGGCAGAAGCGCAGGAAAAATACCGCGCTTTTTATCAAAATCTAGCCCAAATTGCTAAGAGCCTGGATTGAGTTGCGCGTAGTGTGCAAGGTAGGTAGCGTGCATGCGCGCCTCTAAATCTGCATACCAATCCGTGTTTGTATTTGGTTCAAAGGCTTCCAAAAGCACCATACGCACGCGTGTACGATGTGATTCTAAGGGACTAGTGTTAAAAACTCGACGAGTGTTGATAAGTACAATAGGTTGCACCCTGAGCTTGAAGCGTTCGGCTAAAATTTTGGCCCCCGGCTTGAAGGGCAAAAATTTCTCCTCTCCGCGCCCCCTTGTGCCCTCTGGAAAGATTACTAAGGGGCGTTGTTGCGCTAATTTTTCCTTGGCTGTTTTCAAGAGATGGGCAAGCCCTCTTTTATCCTCCCGATCGATTAAAATCATTTCTGGTGTTTTGAGCGCATAGCCATAATAAGGTACTTCCCCCAACTCTTTTTTAGCAATCCAGCAAATATTACAAGGATGGTAGGCTTCTAAACAGACGATGTCAATGATACTTTGGTGGTTGAGCACGAGCAGGGTCGCGCTTGTGTCAAACTCCCCCACTTTCTCTAAGGGCGTGCCCATCAGCCAAAAGAAAGAGCGACACCACTTACGCGTACCTCTAGAATTATGGCGCTTGCGCGTCAAGAAATTCATCAAAATAATAAAACCCAGCCCCAAAGCCACCACTAGAAGGGCATAAATCCCACGCAGTCTACTCCACATCGCTTTTTTTCACCCAGCCGATCTTTTCATCTTGAGTCATGATCTTGTAATACCCTCCATGCGCGCCGATGATCTCCACTTTTAAAGGGCGTTTGGAAGTACCAAGCAGAGTAGAGTTATCAGTGGGTAAGATTTTGATTGTGCTATTTGCCAATAATACAGCATTTCTGTATGTAAAAAAAACATTCCATAAAAGCACCCCAACAAGCACTAACGCCACGCCTAACGCGCTTTTTTTGTAGGGAATCAGAAAAGATAGCACAAGTACGAGCAAAATGAAGAAGAGTAAGACAAAGTTAGAGAAGAGCAAAAAATTATTTTTGGGCTTAAGATTGCTCTGTGTGCTAATGGTCTCCTCTATAGGCGTGATTGCAAAACGCACCTCCTGAAACTGGTTAGTTTCTAAAGAAAAATAATTGAAAGATAATTCGCGCCAACTCTTAGGCACAATGCAATAATAAATCCCATGCGCACTATCAGGTGCGAAATGCGCGCTCTCAAAACCTTGTTTCATACCCCCGGTGATTTTTAGATCTTCTAAATTAGCCCCCTTAGCCTCTATTTCAAAGACCACGATATTGTGCGTGCTGTCGTATTCTTTTGCTTTATAACCCACGATACTAAAGTTCTGTGCCACAACACCCACATAGCCCGCATGGGCGGAGAGATCAAGCACATTTAAGGGCATGCTAGGCGCGATGGCATGATCTAAATAACCTTGACTTTCTACAAAAGCACTTACTTTTAAATCTGGAATAACTGCCCGAGTGCCCATTACCTTATAGAGGTAAGTGGCGCTCAAACTTCCATCTTCCCCCGCTTTCCATGTGGGGGTGAAACTGACACGCTTGAGCTGTTTGCCATCAGGACTATGCCCCAATTCCGCCCCTAAAAACTTCGCTTGGGAAAAGAGGAGGACTTGGTATTGCACGGCAACCACCTGCCCTATGTAAAAGCGTTGCGTACTCAACTCTTGCGCATTGAGCACTTTAAGATAAATAACCTTACTTTTGGTCTCTTCCGTATCGGCATGTGCTAAGCATAACCAGCACAGCATAAGCCCTAACAGAACGCGCAAAAAGACCCCTATTTTTTGACATCTTTAGATGCCATGATGATGTCCCATACCTTGAGTGTATCGATAGCAACCTTAAGCTGGATATCTGCGTTGATATCTTTAGGTGTGATGGTTTTCTCTTCTTTATTGTTCTTAGAGACGCTCTTTGTGTTAGTTTCTTTCTTGCTATCCAACTCTTGGAGTTCTTGTTCTAAGTGGTGTTTTAAATCTGCTTCTTTCAAACTGAACTTATTTTCATCTTGGGGCACATTCCCCGGATAAATCACAATATCAGGTTTGATCCCCACGGCTTGAATCGTGCGCCCGCTAGGCAAGTAGTAGCGCGCAATGGTGATTTTAATAGCCTCTTCTCTGCCCACTGGGAAAGTGGTCTGCACACTGCCCTTACCAAAGGTGTCCTCTCCAATCACAATGGCGCGCTTGTGATCTTGCAAGGCCCCAGAGACGATCTCGCTCGCGCTCGCCGTGCCCCCATTGACTAATACGGCGATGGGCAAATTAGGATAGGGAGCGCGCCCAGTGGCGCGATAAGCAATGTCTTCAGATTTGATACGCCCTTTTTGGGAGACGATCAAGCCCTGCTTGATAAAGAGATTGGAGAGATCGATGGCTTGGTTGAGCAATCCGCCAGGATTAGAGCGCAAATCCAACACAATGCCTTCTAATTTAGGCACTTTCTTCAACTCTGTGAGCACCCCCTTAACCACATTGCGATCAAAGGAATTCACCCGTACATAGAGGTAATTTGTGCCCTCAATCTTCTTAGCATGCACGGATTTGATCTTGATGATGTCACGCAACATCTTAATCACTAAAGGCTTGCTTTCAGACTTGCGCACAATGGTCAATTCAATGGGGGTTTTGGGTTTGCCCCGCATCAAGTTCACCGCGTTATCAATGGTCATGTTCAAGGTACTCTCAGAGTTGATCTTTAAAATCACATCCCCAGCTTTGATGCCGGCTTTGTAAGCAGGAGTGTCATCTAAAGGGGCGATCACGGTGAGTGCGCCATCGCGAATCCCCACGGTGATCCCCAGCCCGCCAAACTCGCCCTCAGTTTGGGCTCTAAAATCTCTAAACTTCTTGGGAGTGAGATAGGAGGAGTGTGCGTCTAAATTGGTAAGCAAACCATCAATAGCCTTATCCACAATGTCATTAATGCTCACTTCATCAACATAATAATGTTCGATCTGTTCTACCACACTAGAAAACTTCTTGAGCGCGTTGAGACGCTCTTGAGTTGTGGGTTTAGCGTTCCTTTTGATACTATGGTGCGAGGGCGTGTTTTCTTTGGCTTGTAAGGCATTGCTTACCAAAAAAACACTCAATACGGAAGACAACACCCCCGCCGCAAAAAACTTATTCATCACTGCCCTTAAATTTCTGACTAAATCTCGCCATTCTATCTAAAACTCTTTGATTTTACAATGCTCTTTAATCGCCATGCCACACCTGTGCTTTGTAACATGGCTTGCCCTTTGTCTTTCCAAAAATCCCTAGAGTAACAACCTGGCGGATTATACGAACCTTAAAAAATCTATGAGGAAAAGTGCGCCTAATGGTGAGCACAACCACGCTTTGAGGTCTGCCCTTAATGCGCGCAGAGACATCATAGAGATCTGAGCCCAAAGTGTCCTGCCCATTGACCTTAAGGATTATGTCCCAAACTTTAAGTCCGGCCTTTTGTGCGGGTCCCCCTTCTAAAAGCCCAACAATTACGGGTCTGTGCTGGGTAGACTCTAGGATTGCGCCAATCCCGGCGTATGTTTCTTTTTGCTTCTTGCAGGGTTCTATGCCCTTTTTTGGGGGCATAGGATGCGCCTGTAGGAGAGTTAAAAAAGCCAAGATCGCAAACCCAATTTTTACGAACTCTTGTGCCACACCAGAGCCGGGTAATGGGATTGCCCCGGGCACACCTCCCCGATGATGTGTAAACGCACGCGGTGTGCACGCGCCAATCTCAAAAGAGCGAGGCGATCTTTTCTAGCAAAACACAAGAGCATTTCATACTCCTCTCCACTTTTAAAAGCACGCTCATAGGGCTTATACAGCTTAAAAGCTAGGCGGTTGCATTCAGATAAGCGATTGCATTCAGCAAGCACTCCATCAGAAATATCCAGCCCGGCGTGCAAGAATTTACGCGCTTTAGCCATAAAGCGTGCATGCTTTAAGCGCGGGGTAAAAAATTTATTCTTTGGACTGGGCTTACCCCCCCTAAACAACGCACAAAGGGCTTTGTAACTCTGCCCTAGCGTGCCCGTGTGCGCGATATAATCCCCTCTTTTTGCGCCCTTGCGCTCTAAGAGTTTGCGCGCTGTGCCTAGCATGGTGATGCTCAAGTGCAGACGATCCCCTACAACGCTATCCCCCCCGATCACCACTAGCTTAAATTCCTCACAAGCCCGCTTGATTCCAGCGACCAAATCGCAAATGGCGCGCCTGTCCATGCGCCTATCCAAACTCACCCCTAGTAGGGCAAACTTAGGCGTGGCGTTCATGGCGATCATATCTGAGACATTGATCACCATCGCCTTATAACCCACCCGCTCAAAACCCAGCCACTCCGGTTTAAAATGCACCCCCTGGGCAAAAATATCCAACGCGCACACCACCCCCCCCCTAGTGGGCAAGAACACCCCATCATCGCCAACGCCCTGTGTGATCCCGCTTGCGCGCAGAATCTTTAAGAAATACGCTTCAAGATCCAAGTTTCATGCTCATGTCCACCCACACAGCTTGGTGGATGAGCGACCCACTACTGAGCGCATCCACTCCGCTTTGAGCATACTCTAAAATATTCTCTTGGGTGATATTCCCGCTAGCCTCTAGCAACACCAAGGGGTAATGCCCATTGCGATAAGCCACCACTTGGCTAATGTCCTCCACGCTCATGTTGTCGCACATGATAATGTCTGCGCCCACTTGCATCACTTCCTTAGCCATCGCTATTGAAGTGCATTCAATTTCAATTTTAGCCGTCCAAGGGATTTGTGTGCGCGCGCGCTGCATGAATGTCTTGAGATCACCGATGTGGGCTAAATGCGTGTCTTTGAGCATGAGCGCGTCATCTAGCCCTAGGCGGTGGTTTTGTGCGCCCCCATTGCGCACCGAGTACTTTTCAAACACTCTTAAAAGTGGGCGGGTTTTGCGCGTGTCTAAAAGACGCACAGGCAAGCCCTTTAGCAACGCCACAAAACGCGCGGTGTGGGTGGCGATCCCGCTAGAGTGTTGCAAGAGATTTAAAAGCACGCGCTCAATTTTGAGCAAGAGGGCGTAATCCCCACACATCTCTAAGAGAATCTCTTGAGGCTTGAGCGGCGCGCCATCTTGGGTGTGCCAAACCCGCTTAATGCCCATGTGTTCTAAGAGCATATCTGCGTATAAATGCCCAGAAAACACGCCGGCTTGTTTGGCGATCACCACCGCCTTAACCTCTTTGGGGCTTACTAATCTCTCAAAGAGATCGCCCGCGCCAATGTCCTCTTGCAAACACGCTTCCAAGAAGGCTAAAATAGCGGGGTCTTTCATGAAAGCTCCATCATGCGATCTAGGGCTGCTTTAGCCAACGCGCCCACTTGGGGGTCTACTTGCACGCGGTTATAGGGGCGGTGGTTTTTATAGGCTTTGAGCACTTCAAAGAGGTCTTGCAAGGTGGTTTCATTCATGGTCGGGCATTCAGGCAGAGTACTAGAGAGTACAAAGGTGGTTTGCTCGCCTTGATAGGAGGGGCGCAGGCGTTGGATAAAGTTAAATTCTGTGCCCACGGCCACCTTTTGCTCTAGGGGGAGACTTCTGACAAATTTGATAATTTGGCTGGTTGAGCCCACAAAATCGGCTAATTCCACCACACTAGGATCGCACTCCGGATGCACCACGATCAAAATCCCGGGGTATTTTTCTTTGAAAAACTCCACATCGCTAGGCTTGAAGAGTTGGTGTACGGCGCAAAAGCCATTGTAATTGATCACATCAGCTTGTATGATGGCTTCTTTGTCATCCATGCCCAAAGTCGCGCTTTTTAAGCCATGCAGGCGGGCTAAGTTTGTCCCCAAACAGCGATCGGGCAGAAAGAAAATTTTTTGTTGGTTTTTACGGGCATGGGCAAAAATCTTAGAGGCGTTCGCGCTGGTACACACCAGCCCCCCCAACGCGCCCACCTTTGCCTTCACTTGTGCGCTGGAGTTGATATAAGTAATGGGCAAGAGATCGCACAGACCATAGCCTTTGAGCACCTCTAAAGAGCGATCAAAATAGCTCGAATCGATCATGCGTGCCATCGAACAGCAGGCGAGTTTGGGCATGATCACCTCCTTTTGGGGGGCTAAGATCTTCACACTCTCGCCCATAAAACCCACCCCACAAAAGACGATCAAATTTTTAGGGTGCGCGCTGGCTTGGCGGGCAAGCTCCAAACTATCCCCCACAATGTCTGCTAAAGCCACAATCTCATCTTTCTGATAAAAATGCGCCACAAGCAACGCGTTTAAATCCTCTAAGAGGGTTTTAATGCTTTGACTCAATTCATGCATCTTTTGCTCCAATAGGGTGTAGTGTGCTCAAAAACTCCCCGTAACGCGCTTGATGCCATAGGGTTTCTGGAGGCATAGAGCATTCGCGCACAAAAAGCACGATGGTGGAGCCCATTTCAAAACGCCCCAACTCCGCCCCTTTAGCTAGAGCAATGGGCGGATCGTAGTGTTTGATACTTAGGGGAGGGTTTCTGGGGGCATTGGTGTGGAGAGTTGAATCAAAGTTGAGCACAATCTGCCCCACATTGAGCGCGCCCACGGCGACAAAATAAAGCAGCGCGCCCCTAGGGTCCTTAGCCACGATCACCACCCGTTCATTACAGACGAATAAATGGGGGTGTTTTTTCAAAGCGCTCTCATTGACCGGAAAAAGCAAGCCAGAAAAATAGCGGGTTTCTAAAACCTCTAAATCGCAAGGGGCGTGGAAGCGGTGGTAGTCTCTAGGAGAGAGATAGAGATTGAAATAGCGATAAGATTCTTCTAAGGGCGATCCTAACAGAGCTCCCACCAAATAGGGCATCCCCTTGATCTGCAAAACCTGCCCTTCTTGCACTAAGCCACACTCCTTAAGCACGCCATCACAAGGAGAAAGGAGGGCATTGGGGGTTTGATTTAGGG
>NZ_FZMF01000062.1 GCF_900197685.1 Helicobacter baculiformis | reverse complement strand
GCAAGAGGCTTTAGGGGGGGGTAAATTAGAAGAGAATCAATCTGTGTTCGTAGAACTCAGTCCGCATACTTTGTTTAAAATTCAAGCCCCTAACCCTAAAGCGCATTTGGCAAGCGTCCCCTCTACTTTGAATAAGCCCGATATCTTAAGTGTTGTGGATGGGGGGCTCTACTTCCTCAAAGAGTTTAAAGGACCTCAAGAAGCCTTTATCAGTGTGGCGCGTAAGCATAAGATCGGCTGGGAGTTTGAGCGCCATACTTTAGAGGAATTACCCCAACTACAAGCCCAAGCACAACAAGGCAAGATACTCTACACTCCCCTTAAGATCACCCCCAACCCTACCACCCAAGAGCTAAAAAGTCAAGCCCTAGAACTCCACACCACCGCTAAAGAACAAGAAGAGGGGTTTAAAGAGCTCTTAGAGGGGCTTAAGGGGGGTGATAGCACGCTAGAAGCCAACAACACCTTAAAGAGCGTACAGAGTATAGAAGAGAAGTTGGCGTATTACAATGGGGATGCACAAAGAGTGGATGACTTGCTAAGGGGGGCTATAGTGGTAGATAGGCAAGCTTTTAATATGGAGCTTGTACGCGTGTTTGAGAACTTAGAGAATAACCACAACATTAAGGACATTAGTCTCAAGTTTATAAAAACCCAAGATGGGTATCAGGGGGTGCATATAGGCTTTGACTTTAAGGGCGTGCCCAGTGAGGTACAGCTGCACACGCCCAAGAGTTGGAAGGTGAAGAAGGCATTAGACCCCCTCTATAAGGCTAAACGCAGACTCCAATTAGAGGGCAAATTAACCAAAAAAGACCTTAAAGAGTTTAAACGTAAAATGAAGTCCATGGCTCAAGAGTCGGATTTAGATAGTAGCTTGCTCACTTCGTTTAAGCTCACTTCGCCACAAGCATCATCGGTAACATCTGTTTTAGAAAAAAAATCTTGGGTTGATTCAAACGCCACCCAAGAACCCCCCTTAAACTCAAAAGCGGGTTCTTCCTCAGAGTCAGAAAACGCATACAATCTACGCGAATCAAAGTTAAACCAAAAATCCACATCTTTAACCGGGGGTAAGGGGATAGACACTGACATACAGACTCCTTTAAATGAGAGTAGCACAAGCCCCCTTAAGATCACCCCTAAGGCAAGTGGCAGGGGCGTTCTATAGGGAAGACTTGGGGTATATTGATCTTGTGTGGGGCAATCTTAAAGGAGAGGGAAGAGGCGCTAAGGGGTGGGGCTTATCTAAAATCTTTGCCAAGCATCTTGAGGACTTTAAGGGCTTTGAGGGTAGTACTCCTTTGCAGCAGTTTGCTAGGGGGTTAGAGGAGACCGCGCAGAGGGGGGCAAT
>NZ_FZMF01000029.1 GCF_900197685.1 Helicobacter baculiformis | reverse complement strand
AGGTTTGTAGGAACGGCTTTGGTGTCAGTGGTGCAAAATTTTGCAACCAGCAAAAAAGACCTCACGACCCGTATCGAGATTAAAGGATGCGCGCAAGATGAAATCAGCCTTAGCGCTAATTGTATTAACACCTTCTTAGAACATGTCTGTGCCTTCAATAATGAAATCAAAGGTTATAGCAACAAAAGCCAAGCTTCCGCTTTACAGCTAGAAGATGCCATGTTGCACACCACCAATGCGATTCAAGAGACCACCCAAACCATCACCCAAATTAAAGATGAAGGGGTTGGTCTTTCTAACAGCCTTACCGAAGTAACCTCCAATGTGGAAGAGGTGGTTACTGAATTGTCTAAGGCACTAACTTTATTAGAAGAGAGTAAGAGCAGTGTCAAAACCCTATGCGGGGCGATTGTGGAAAATGTTGCTAACGAAAGAGAATTGAGTTTACAAATTGAAAAGCTAACTCAAAGCGCTAATGATGCCAAGAGCATTTTAGAAACCATCGATGAAATTGCCAAACAAACCGACTTATTAGCCTTAAACGCAGCCATCGAAGCTGCACGGGCGGGCGAACATGGGCGCGGTTTTGCCGTAGTGGCCCAAGAGGTTAGCAATTTGGCTATGCGCACCCAAAAAGCTTTGACAGAGGTTAATGGCACAATTTCTACGATTGTGCAGAATGTGGTTGATGTAGGGGGCAAGATGAATCAACAGACTGCCCGCATCGAAGAGGCAAGCACTTTGAGTGCCAGCGTACAGGAGACTTCGGCTAAAACCTCTGATTATTTAGAAAAGCTTATTGAGCGCGTTAAGGGTGTGAATTTAATCTTCATCAACTTAGGGCATGATACCCAAGCTATCATCAATAAGGTGATTTCTGTACAAGCCTCAGCAAGCAAGACTTTAAAAGATGTTGATGGTATGAAGACTATCATGCAGGAATCTAAAGATCTAGTCCAGCAGATTGCCCATAAAACTAATGACTATAAAACGGCTTAGTGTCATTCAAGGGTTTTTAACAACCCTTTAAACGCCTCTTGAAAGCTAGTTAAACCCGCCTTGAGGAGGGCTTGATAGTGTTGATCCACATCAAAACCCAAACCTTCTAGCTGGCTTACAAGCACAGGGTATTCTAGAATATGGGGGGTGGGGCTTGGGGTGTGATAGTAGGTGTAGAGGGCTTCTAGGGGGGCGGTGTTGATACTATGGGGCATTTTGAGGGCTTGGATGTAGTAATCTTTAGGGAGAGTGGGCTCTTTAACCCCGGTGCTAGCAAAGAGGGGATAGAGGTGGGGGAGATTGAGGCTTTGGATTTTGTGGTAACTTTGTTGCGCGCTAGAGACACCTAGTTGGTGGGCGAGTTGGGCGCGCTGGGCAGTCGAGCTAGGGGCTTGGGCTAAAAAAGCCTCTAGAGCGACATCTAATCGAGACACAAAGATACTGATCACGCATGTATGCCTTGCCTCCTTGAGCGCGAGGGCGCATTCTTGGGCTTGCTGGGGGGAGAAGATCAAGGTGGCGTTAATGGGCATGTGCGCGCTCAAATGCGCCATCGCCTCTAACCCGCTGGGCGTGGCTGGGATTTTGATCATCACATTGGGGCGGGCTAGGGTTTGGTATAAGCGTTCTGCCTCCTGCACACACGCGCTCACATCGCCCTCTAAGAAAGGATCGATCTCTAGACTAATATAGCCTGTGGCTTGGTTTTGATGATAGAGGGGCAAGAGCAAGTCAGCAGCGCGCGCGATGTCTTCAAGGGCTAGGGCTTCATAAAGGGCTTTGGGGGTGTTGGGCTTGTGCGCACTCATCGCCTCCTTATAAGCCTGAGAATGGATAATCGCTTGGGCAAAAAGACTCGGGTTAGAAGTCGCCCCGCTGATACGCTTTAAGGCAAGCAGGTCCACAAAACGGGTTTCTAGAAAATCGCGCTCAATAAAATCACACCAGAGATAAAAATCCTGCATATTAGTCCTTGTGAAAGAAATGGCGCACCAAAGCGCGATCGTCAAAGGGCAAATGCGCCTCCCCCACAATTTGCACGCACTCATCGCCCTTGCCTAAAATGAGCAAGACCTCATCGCCTTGCAATTCGCTTAGGGCTAACTCAATGGCTTTTTTGCGATCGGGCTCCACCACCACGCGATCGCGCAACTCTAAAGCGACCCCGCTTAAAATATCCTCAATAATGGCTAAAGGCTCTTCGGTGCGCGGGTTGTCTGAAGTGATATAGCTTTTCAGGGCGTGCGCGGTGGCTACCTGCCCCATCAACGGGCGTTTGCTCTTGTCGCGATCCCCCCCCGCCCCAAAGACGACCTTAATTTTTTGCGCCTTAAAGCTGTTAAAAATCTGTACAAAGCCATCGGCGGTGTGGGCAAAATCCACCACCACTAGGGGGTTTTGGTGCACCACCTCCATGCGCCCCTCCACCCCTGTAAAATCTCCCACCCGCTCACACAGCGTCTCTAAAGGGGTTTGCGTGAGCGCACGCACGCACAACAACGCCCCCAAGAGATTGTAAAGATTGTGCAAACCCATTAGGGGGGCGTGCACAATGCCCATTTCTGCGTTATTAGGGGCGTTGCGCCGGGATCTGGGATCGGCGCGAAATTCTATATGCGCGCTCAAATCCGGACGCAAACTATAGGCGTTCACGCTCAAATGGGTTTTGCGCTCACAGGCATAGCCATAGGCATTAGCAGGGTTAAAGCGCACATGCGGATCGTCTAAATTGATGATCTTCAAGCCCTCATCGCTGAAGAATTGATTTTTGATCGCGCGGTAGGTCTCTAAATCCTTATGATAATCCAAGTGATCGCTGGTGATATTGGTGTGCACTTTGGCGGCAAACGCCAAGCCCAAAATGCGCCCTTGGGCGATCGCATGGGAGCTTACCTCCATGACAAAATACTCCGCTCCCTCTGCAGTGGCGCGCTCTAGATCGCTATAGAGTTCTAATAAGCTGGGCGTGGTGAGCCCCTTGGGCTTGACTTGTGCGCCCTGAATAAAAAACCCCCTTGTACCTAGCAGGGCGCAAGAATGCCCCAAAGATTGGAGCACATGGGCGATGAGCGCGGCGGTGGTGGTCTTGCCATTGGTGCCCGTGATCCCTATGATTTGCGTCTTTAAATCAAAATAACGCCCCAATTCTTGCGCCTCTAAACAGGGCGTATTGGGGGGGATAAAGCGCGCATTGCTCGGAGTTTTTACCAACAAAACCCCTTCTGTGATCTCTTTAGTGTCATCGCTTAGGGCGTGAAAGGTTTGATCCTTGAAGTACACGCGCTTAGAGAGGATCATTTGTCCTCCCGATGCGCCTTTTCTAAGCGCAACGCCTTTTGCAACAACGCCATCACGCGCGGGTCATACCAAAGCAATTCGCGCATGTTTTCAATGTAGGCAATGGACATGTCATAGAATTGGTGATCCACTAGATTTTCTAAAAACTCGTAAAAATCCTCTTTGCGCTCAAAGATGACTTTAGTGCTAAACATCAAATTCTCAAAGACTTCTTTAAAGTCCTTGCCCGCGCACATCGCCTTGAAGTCGGCGTATAAGATCCCATCTAAACTCTCTGCCTTGAGCTGGTTTTCATACCCAAAGGCTTGCGCCATCTTGCTCAAACTCTCATCAAAGGAGTTAATGAGCTCTAAAATCTGCCCTTGAATGCTGGCTTTATAACGCCGGGGCTGGGAGTGCAAGAGATTTTGATAGAGTTCATAAAAGCTATGCGCCTCTTTGGGGAAGTCTAGGGCGATGTCGCTGAGCAACAAGCCGATTTTGGCATGCGCGTCTAGGGGGTCTAAAAAGAGGGCTTGGGAGCATAAAAACAGGGCTCTAAAATACTGCTTTTGCAAGAAAGCCTTGTAGCCCTGCGTGAGCAAGGATCGCTTTTTAGGGTCGTTATTCAAAGGGTCGCCTTAGGGGAAGAGTTCTTGATACTGCTCTTTGGACACATGCACCACCTGCATATCCGGGTGAATCTCCTCTTGCAAACAGCGTTCAATCCCGAATTTAAGCGTGTTAGAACTGGCTGCACAGCCCTTACACGCCCCCACTAAGGACACATACACCTTAGCGTTTTTAATCCCTAACAAGACCACATCGCCCCCATCTCTTAGCAGCATGGGGCGCACCTTTTCCAAGGCTTTTTCTACGGGTTTTTGTAATTCTTGATCGCTAAAGACCATTGTATTCTCCTTAAAGCGTTGCATTATAACCTAATCGGGGTGTTTAAGCTAGCCCATGTTACAATAAATCAGAGAATGCAAGGTTGGTCATGGCGTTGTTGGGGCAACATTTTTTGCACGATGCCTATTATTTGGATCAGATCTTACAATCCGTCCCCTACACGCACTTTAGCGATGCGGTGCAGATGGTGGAGATAGGGGTTGGCTTGGGAGATCTCACCACTAGGCTTTTAGATAGGCTGGGCTCTAAGACTTTGATCGCCTATGAAGTGGACAAGGCGCTAGCCACAAGGCTACAACACAGGCTTTGTGCTCAGGCGCGGGCGCGCTTAAAGTTGGTGGTGGGCGATGTGATGGAGTATAAAGGGGTTGGAGATGGCGCATGCGATGTCTTGGCACAGACCGGGCTTAGATTGCCCCGGAGTGGATTTTTACACTCTGAACCCTATTTTTTGGTCTCCAATCTGCCCTATTACATCGCCACGCCCATCATCGCCCACGCGCTCAAAGATAGCTTGTGTGTCGGGTTGGTGGTGATGACCCAGCTAGAAGTGGGTTTGAAATTCTGCGCCCCCTATGGGAGTAAGGATTATGGCGCGCTGAGTGTGCTTTGCGCGCTGGTGTGCGCTAAAAGGGAGCTGTGTTTTGAAGTGCCCAAAGAAGCCTTTAACCCGCCCCCCAAAGTGCGCTCCAGCGTGATCGCTTTACTCAAGCACCCCTTGCAAGCTTGTACCAACCCCCTAGATGTCGCCCATTTAGAAACCACGCTCCAGCACTGCTTTAAAGCCAACCGCAAGACTTTGAGCAATAATCTCAAGGGGGTTTACCCCGTGCAGGGTTTTCTAGCCCAGCGCGCTCTTAAGCCCCAAGCGCGCCCCCACGAGTTGAGCCCCACAGACTACCTAGAACTAGCCCGCGATCTCACCCAACAATCTCATTTAGGAGTTTTTTATGGATAAACCCATTGACGACCAAGAACACAACCAAACCCCCTCCAATAATCCCCAAACCCCCCCGCGCAACACCCCGCACAAATCACGCCCTAACCGCATCAAACAGGGCAGGGGTAACCACACCCCAGAACAGGCCGGGGTGAAAAACATCACTAAGGCAAATGAAAGAGGCAATTTGGGCTTTCATAAAGAGCTCAAGGCGGGCGTGGAGACCAATAACAAGATTCACATCAACCATTTAAACCCGCATTATAAATTAGATCTCAATGTCAAAGCCCGCATTAAGATCACCCCCTTAGGCGGGCTAGGAGAAATTGGGGGCAATATGATGGTGCTTGAAACCATGCAACAGGCGATTATCATTGATGTGGGCATGAGTTTCCCTAGCGAGGACATGCACGGGGTGGACATCTTGATCCCGGATTTTAGCTACTTGCACAGCATTAAGGATAAAATCGTGGGCGTGCTCATCACCCATGCCCATGAGGATCATATCGGGGCGGTCCCCTACTTGTTTAAAGAAATGCAATTCCCCCTCTATGGCACGCCTTTGAGTTTGGGGATGATCGGGAATAAATTTGACGAACACGGCTTGAAGAAATTCAAGAGTTTCTTTAAGATTGTGCAAAAACGCCAGCCCATTCAAATTGGTGAATTTACCGTGGAGTGGATCCACATCACGCATTCTATCATTGATGCGAGCGCGCTAGCCATCCAAACTAAGGTGGGCACGATCATCCACACGGGCGATTTTAAAATTGATCACACCCCAGTGGACAAATTGCCCAGCGATCTCTACCGCCTGGCTCATTATGGCGAGCAGGGGGTGATGTTGCTGCTTAGCGATAGCACCAATTCTTATAAACCGGGCATTACCCCTAGTGAGAGCAGTGTGGGACCCGTCTTTGAAAATCTCTTTAAGAACGCCAAAGGGCGCGTGATCATGAGCACCTTCTCTTCTAATATCCACCGGGTGTATCAAGCCATTCAGCACGCTATCCAGCACAACCGCAAGGTCGCGGTGATCGGGCGTTCTATGGAGAAAAACCTAGACATCGCTAGAGAGTTGGGTTATATCCATCTGCCCTTTAAAACCTTCATTGAAGCCCATGAAGTGGAGAAATACCCCGATCATGAGGTTTTCATTGTAACGACCGGCTCACAGGGGGAAACCATGAGCGCGCTCTATCGCATGGCAACCGATGAGCACCGCCACATTAGCATTAAGCCTAGCGATCTAGTCATCATCTCGGCTAAGGCGATCCCGGGCAATGAAGCCAGCGTTTCTAGCATTTTGAATTTGCTCATGAAAAAAGACGCCCAAGTGGTACACCACGCCTTTGATATTCATGTGAGCGGGCATGCCGCCCAAGAGGAGCAAAAGCTGATGTTGCGCCTCATCAAACCTAAGTTTTTCTTGCCCGTGCATGGGGAGTATAACCATGTCGCCAAGCACAAAGAAACCGCCATGGCATGTGGGATCCCTGAGAGGAATATCTACCTGATGGAGGATGGGGATCAAGTGGAGGTTAATCCTAACTTCATGCGCAAGGTCAAGAGCATTAAGAGCGGGAAACACTATGTGGACAACACCAACAATGTCAGCATTGAGCAAAAAATCGTGGACGAACGCTTGGAGATTGCCAGTGCGGGCTTGCTCAGCGCGGTGCTCTTCATCTCTAAAGAAGCCCAAAGCTTGATGCCCCAGTCTAAGATTAGCAGTGTGGGGATTGTCAATCTCAAAGAAGAACGCCATTTTCTAGAGGACTTGCAGGATTCTTTGGGCTTGCACATCAAGGCGTTGCGTCAAGATGTACTGAGCAATACCAAGCATTTAGATGAGAGTGTGCGGCATTTCTTGCGTAAAGCCCTGTTCAAGCACACCAAGAAATACCCCGCCATTGTTAGCCATGTGTTTGTGAGCTAGCATGCGCGCGTTAGTGTTAGGGGTGTTGGTGTTGGTGGGGGTGTTAAATGGCATGCAGGAGAAAAAGATGCACACAATTTATTTAGCGGGGGGGTGTTTTTGGGGGCTAGAAGCCTATATGGAGCGCATTTATGGGGTGAAAAATGCGCTGGTGGGCTATGCCAATGGCAAGAGCGATCAGACCAATTACCACGAGTTGCACAATAGCGATCACGCCGAGACGGTGAAAGTGGAGTTTGATCCCAAAGAGATCAGTCTAGATAAACTCTTGCTGTACTACTTCAAGGTAATCGATCCCACAAGCCTAAACCAGCAGGGCAATGATCGCGGGCGGCAGTACCGCACCGGGATTTACTACACAGACCCCAAAGACGAGCCTATCATCGCTAAAGCCCTGGCGCGCTTGCAAAACCATTACCCACAAAAGGTGCGCGTTGAATTAGAACCGCTCAAAAACTTCGTGGTGGCAGAGGAGTACCACCAAGACTATTTGAAGAAAAACCCGGGGGGGTATTGCCATATTGATCTCAAAAAAGCCGATGAGGTGATCATTGATCCCAAGGACTACCACAAGCCTAATCAAGCCGCGCTTAAAAAACAACTCAGCGACCTGCAATACAAAGTAACTCAAGAGAGCTACACAGAACACCCCTTTGAAAACGAGTACGACACTCTGTTTAAACCCGGGATTTATGTGGACATCACCACGGGCGAACCCCTCTTTTTATCCACGGATAAATTTGATAGCGGGTGTGGGTGGCCTGCCTTTAGCAAGCCCATCAGTAAAGAGGTGGTGGGGTATGAAAAGGACACCAGTTACAACCGCCTGCGCACCGAAGTGCGTAGCCGTGTGGGCAATGCGCATTTAGGGCATGTCTTTGAAGATGGACCTAAAGAATTGGGGGGCTTGCGTTATTGTATCAATAGCGCGGCGTTGAAATTCATCCCCTTAGAGGAAATGGAAGCTAAGGGGTATGGCTACTTAGTGCCCGTGCTCCAAAGAGCCCTGATTAAACAAGAAACCAAGCGCCTCTAATGGCAACTTTAGATTATGGCGCGCTCGCGCACAACACGCTTGACCTAGCCGCTGATGCGCTTTTAAACACTAAAGAGAGACTTACGCATACGGCTTTAGAGCCTATCATCGAATGTTTGGCAAACGCTCCCCTTGTGGTGGTGATGGGGGTGGGCAAGAGCGCGCATATTGGGCGCAAGATCGCCGCCACACTGACCAGTACGGGCACTAGGGCGATCTTTTTACACCCCACTGAGAGTTTGCATGGGGACATGGGCATTGTGGGCAAAAAAGATGTGATCTTGGCGATCAGTTTTGGGGGGGAGAGTGTGGAGCTTTTGGAGGCGCTTAGCTTTTTGCGCCACTCTAAGATCATTGGCATGAGCAAGAGCGCGCATAGCGCATTGGGCAAGCTTTGCACGCACCATTTAACACTCAAGATTGCCAAAGAAGCCTGTAGCTTTAACATGGTGCCCACCACCTCCACCACGCTTTGTCTAGCCCTAGGCGATGTGTTGGCGGTGTGCTTGATGGCGCACAAGGGCTTTAGCCAAAGCGATTTTGCCCGTTGTCACCCCGGGGGGCTCTTGGGCAAGAAAATGCACCTACGCGTGCGCGACATTTATCGCACCCATGCCCTGCCCTTAGTGAGCGCGCAAGCCTCTTTGCATGAAGCCCTGCTAGAGGCGACTCATCAGGGTTTGGGCAATGCTCTCTTAGTCAATGAGAATCAAGAGCTCGTAGGGGTGCTCAGTGATGGAGATATTCGGCGCGCTTTGTTGCAACCGCATTTTGATCGCCATGCTCTAGCTAAAGAGTTTGCCACTTCAAATCCAAAGTATATTCAAGACCCCGATATGTCGGTGATGGAGGCGCTTGACTTCATCGAGACACATCAAATTTCTTTACTTATTGTGTTGAATGCACATCATAGAGTTCTAGGAGTGGTGCATTTGCACACTCTCTTAGCCCTAGGGCTCAAAGACCACTAAAGGGAGAGCGATGTTTGAACGCCTAGATCAACTCATTAAAGACATTGAAAATGCCAAAGACGAAGTAGAATTGCTCTTAAAGCTCGCCAATGTGAGTTTGAGCGATTTTATCTTGATGAAGCGCGGGAGTTTAGACATCCCAGAGGGTTTGGACATGGCTTTTTACACCCAAATTAGCGAACATGTTGAAGAACTCAAGGAGTGTATCAACGCGCTCAATAAATACAAACGAGAAATGTTAGTTTTTTAAGGATTCTTATGTGCGGGATTGTGGGCTATTTGGGCACAAAGGAGAGAGTGGGGCTTTTGTTGGAGGGATTGAAAGAATTAGAATACCGGGGTTATGATAGCGCGGGGTTGGCTTTGCTAGGGGAGGGCGCGCCCTTGCAAGTCTTTAAAACTAGCGGCAAAATCAGCGCGCTAGAACACTTGGTGCAAGGCGTGCGCACACAGGGCTTAGGGGTGGGGATTGCCCACACCCGCTGGGCTACCCATGGCAAACCCACGCAAGAAAACGCCCATCCGCATGTCTACGGGCATAGCGCGCTGGTGCACAATGGGATCATTGAAAATTACGCTTTGCTTAAAGCGCAATTAGAGCAAAAAGGGCATCTCTTTTCTAGCCAAACCGATAGCGAGGTGGTGGTGCATTTATTTGAAGACATGCTAGAGACAACCCCGGCTAACAATATGGATCAAGCCCTGCAGGTCTTTAAAAACACGATCGCCCAATTAGAGGGGGCATATGCGATTTTGCTCATCAGCGCGCGCTTCCCCACTTGTATTTTTTATGCTAAAAACCACTCTCCCTTGATCCTTGCCACAGGCAAAGAGGGAGTGTATTTTGCCAGCGCGCAAAACGCCCTAGTGGGGCATGCCCAACAAATGGTGCGCTTGGGCGAGGGGAGTGTGGGGGTGCTAGATTGGCAACACCCTATAGACTTGAATCGCTTGGGCGTGGTGCAACCCATTGCCCAAGATTGCCAACAGAGTAGCAAAGAGGGCTTTAGCACTTTCATGGAAAAAGAGATTTATGAACAACCCAAAGTCTTAACCTTGTTAGGGCGACTTTCTAGCGATCGCGTGCATTTGGAATTACCCCCAGGCTTTTTAGAGGGCATTTCTTGTATCAGCATTAGCGCGTGTGGGACGAGTTATCACGCCGGGTTAGTGGGGAAATATTTGATAGAAAGTTTGGCCGGAGTCAAGGTGCAGGTGGAATTAGCCAGCGAATACCGCTATGCCCATTTTGCTATCCAAGAAAACGAGCTTTTCGTCGCCATTTCTCAAAGTGGGGAGAGCGCGGACACCCTAGAGGCGTTGCGCCTAGCTAAAGCTTTGGGCTTAAAGACTCTTAGTCTTTGCAACACGCAAAGTTCTACAATGGCAAGCATGGCTGATGGGTTGCTTTTAACCCATGCGGGCTTAGAGCGCAGCGTGGCTTCTACTAAAGCCTTTGCCAGTCAGGTCTTAGTGCTTTGGCTTTTAGCCCTGCAACTCGCCCAAGAGAGAAGGACTCTAAAGCCTGAAATGTTGCAAGGACATATTCAGGCTATTCATGCAAGCATGGAGGCAATGGGGCGCGTGTTGGATCTGCACCCCCATATTGCTACTTTGAGCGCGTGTGTGCTTGAACACAAACCTAGAGGGTATTTTTTCATGGGGCGCGGGGTGTTTTACCCTCTAGCCCTAGAGGGCGCGCTCAAACTCAAAGAGATCGCCTATGTACACGCGCAGGGCTATGCCAGCGCAGAGATGAAGCATGGACCCATTGCTTTAGCTGATGCGCGTTTACTCTCTATTGCATTGATCCCCGGATCTCTTTTATTTGCGAAAAATTTAAGCAACTTAGAAGAGTTACGCGCGCGCGATTCGCGTATCTTGGCTTTGAGCCCTAAAGAGATTGTCAATGCACATTGGCAGATCAACACTCCTCCGTCCACGCATCCTATGCCAGAATTTTTTAGTATGCTGGTTGTTTTGCAACTCTTTGCCCTAGAAATAGCGCAACTCAAACGTCTAGATGTAGATAAGCCCCGCAACTTAGCCAAGAGTGTAACCGTGGAGTGATGAACACACCGACCCCCATTTATATTATCCACTTGAGCCAAAGTTCTAGGGATATTGCGCCTTTACTTTGGCATTTACGCTACCTTTTGGGGCGCGTGCACTTCTCAAATGCTTTTGAAATCGCCCTATTTGAGGGGGTTAATGGTAAAGAGGATTTTGCTAAACAAGGAATTACTTTTAAGCACGCGCACCCTGTATTAAATGACTTCGCCCCAAGCGTGCCCCGCAATATGGAATCCTTAAAGTTGATGTGTTTAGCGCTTAAAAGTCGTGTGAATTTCCAAAGTTTAGGACAATTAGGCTGTTTCGCGAGCCATTATCTACTTTGGCAGGAGTGTTGCAAAGCTAAACATCCTGTCATTGTGTTAGAGGACGATGTCCTGCCCACCTTTGATTTCTATGAAAAGTGTCTCTTGGGCTTAGAGGCGATCAACGCATCTCAGGCTGAGATCGTGCGTCTTTTTTCTTTAGATTTTAAACACCACCATATCCGCTCCACCATGACGGAGTGTTTTGATTGGATTTTTAGCCCTTATGGGGGGATGGGCACGCAGGGCTATATTTTAAGCCCCCAAGGGGCCCAAAAGCTTTTAAAGGCTTGCCCGCCTCAATGGGTCTTACCTGTGGATACCTATATGGATGCGCATTATACCCATCATGTCAAAACTCTGACTTTAAAATCCTATGCGTTGCTTATAGAACCTGTTCCCACACAGGTTGCCCATGCGAACACGCAGCAATTTAAAGGGTGGCTTAAAAAACTCTCGTGGTTATTGCGTTTATGTAATTTTATTTTAAAAATCCGCTTATTCTGTCAACATCTTTTTTATCTTATTTTTAGGCACTTTTAATGCACACAAAACCCTCTGTATATGCGCTGACTTTAGCGCAATGGCAAACCTATTGCACGCAACACGGCTTTAAGCCCTTTGTGGGCAAACAACTTTACACTTGGCTTTACCAACGCTACGCCTATCTAGATCAAATGCACAATCTCCCCAAAGCCTTTAAAGAGCGTTTGGCTGACGATTTTGAGGTGCGCCCCTTAGAAATTTTAGAGCGCCAACAAAGCACAGATAAGAGCGTGAAATACCTCTTTAAAACCTCTGATGGGCATAGCTTTGAGAGTGTGTACATGGTGATGCAAGAAGCGCAAGAGGGGGGTACTGCAGAAAAGATCACCCTGTGTTTGAGTTGTCAAATTGGGTGCAAGGTGGGCTGTGTCTTTTGTGCGACCGCTAGGGGGGGCTTTGTGCGCAATTTAGACGCGGGCGAGATTGTAGAACAAGTGGTCGCCCTCAAGCGCGCCCACCAATTAGAGCCCACTAAGGGGATCAATATCGTTTTTATGGGCATGGGCGAACCCTTGCACAATTTGACGCAAGTGGTACGCGCTTTAGAGATTTTAAGCGCCCATGAGGGGCTCAATATCGCCCCTAGACGCATCACTATTTCTACAAGCGGGGTGGTGCCCGCTTTGCAAACTTTGGGCGCGCTCAATTTGGGCGTGCAATTAGCCATCTCTTTGCATGCGGTCAATGACACCCTGCGCTCCAAACTGATGCCCATTAACAAGCGCTACAATTTAGAAACTCTGATCAACGCGCTCAAAGCCTACCCCCTAGACACGCGCAAGCGGGTGATGTTTGAATACTTGATGATTAGGGATCTCAACGACTCCTTAAGCCATGCCAAAGAACTCTTAAGACTGCTCAACGGGCTAAAGGCAAAAATCAATCTCATCCCCTATAACTCTACCCCCCATTCTAGTTTTGAACGCCCGCCCTTAGAGAGGGTGCAAGATTTTGCTAATTTTCTCAACCAAAAGGGATTGTTGTGCACCATTCGCATTTCTAAGGGGCAGGACATCGCGGCCGCCTGTGGGCAACTTAGAGAAAAATGCCTTAATGATTCCAAGCACTTATGAGAAAACGCATTTTAATCAACGCGACGGCACTGAGTAGAGATTTAACGGGTTTAGGTGTATATACCCATGCTTTAATCCAAGCTCTTGAAGCGCATTTCCAACATCATAAAGGGGTAACTTTAGAACTCTATGCCACAGAAAGACTTTTTGCTGATCTTAAATCCCTAGAACACTACCTAGCACAAAAACCTTCTGTGGGCTTTTTGGCGCGTTTAAAAAAGCCGGTGCGCAAATGGATTCAGCGGAGGCAACAACAAGCTCTTTTAGAGCATGCGCACTTCGATTTGTGCATTGAGCCGGATTATCTGCCCCTTGTAGGTGTCCACGCTAAAAAAACCTTAGGCTGTATCCATGATGTGCCCATGTGCGATATACAGGCATGGGCGGTCGGGAAAACTTACCAAAAGCTATGGCATACGCGGCTTTTAGCGCAGATGCGCGCCTATGATGAGGTGATTTGTTTTAGTGAATGTGTGAAACTTGATGTGCTCAAGGCATTAGGACTTTGTGAATCCAGAGTGCATAAAATTTACCACGGACTTAGGGAATACCGCACTTTGGAAGTAGCCCCTCTCCCTCCCCATTTAGGGGCATTTATTTTAGTTGTGGGGGCAAAGGCTAAGCGTAGGAATGTAGCGCGGTTAGTAGAAGCCTTCAAGCTTTTACCAATAGATTTACAAGCGCGTTTTAAAATTGTGCTTACAGGTGCGCCCAATAATTTAGCCAAAACGGAACTTGCAACTCTTGAACATGAAAAATTCATCATTAACTTGGGCTATGTTTCTGATGCGCTGCTACAAACCCTCTATGCCCACGCGCGGATTTTATGGTGGGGAAGCTTAGCTGAAGGCTTTGGTCTGCCTATGCTAGAAGCGATGCAGGCTAAGTTGGTTGTTTTGGCAAGCCATGTTTCTTGCATGCCAGAGATTCTGGGCGATGCTGGAATCTATTGTAACCCTTATAACGCTCAAGATATCGCCAAACAGCTAGAACGCGCTTTGACTGATGAGACTTTGCGGGCCACTTGTATTGCTAAAGGGGTGGAGCGCGTCAAGCAATTTAGTTTTAAAAAGAGCATGCGGGCACATATAGAAATCATAGAGAGAATATTAAGGGAGTCTTAAGGCATACGGATAAAATACTGACACCGATAAAAACGCTCACCCAAATTGGGTTCTTGGAGCAGAGCATGGAGTTTTTGACGGCTTAAAGGTTTAGTCTGCATGAGTTGTTGCAACAAAAAGCGTTGTTTGCGCCCTTTAAGAGTAGGTTTTAGACGCCTAAAAAATGCGCTTCGTAAGAGAGCCTGCTTATCGGTACGAGTGTGGCAAGCAGCGACCATATCTTGCAAAAGAGTTGTATGATCATGTTGTAGAGTGCTATAATGGTTTTTAAGGGTGTTGAAGTATTTTGTTTGCATGTGTGTGCACTGGGCTTGTTCGCTAGGTTTGATCGTCAACCCCGCGCCTAATTCGTTAAAGAGATCATTTTTAGCACAATTGTTTAAGAGAGTGTGGAATGACTGCTGAGTTTGGGGAGGGCTTTTCGCTTGCGTTTTTTGTGAATCTTGGACTTCAGCGAGCAAATCGCTACGCTGAATTTCAACGCTATTAGCCACAGGCGTACCATGAATGTCTTGAGAAGAAAGTCCTGAGTTTTCTAGCCGCCTATGGTGATGGTGATGATGTTTTCTAGGGGGTATGGTGTCGTCATCAAAACTCGGAGGTTGTAAGCGCGTGTAGTAAGTTACGGGTTGCTCAGAAGAGCTGTTAAGCTGGTCTTGATTATCTTGAGAAAGTGAAGAGAGAGCAAAAAAGGGAAAAAATCCCATACATCCTAAATTACACAGCACGAAAAGCCCGCCACACCACCACCGCCAGCCCATGTAACTCCTTAGCTGAAAAAATGCGCCTAGTATAACCTAGTATCTTAAATTTCTTCTCTTGACAAGGTTTTTATTTTTCCTTATAAATGGAATCCTTATTTTGCGCCAAACAAGGAGTGTTATGTTAGCCACGAGTCGCAAAATTTTAAGCGCGGGTATTTTTACGCTTTTAGGTCTTGCACCCTTGAGCGCGGAGCGTAACGGGGTTTATGTGAGTGTGGGGTTTGAGTATTCCAATATGCAGGGCACATACAATGTCAATCGCCCCGAATCGACATCGTATGCTACTCAGAATGGTATAAAAATGGAGCTCATCACTCCCGCCTTGAAGGAAAACGATCATTATTCTGGCAACCTTTTTGGGGCGGATATTCAAGCGGGCTACAAGCAATTTTTCGGCAAAAAGAAACATTTTGGGGTGCGTTATTATGGAATCTTGAGTGCTCAGGGAGGGGGTTATTATGGGCAATTAAGCCCCGTTACAAAGGGGTCGCTTTCTAATGTATTTTATGGTGTAGGTGTCGATGCGCTTTATAACTTCTATGAAAAAAAGCATTATACATTCGGGGTCTTTGGGAGTGTAATGCTAGGGGGAAGTGCTTGGGGCTTGGGTGCTGGATACACCAATGGACAATGCACAACGAGGACATCTCAGAATATCTGTCAAAGCATGAATAAAAAATTTTCAGCCCTAGCAAGTGACATTAATCAGAATGGTGGTACAGCTAGTTCTACAGCTAACTATGTGCAATTTGCCTTTAACTTTGGCTTGCGTGCTAATCTTAGCCGACACAATGGGTTAGAGTTAGGGATACGCGTCCCCGTGATCAATGATCCCTTCTTCAAGAGTCACACCAAAAACAATACAGATGTCAACTTTTCGTTGCGTCGTGTGATTGCTTTTTTGTGAATTATGTTTACAATTTTTAGAGTTGGGCTAGCACTTCCTGAGCACTTTTATAGGGTAACTTAAAGGATCGGGCGATGCCCTCTTGGGTGAGGTAGCCTTGATAGGCACTCAAACCTCCTAGAGTGTTTGCTACAATGGGGGTGTCTGCTTGTAAAAAGCCTTTCAATCCATGTTGGAGGAAATAAAGTAGATAGGGTGCGCTGGCATGGCTATAAGCGCTTGAGCTCGTGCGTGCCACCACACCAGGCATATTGGGCACTCCATAGTGCAATAAATCCTCTTGCAAATATAGCGGGTTGGAATGGCTAGTTTGGTGAATTGTTTCAATACATCCGCCCAAATCGCAAGCCACATCGATCACCACACCCCCTTTTTGCATGCGTGCTAAATGGTGTTTTAAAATGACTTTAGGAGTGGCTGTGGCGGTTTGTAAGACAGCCCCCACCAAACCCAAAGCCCCTTCTAGAGCGTAGAGGATGTTTTCCTCGTGCACGCTCAAGATCTCTAAATGATATAAATGTGTGTAGGGGTGATCTTGCAATTTAGCATAGTTGAGTTCTAGCACTACCACACGCGCACCCATCAGGCTTAAAGCTTTAGCGGCTTCTAAGCCCACTACGCCCCCGCCTACTACCACAACCTTAGCCCGCGCCTCCCCCGCTAACGCGCCTAATAAAACCCCCTTGCCTTTTACACCGGGCAAATGTTCCAAGCCTAAAAGATAATGTTGGATTAAGTGAGCGGCTAAATTACCTGCAACCACACTCATGGGGGCTAAAATAGGGTAATTATTTTTAGGTCCAGCAATAGTTTCTGTGCAAATGGAGAGAATCTGGCGATCGACAAGCATGTGCGCTAGGGAGGCGTTATAAGCCAAATCTAAATAGCTAAATAAGGTGCTTCCTTTTTTAAGCAAAGTATATTCATGTTCTAAGGGCTCTTTACATTTAACAATCACGCTCTGCCCCCAAGCCTGTTCTTTGGAGACAAGGCGCGCCCCTGCGCGCCTATATGCCTCATTACTATAGCCGCTCAGCACTCCTGCGTCCTCTTCCATGTATAACTCTATGGACGCATTTTTTAAAAGCCATGCTACATCTTCAGGCACAAGCGCTACGCGCGCTTCAAAATCCATGCTCTCTTTGGGCAGACCCACCGCTAACATGCATATTCCTTCAACAATAATTGCAAATTTTAGGGCGCACTTTAGCGTTTTTGCATAAATGCCCGATCGCGCTATCCAAAAGCTCTAAGAGCACTTGTTTATCTCCCCGAATTCCCACTTCCGGGTTGTATTCTGTGATCTCTAAAGCGGCAAGTTTGGGCGCAAAGCGCTTTAATAAAAGCTCTAGCAGGGTTTTAAGTTCCTCGGGGGACAAGCCATTATTTTCGCGTACCCCCGTAGAGCGAAAGAGCTTCCCATCCATAATATCCACATCCAAGCTCAAATACACCAAATCCACCGCTTCTAAAAGTGTTTGTGCTTTTTGCACACATGCCTGCATATCCGCTTGGATATCTTGCACTCTAAAGAGGGGAATGTGATGTGTGGCGATCATGGCATCTTCACTTTTTTCTGTGCTACGAACCCCAAAGTACACCAAATGTTGCGGATCAAAGGCTTTTGTTCCCTCCTTAATACCTAGGCTACAAAGTTGTTTCCAATAATACTCTTCTTGGGCATTGAGGGGATTATGTCCTGAGTGGATCGCATTGATGAGCATGCCCAAAGGCATGCCGTGTAAATGCCCCGTGTCACTATCATAGGCGGTGTGGATATCTGCATGCGCGTCCAAGTACAAAACTCCTATCTTTTTGTTGGGGTGTACCCCACGCAAGGACTGCAAAATACCAAAGACATTAGAATGCTCTGAACTCAAGATTAGGGGAAAATTCTTGCTTTTGAACACCCCATGCATTTTAGGAATCAGGCTATCCCTACAAAAAATGTAATAATCCTCAAAATTCTTTGCATACCTAAAAAAAGTCTCTAGGGCGCATTGTTTTTGGCGGATGAGCACCATATGCTCAGTGATTTCAGGGTAGCGCTCTATCAAAGCTCGCCTCAGTTCTTGCACGCCCTGATTACTTCCATGTTTAGAAGCCCCTAATTCTGCTATCAAACTTACTAAAATCATGCTTTTACCTTTTAATGTGCTGTGGAGCTAGAAATACCAATCCCGCTTTGGGCGCGAAAATCCTGCGCCCCAAAGCCCGCTTTATCCACCTGTGCCCTAGGACTTTTGTCCGCCTTAGAAATAAGATAAATGAGAATAAAAGTCAAGGGCATAGAGAAGAGCGCGGGGTGATCGTAGGGGAAGATTGCATGGGCATGCCCAAAGCTCTTCACCCACATGCTAGGGCTAAGTAACACCATCGTGATCACGGCTAGCCAGCCAATGAGCCCACCCCAAAACGCCCCCCTAGTGGTGAGATTTTTCCAATAAATGCTCAAAAAGAGAATGGGGAAGTTCACACTCGCCGCAATTCCAAAAGCCAAGCCCACCATGAAAGCGACATTTTGGTTTTCAAACACCAAACCTAACACGATGGCTAAAACCCCTAAGCCGATAGTCGCCCCCTTGGTAACGCGCATTTCCAACTTGGGATCACAAACCCCTCCCTTAAAAGCATGCACGAAGAGATCATGGCTAATTGCCCCCGCACCTGAAATTGCCAGCCCTGAAACCACAGCTAAAATTGTCGCAAAGGCAACAGCAGAGATAAAGCCTAAGAACACATCGCCCCCCACAACCCCAGCCAAATTAATGGCGACCATGTTTTTGACCCCATTATAAACCCCATCAGGACCGACAAATTGGGGGTGGGCATAAAGCAAGGCGATCGCCCCAAACCCAATAATGAAAGTCAAAATATAGAAATACCCAATAAAACCTGTGGCGTAAAAAACCGATTTGCGCGCCTCTTTAGCGTCTTTAACCGTGAAAAAGCGCATCAGAATATGGGGCAACCCGGCCGTGCCAAACATCAAAGCCAGCCCTAGAGAGATCGCTGCGGTGGTGTTGGGTAAAAAAGTGCCTGGAGCCATGATTGCCTCGCCCTTGGGATGGTGCTTGATCGCTTGGGCGAAATAATAGCTTAGATCAAACTTGGTCAAATACAAGATCATCACCGCCATAAAGGACGCGCCAAAGAGGAGCAAGATTGCCTTAATGATCTGTACCCAAGTAGTGGCATGCATCCCTCCAAAAGCAACATAGCAGATCATCAAAATCCCTACTAAGATCACCGCCACGCTGTAGGGCAGACCAAAGAGAAGTTGAATAAGTTGCCCCGCGCCTACCATCTGGGCGATGAGATAGAAGATCACCACACTTAAAGCGGAGATGGCTGAAATCACGCGGATAGGCTTGACTTCTAGGCGGTAAGCCGTGATGTCTGCAAAGGTAAACTTACCTAGATTGCGGAATTTCTCGGCGATCAAAAATAAAATGATGGGCCAGCCTACCAAAAAGCCCACAGAATAAATCAGCCCATCAAAGCCATTGGTGAAGACTAAGGCTGTGATGCCTAAAAAGCTTGCTGCACTCATAAAATCCCCCGCAATGGCGATTCCATTTTGCAGCCCTGTAATACTTCCCCCAGCGGTGTAAAACCCGCTTGCGCTTTGACTTTTCTTGCTGGAAAAATAGGTAATACAAAGCGTACTCAGCACAAAGAGAATAAACATGGAAACCGCGATGGGGTTGAATTTCTGCGTGTTCACTTGTGTAGACTCTAAAGCCGCCCCCCACAACTCCCCCACCCCCAAAAGCCCGATAAGAAGAAAGGGTCTAATGCGTACCATTTTGCAGCCCTTCCAACGCTCCGCTCATTTTGAGTTGCTCTAAAATCTCAGCCTGGGTGCGATCAAAATATGTATTAGCAAGAAAGGCATACAATCCTGTAAGCGCGATACAAAGCACAATGAGAAAAACCCCAGCAATGATCCCTAGCGTGATCGCGCTTGGTCCCAAGCGATAAGCTAAAACATCTGGAAAAAGTCCAAGACTCAATACAAACGCGTAATAACACAAAAAGACGATTATAGACAACCACCAACAAACTTTGTTGCGCAAGGAAACAAATTCCCTAAACGCCCGCACAGATCTCTGATAGGCTTTTGGCATGAGCCACTCCTTACAACTAGATTTTTTCTCATTCTACACAGATTTAATGCGCGCCAAGTGTCTAAAGAACACAAGTCTTCTATAGCTAAAAAGTTTTGTGGTGCTTAGTAACGCTTAGTAGGTCTAGGTTGGTTTTATAATCTTTAGCTCTTAAGCGTTGTTTTTCCCATGCCATACTTCAAGCATATTTTCAAGCAAGGAGAGACATGAAGAAGCATATAGACTTGAACAGCGACATGGGCGAGTGTTTTGGTCCGTGGATTATCGGGGATGGGGTGGATGATGCAATTATGAAGCTCATTAGCAGTTGCAATATCGCAGCCGGCTTTCATGCTAGCGATCCTAGTATCATGCGCCACTCGGTGGCTAATGCCTTAGAAAATGGCGTAGAAATTGGGGTGCACCCGGGCTTTAGGGATTTAGTGGGCTTTGGGAGGCGGCATATCGTGGCTAACCCCACCGAGCTAACCAACGACTGCCTCTACCAGCTAGGGGCGTTGCGTGAGTTTGTGCATTTTCTAGGGGGCAAACTGCACCACTTCAAGCCCCATGGGAGTTTGTACATCCATGCAAGCAAGGATCGCGCCTTTTCTGAAGAGCTCATCAGCACTCTGCACAAAATTGACCCCCATTTGCCCCTGTATTGCATGCAGGGCACCATCACCCACCAAGTCGCTCAAGAGCTCAAACACCCCTTTGTGCGCGAGTTTTATGGGGATCGCGATTATGGCGAGGATGGGCAGTTGGTGATGGTGCGCCGCGCGCGCGCCTACACCCCGCAAGAGGTCGCTAATAAGGTCTTGCAAGCCTGCAAGGAGGGCACGGTTCAAGCGGTAACCGGTAAGGTCATTGAGGTAGATTTTGACTCGGTGTGTATCCATAGCGACACCCCCGGGGCGCTCTCTTTGATCAGCGCGACTAAAAAACTCTTAGAAGAGCATGGCATTGCCATCCAAAAACCCACCATCCACCACCCTTAAGGAGAAATCATGCACGAAGTGATTAGCCCCATCCCCGGGACCTTTTATCGCAAACCCAACCCTGATGCCGCCCCCTTTGTAGAGGTGGGCTCTGAAGTCCATGAAGACACCATTGTCTGCCTAGTGGAGGTGATGAAAACCTTCAATGAGATCAAAGCCGGAGCCAAGGGCAAGATCAAAGAGATTAGGGCAGAAAACGAGCAGTTTGTCAATCCGGGCGATGTGTTGTTTGTCGTGGAGTAACCCATGGCTTACACCCCTCAGAAAATTAAAAAAGTCTTGGTGGCTAACCGGGGCGAGATCGCCGTACGCATCATCCAAGCCGCCCATGAGCTCAATATGAAAGCCGTGGCGATCTACACCGATGCCGATCAGGGCAATTTGGCTTCTCAACTTGCCGATGAAGCCTACCGCGTGGGCGAGAACCTAGCCCATAAGAGTTATCTCAATATAGACAAGGTGTTAGAGATCGCCAAGCAGGCGCAGGTGGATGCGATTCATCCGGGTTATGGCTTTTTGAGCGAGAACGCCCAATTTGCTAAAAGAGTGAAGGAGGCGGGGATCATCTTTGTAGGACCTTCTAGCAGACTTATTGAGACAATGGGCGACAAGGCGAAAGCCCTGCAACAGGCAAAAAAAAGCCAAGTGCCCACCATGCCAAATAGTCCCGTGCTAGAGAATGTGAATCAGGCTCTAGAAGAGGCGCGCGCCATTGGCTATCCCTTGCTCATTAAAGCCATTGCGGGGGGTGGAGGCAAGGGGATTAGGTTGGTGCAAGATGAAGTCCAGCTCATCACCCAATTTGAAATCGCCACCGCTGAAGCGCGCGCGGCTTTTGGCAATGGGGGCGTGTATTTAGAAAAGTATTTGCAAAACGCCAAACACATTGAGGTACAGGTGCTAGGCGATGGGGAGCGCGTGATCCATCTATACGATCGCGAGTGTTCTTTGCAACGGCGCAGGCAGAAGGTGCTAGAAGAAGCCCCCAGCCCTAGCCTAGATTGCCAAACACGAGAAGCCTTGTGCGCGAGCGCGGCGCGCATGGCTAGCGATGTAGGCTATAAGGGCGCGGGGACTTTGGAGTTTTTATACGACACGCAAAGCAAGGGGTTTTACTTCTTGGAGATGAATACCCGTATCCAAGTCGAGCACGCCATTACAGAAATGGTGACCGGGATTGACATCGTGCGCCAAATGTTGCGCATCGCCGATGGCGAGCCCTTGGCTTACCAACAAGAGGACATTTCTTTGCGCGGGCATTCTATTGAGGTCAGAATCAACGCCGAAGACCCCCAAAATAATTTTTTCCCCAGCCCCGGGGAGATCACCCACTTGCAATGCCCCACCGGTTCTGGCGTGCGCTTGGATAGCATGCTCTTTAGTGGGCGCGTTATCCCCCCCTTTTACGATTCTTTGATCGCCAAGCTCATCGTTTACGATCAAAATAGGGAGCTGGCGTTAAGCAAGCTCAAACGCGCGCTCAACGAGTTGAAGATCGAGGGAGTCAAGACCACCACCGCGCTTTTTAAAGCCCTTTTAAACGATCCGCATATCCAAAAGGGCGATTACGACATCAATTTTTTAGAAAGCTATAAACTGGGAGGCTGAAGATGGCGTTTAGATATAGTTTTGGTGGCGACACCTTTTTATTTGTGGAGGTGAGCGAGGATGGGATGTCTTTGGAGGCGTTTTTTCTAGCTATGGCAATTTGCAACAAGCTAAGGGAGATGAAAATTGAGGGCATTACTGAAATCTGCCCGGCTAACGCGTCCTATATGATCGCTTTCAATCCGGACATTCTGCCCCACACCAAAGCCCTAGAGATTTTAAAATCTTTAGAAAAGGAAATTGTGGGGGCGCGCACAGAAATTCAAACCCGCCTGATAGAAATGCCCGTTTTTTACAATGACCCCTACACCCATGAATGCCAAATGCGTTTCCGCAACAACCACCAATGCCGCGAACCGGGATCCACGCTCGATCCCAATATCACCGACATTGAATACGCCCGCCAAATCAATGGCTATGAGAGTGTAGAGGCTTTTATCAAAGCCCACTCAGAAAGCCCATGGTTTGTGAGCATGATCGGCTTTGTAGCGGGCTTACCTTGGCTTTACCAACTTGTAGAACGCCAAGCCCAAATTGAAGTGCCCAAATACCCGGTGGCGCGCATTGACACCCCGGCGCTGACCATCGGGCATGGGGGGTGTTTTGGCTGTGTTTATGCGGTGCGGGGGGGCGGGGGGTATCAGATGATGGGCATCACACCCGCGCCCGTGTGGGACCCCAAGCAGAGACTGCCCTATTTCAAAGAGAGCATGGTGTTTTTAAACCCGGGGGACATCATCAAATTCACCCCCTGCACTAAGGAGCAGTATGATGCCTATGTCAAAGAGGTAGAGGCAGGCACTTTTGATCTCAAGATTCGCCCCACTCTCTTTTCTTTGCAGGAGTGGCAGAGCGATCCTAAGGGTTATAATCAAAAAATCTTAAAGGCACTTGCATGAACTCTTTTAAAGTGATCAAACCGGGCATTGCGACCTATGTAGAGGATTTGGGGCGTTATGGTTACTACCACTTGGGCATCCCCCCCGGGGGCGCGCTCGATCAAGCCTCTTTCATCGCGGCGAATGTCCTAGTAGGCAATGAGCAAAACGCCGCGGCTTTAGAGGTGGCTTTGATGGCACCCGAATTAGAATTTGAAGCAGAAACTTATGTGGCGGTTACGGGCGCGCACACCACGCCCTTAGTGAATGGCAAAGAAATGCCCAGCAACAAGGCGATCAAGGTAGGGGCTGGAGACAAACTCAGTTTTAGCTATTTAAAAAAAGGCGCGCGCGCTTACATCGCCATAGCCGGGGGGGTTGATGTGCCCGTAGTGATGGGCTCGCGCTCTACCTATCCTTTGGGGGGCATTGGGGGCTTTAAGGGGCGCAAATTAGAAGAGGGCGATGTGTTACAAATTGGCAAGCCCACAGGCAAACCCAGTAGCAAGCCTCTAGCAGAAGAGTTTCACTTAAAGCTTGAAGAGGTGGAGTCCTTGCGCGTGATCTTGGGGCTGCAAGATTACAAGCTCACAGAGCAAAGCCTGCATAATCTCTTTAGCGATGTCTATGTCGTGTCCACCCAAGCAGATAGACTGGGTTATCGCTTTAAAAATGGGCAGAAATTCACCTATAAAGACCTACCCCAACCCTTTGGGGCGGGCTCAAATCCTAGCAATATCGCCGATGCGTGTTATCCGGTGGGCTCTATGCAAGCCCCCGGGGGCAATGAACCTATTGTGCTCCAAAGAGATGCGCCCAGTGGGGGCGGGTTTGCGATGTATTGCACGCTGATTAGTTGCGATTTGGATCGACTAGGGCAGTTTGCCCCTAATCAAAAGGTGCGCTTTAAAAAGGTGGAGATGGAGGAGGCGTTGCAGGCGCGCAAAGCCTATCAAGACAAAATTGCCAAGATGATTGCAAGCTTGGCTTAAGGGAGAGACCATGCCAACACACCATCCAGACGATCTGATGCACAAACACAGCGAGGATGAGTCGACTTCTGTAGTCAATGAAACCAGGAAAGCGGGGCGAGGCTCTTTGATGATGTCGTGGTGGGGAGTTTGTTCGGCGTTGTTTTATGTGGTGGTGGGGGTGGCAATGGCGCAAGCTTATGGCACAAAAAACGCCATTATCGGGCTACTTATCACCGTGGTGGCATATTCCTTGATCAATGCTTTCATCGCTAGTTATGCGGCTAAAACGGGTTTATCAGTCGCACTTTTTTCTAGAGTGCTTTTTGGAAGTAAGGGGGCTGCCCTAGCCACTTTGATTTTCTTTGCCACAGCTATTTATTATGCCGTTTTTGAGGGGTATGTGATCGCTGTGGCTGCCACCCATAAATTCCCCGCTCTGCCTCATTGGGGGGCGTGTTTGATCATTGTGGCGTTTTCTGTGCCTCTAATCTTTGGTTCAGTGCAACATTGGCTAGATAAATTTAACGGAGTGCTCTTACCCTTATATTTGTTAGGGTTATTGGCTTCTGTGATTTATGCGACAAGTACTTATGGCTATAACGAAGCATGGTTGCACATGGGTCCTAAAAACCCCCCACCCTTTGGCTGGTGGAATGTGGCGGTGTATTATATGGGCGTGTGGGTGCTCATGATGTACACCTTTGATTTTGCGCGTTTTGGTAAGAAGGAAGATGTGAAATTCCATGCTTTTATCACCTTTGGCGTGCCTTTTTACTTGGTTGCTTTTGTACTCTCAGCGTTAGTAGGAATTTATTTGGTCAGCACCATGCCAAAATTAGCCACCTCAGAGTCCGCTGTAGCTTTCGCTTTTATTGAGTTATTGGGCATCTTTGGGTTGATCTTTGTCATCATCACTCAAGCGCGAATCAACACTGCTAATTACTTCTTGGGTGCGACGAACATGCAAGCCTTCTTTAAAGAAGTGTTAGGACTGGATTTTTCTAAATACATTTGGGCGATCTTGGTAGGCGCGATCGTCTTTTTGCTGATGCTTATAGACATGTTTGCCTATTTGCTCAGCGCGCTAGCTTATCAAGGTATTTTTGTGGTGGCTTGGGTGGCGATCGCTCTAGTGCATATCCTCAGTGTGCCTAATTATGAGCAAGATGTGCGCAACGCTCTGAGCGCGCGCGCTTTCAAGGGCGCGGGGCTGGTGGCGTGGTTTGTTTCTAGCGCCATAGGGGTGCTCGTCTATCATGGGGTGTTTATCCCCAAAGACTTAGGGGCAAACTGGTATGCCACCATCACCTTTATCAGTGCATGTGTGCTGTATTTTTTCTTGCATAAGCGGTAGCAGGACAGAGAGTTGTTAAGCAAATTACGAGGGTGGGGTTTCACTCACAGGTTTTATAGCGCGCATAAAAAATTTAATAGTGCTGGTAAAGAGCACCCCTTCAAAAATAGCTGCGATCACTAAAGAATAGTAGGTATGCTGATCGATTGCACCCACTCTTAAACCCACACTAGCAGCAGTGATCAAAAAAGTGAGAGGCATGGACGCGCTCAGGGCAAACATGGTTGTGGACAAAGCGTTATGAAAATGCTTGCTAAACAGCACAAAACTCGCGCTGACATGCAAAGCAAACATGGCACACACAATTGCACAGGCATGGGAGATAAGAATGGGGTTAGTGATGACTAATTTTAAATCTAGAGTCGATCCTACATGCACAAAAAATAGAGGTACAAAAAACCCAAAACCCACATCATTAAGTTTGTTGAATAATTCGTGCTTATGGGGAAAGAATGTTGAAACAATTGTACCTGCTAAAAACGCGCCCAGTACTAGTTCTAGTTTGAGCCATCCCACAATAACCACCAATCCGAAAAAAAGCATGATAGTGAAACGAATATCTTGATTGGATTCGTTATTGATGGGCATGATAAAGAGTTTCAAGCGCGGGAACCACCAAAACAAGATTTTGAAAAGTTGCACCAAACTTATAATGGCGATGATGAAAGCTAGCAAAATACCTAGAGTTTTACCAAGCTCTAGTCCCAAGCCGTGCAAGTAAATCCCATCCACAATCACTAATAAGATGATGCTAGTAAGTTCACCCAACACCCCCACTTTAAGCACTAAATCTAACCATGGAACTTCCTTGCCATAGTCGCGTACCAAGGTCATAATCATGCCCAAACTCACAATGGGCAAGATAATAATGTAAAGAGCGGGGAGTTTTGCGCTCAGCGTGATTGTAGAGGATAGGGTATAAAGAATCCCAAAGTAGGCAAAGATTTTTTTAAGTAGAGATTTATTGAGCTGCTTAAACATGTAAAGGTCCACTTCCATGCCACATAGAAACATCAAAAATAAAAATCCTACTTCTGCCATTAGATCAAACCCGTGACTGGGGACAAACAAACCTACATACACTCCTAGCGCACCAAAAAGAATTTCTAACACGGCTACGGGCATTTTGATGATTTTGCTCACATAGGGAGCTAGGACCACTAAGGGGGTTATAATGGCAAGAATGATGAAATCGTTCAAGTGAAGCGCTCAAGTCCTAAAGCCTGCAAGAGAGCTTTGGGGTAAAGTTGGTGTTCTAAGGCATGGATGCGTTGGGTAAAACTTTCCAAGCTTTCTTGAGGTTTGGGGTTTAGGGCTTGTTGGGCAATAATGGGACCGCTATCTAGTTGGGGAGTAACCACGTGCACACTTACCCCCGTGCCCTCCTTAGCTTCAAAACTAGCGCGCAACGCGTCCTTACCTTTGAAGTGAGGGAGCATGGAGGGGTGAATATTCAGAGTGGGAAAATGTTCTAAAAACAGAGGACTAACTAGGCGCATATAGCCAGCTAGCAAAACAAGATGACAACGCGCCAAGCTCAAATGTTCGATCAAGGCGCGTTCAAAATCTGATGTTTGTGCGTAGTTAGCGGGTTCTAACACCACGCAAGGTACACCTAATTTTTGCGCGCGCGCGATGCCCGGAGCTTTAGACTTATTGGTCAAACAAAGCGCCACTTCAATAATAATAGGTTTTTTCCCTAAAAAAGTGCGTTGGTGTAAACTTTCTATGAGGGCTTGCATGTTAGAGCCCTGACCACTGAATAAGATTCCTAAGCGCAATAAGGACGCGGGCAAATTTTCTAATAAATTTTCAAACACAACTACCCCTTAGTCAAAGTATGGCGCATTCTAACATATTTTCTGCGCGCCTTTTATGCTATAATCGCGCGCTAATATATTAAATATTTTGGAGTTTTCAATGGGACAAAAACACACTTTCCAAACAGAGATCACCCAACTCTTAGATCTGATGATCCACTCTCTTTATTCTAATAAAGAGATTTTCCTACGCGAACTTATTTCTAACGCCTCTGACGCGTTGGACAAGCTCAATTATTTGGTACTCAGCGATGAGAGTTACAAGCACCTTGAATTTGTGCCCCAAATCCATTTGAGCTTTGATGCCGATCAAAAAACCATCAGCATTGCAGACAATGGCATTGGCATGAATGAAGAGGAGCTCATCGCCAATTTAGGTACAATCGCCCAATCGGGTACGAAAAACTTCTTAGCGCATTTGAGTGGGAATCAGAAAAAGGATAGCGCGCTCATTGGGCAATTTGGCGTGGGATTTTACTCTAGCTTCATGGTCGCCCATAAGGTGGTGGTGCAAAGCAAAAAGGCTTTAGATCAACAGGCTTATGCGTGGATGAGCGATGGGAAGGGAGAATATGAAATTAGTCCCTGTGTGAAAGAGGGTTTTGGAACCACGATCACGCTTTATCTCAAAGAAGAAGAAGCGAAGTTTGCCAATCGCTGGGAGATTGAGCATATCGTTAAGAAGTATTCTGAACACATTCCTTTCCCCATTTTTCTAACTTATACGGAAAGCAAGAGCGAAGGAGAGGGTGAGGAGAAAAAAGAGGTTCAAGAGGAGAAATGCACTCAAATTAACAGCGCGAGCGCGATTTGGCGCATGCAAAAAGCGGATCTTAAGGATGAGGACTATCAGGAATTTTATAAGAGTTTTGCCCATGATAATAACGCACCTCTGAGATGGATACACACCAAAGTAGAAGGCACTTTAGAATACAGCACCTTATTTTATATCCCCAGTAGTGCACCCTTTGATTTGTTCCGTGTAGATTACCAATCTGGGGTAAAACTCTATGTCAAGCGCGTTTTCATCACTGACAATGATAAGGAGCTCCTGCCTCAGTATTTGCGCTTTGTACGCGGAATTATTGATAGCGAAGATTTGCCCTTGAATGTGAGTCGCGAGATTTTACAGCAAACAAAAATCCTAGCCACCATCAAGAGCGCGTCTACCAAGAAGATTTTGAGCGAAATCGCCACTCTGAGTCAGGACACAGAGACTTATAAGAAATTTTATGCCCAATTTGGTAAGGTGCTCAAAGAGGGCTTACATAGTGATTTTGAAAATAAAGAAAAACTCTTAGAGCTGTTGCGTTTTGAGAGCTCTAAGGGCGCGGATTTTCTCTCCCTCAAAGAATATAAAGCCAACATGCCCGCAACACAAAAGAGTATCTACTACATGATGGGTGAAAACCTCGACTTACTCAAAGCCGCGCCTTTACTAGAGAAATACACCCAAAAGGGGTTTGAAGTACTTTTAATGGGCGATGAAGTGGATGCTTTTGTGATCCCGGGCGTGCAGGAATACGACAAAACCCCCCTCAAGGATGCCAGCGCGCTAGAGACCCTCAAAGAGTTGGATTTGCAGGAAGTGAGCGAAACGGAAAAACAAGAGTTTAACGCTGTGTTGGAGGCGTTTAAAGAAGCGCTTAAAGATGAGATCAAAGATGTCGCTTTGTCTAAAGATTTAAAATCTGTGGTCGCGTTGGTGGGCGACACACAAAACGCTATGATGGCAAATTTAATGCGCCAAATGGGTCAAGAAATCCCTAATCAACCCAAAACCCTAGAGCTCAATATTAACCACGCAATCGTACAAAAACTCAAGAGTGTAGAGGATAAAGCCGTGCTTTCTGATGTGGCGCACTTGCTTTTTGAGAGCGCACATCTGCTAGAGAAGGGCGCGCTCAAAAACGCTAAAGACTTCAACCAACGACTCCACAATACGATTTTACGCGCCTTTTAATGCGCTGTTTTTTTTGGGTTTGCGCGCTCTTGCCTTTGGGTGCGCAACCCTTAAAAATCGGAAACGATTTAGGCAATCAAGAGGGCTTCTTAGACTTGCTTACCATCGCCTACACCTCTCAAAAAATAGTATGGATTGAACCTATTCCCAAAGACCTTTGCGCTTTAGATGGATTGCTTGTCTCTAAGTCCACTTTGCACAGACTTAATCTAAGGGGGAAATTGGTTTTCAAAGAGTTATGGTTAGTGTTGGGCAAAGAAGAGTGGAAACAACGCTTACATGCTTCTAACCCCCATGCGCTAGCCAAAGCGCTCAACAACCCTACATTAGCACCCCATCTACAACCCATGCGCACTTGGCGCGCTTACGCACCTACAGATTTGCTCTTATTACCAGCACGACTCTATTTACAGGAACGCGCCATGCACCCCTTTCCCCCTGTGCTTTATAGAATTTACATCGGGTATTTTTGGGCACAACCCTGCAAACACACCCATGCCAACGCGTTTTATAAGTGGCTTAGAAGCCCCGCGATGAAAGAACTCTTGCAAGGCTTCCGCGTGGATTACCAGCATGTGTTTGCACCTTGAGCTCCAAAACTCGCGCGACTGCAGAGCTACAAAACCAACCCATA
>NZ_FZMF01000043.1 GCF_900197685.1 Helicobacter baculiformis | reverse complement strand
CTTTGGGCGCGGAGAGTGTGGGAAAAAGTCATCGCAGATAGAGAGAAAATTTTAACCAAAATTAAACAAACAAGAACAAGAACAGGTGAATTATTAAAAATTCCCCACATCTCCTCTTTTTACTTCTGCAAAAGATATGTCTTTCTACCTCTTTAGTATCTTTGTAATTTGCTTTTGAAATCCTCTTCTATGGTGTCCAAAAGTTTCCAGCGTTTTTTTATGGACAGAACGTTTTTTAGAGGGATAGTGAGAGATCTTTGCGGGTGTGTGGCAAATTATGGTAGGTGTGCCTCCGATCTCTATCAAGTCTGCAACTCGAAGACATAAAGAGGACTAATATCAGCTAGCAGATTGTAGAAAAATTCTTAGGGATGGGGTCAAACTTTTGTTTATAAAGTTCGAGATTTTTACTCCCAAAAGAGTCGTAATCGATAACACTCTCAAGGAATGTTGCAAAATCACTATTATTGCGCTCGGCGAGTTTGTCTAAAGTGGGGTAGTCTAGGTTTTCCTTTTCTTTAGCATTTAATAAAATGGCGTTTTGTGTGGGGCTTTGGATGTCTAGGGTGATGACCCCGATCCCAAAACTTTGGTTCAGTTGTTTGAGCAAACCCATCAACTCTTGATTGTCCCTATCCAATGTCCCTGCCACTAAATAGCCCGCATGCGCCCATGAGCTATTGCTGATTGCCTGAAAGTAAGCCTGTCTGCAATTACCCACCTTGAGTTCTCTTTTGAGCTCAAAGCTCACTAACTTCACTAAGTTAATGGAGAATGCAAACTTTTTAATGAAATCGCGCACATGGGGTGATTCAAAGTCTTTATACGCAAAACTCACCCCCACCATGTCTGGGTAAATCCACTTATCCAAACCCTTTTCGTTTTTTGTGCTTTTTTCATGGTAGATGGTCTTGGTGTAAATCCCCCATTGGTGGTAGGCGATATAGGTCAAAAGGGGGTGTAAATCCCGCTCTTTAGGGGGTTGCTTTTTAGCGGTGGGTTTAGACGGGGGCAAAGATGAATCTTTGAGGGCGATTAAAACGGGTTTGTCTTGTACCTTGATAAAGGGGAGCTTGTCGGGGGTTTCTATAAGGGCGGTGTAAATACGGCTTTCACAAGTTGAATGCGGGGTTTTACCGCCCCATTGGAACATGTTGTTAATCTTGCCCTGTTGGTATAACTCTTGTGCCTTATGATAAACATCCATGACCGCGATGGGCGCGCCCATCGCCTTAAGCACTTCTACCACGATGTCTATATCTATTTGCTTCATCTCACACCCATAAATTATCTAACAGGCGCACAGCCCCCACCTGCACGGCGCACAAAATTAAGGTTTGGTTGGGTTGGATTTGGGCTAGGGGGGCTAGCTGGCGATCGCACACGCTCAAATAATGCACCTTGAGCCCTTGCAACACTTCTAAGCCCAACGCGATGAGTTGGGCACTATCGCGCTCCCCTTCTTGAATCGCTTTTTGGATATACATCAAGGCTTGGGGGATTTTGCGCGCAGTTGCGCGCTCCTCAGAGTTTAAATACACATTGCGCGAACTCAACGCCAAGCCGTCATCATCGCGCACAATGGGGCAGGGCATAATCTCTATGTCTAAAAAGAGATCGGCGACCATGCGCTGGATAATGAGGAGTTGTTGGGCATCTTTTTGCCCAAAATACGCCCGTTTGGGGCGCACCAAGTTAAAGAGTTTGAGCACCACCTGCAACACCCCATCAAAATGTTTAGGGCGCATATCCGCCTCAAAGCCCAGTAGAGAGGCGGGGGGTTGGAGGGTGATTCTCTCTAGCACACCAAAGGGGTAGATCTGTGCAGGTTCTGGGGTAAAGAGCACATCCACGCCCAAACTCTCGCACAGAGCAATATCTGCCTGCAGGGTTCTAGGGTAGGCTTGGTAATCCTCATTAGGGGCAAATTGGGTAGGATTGACAAAGATAGAGACCACCACGATTTGATTTTGCGCTCTGGCTTGTGCTATCAAGCTAGCATGCCCGGGGTGCAACGCCCCCATTGTGGGCACAAACCCGATTTCTTGCCCCCAAAAAGAGGCAAGTTGGCTCGCTTTAGTGTACACTTGCATGCAAACCCTCCATTTGTGTTAAAATCTGCTTGAGACTCTCTAAGGGTTTGGGGTGGTTGTAAATGGGGCGACCCACCACGATAAAATCCGCCCTAGCGCGCAAAGCGTCTTGGATTGTGCCCACGCGCTTTTGATCCTGCACCTCTTGCACATTGGGGCGAATCCCCGGGGTCAGGGTGAGAAAATCCGCTTTTGTGGCTTGCTTGATGGCTAGACTCTCTAACACCGAGCAGACCACCCCATCTAGCCCGCTGCTAAAGCAGAGTTTGGCAAGGTGGAGGGCTTGCTCTGTTAAGGGGGCATGGTAGACTTGCTCCACTTCTAAAGAGTCTAAGCTAGTCAGAATGGTAACCCCCATGAGTAAGGGCGCATTGGATAAGGCACGCATGGGCTCTACCACGCTCTCAAGCGCGCGCCCTCCAGCACTCGCATGCAAGGTGATCATCTCCACACCCAATTTAGCGCACTCTAGCGCGGCTTCTTGCATGGTATAGCTGATATCATGCAATTTCAAATCTAAGAAAATCTTAAAGCCCATTTTTTGGATTTCTTGCACAAAAGCAGGACCTTCGCGCACAAAGCCCCTTAATCCCAATTTCACCCATAGATTTAGCCCCTTGAGTTGCTCTAGCAGATGCAAGCACGCTTGTTTATCGGGTAAATCCAGCGCTAGACAGAGTTGCATACATAATTCCCTTGTGGTATTTTCAGCAAAAAGCTATTACAATGCGCCATTATACAACTTAAGGATGAGAGTTTGTCAAAATCTAGCGCGCGGTGCGTGTTGATCGCAGGACCCTGTGTCATTGAAGAGATGGCGATCTTAGAAGCCATCGCTAAAGAGCTCCAGCCCCTAGCCACAGACCCTAGGATTGATTTTTATTTTAAAGCCAGTTTTGACAAGGCTAACCGCACCAGTTTAGAGAGTTATCGCGGTCCCGGGCTTGCAAAGGGCTTAGAAATGCTAGATAGCATTAAATCTAAATTTGGCTACAAACTCCTTACAGATATTCATGAAAGCGCGCAGGCGGGGGCGGTGGCTGAGGTGGTGGATGTCTTGCAGATCCCGGCGTTTTTGTGCCGTCAAACCGATTTGATTATCGCGGCTGCACAGACTAAGCGCGTTTTAAATATCAAAAAGGGGCAGTTCATGCACCCTAAGGACATGCAATACAGCGCGCTCAAAGCCCTAAACACCCGCGCTAAAAACCCCTATAAAACCCCCACTTATGAAACTTGTTTAGAACATGGGATTTATTTATGCGAGCGGGGGGCGAGTTTTGGGTATGGCAATTTGGTTGTGGACATGCGCTCTTTGGTCATCATGCGCGCCTTTGCTCCGGTGATCTTTGATGCCACCCATAGCGTGCAAATGCCCGGGGGGGCGCAGGGCAAGAGCGGGGGGGATAGCTCCTTTGTGCCCTATTTGGCTAGAGCGAGCGCGGCGGTGGGGGTGGATGGGTTTTTTATGGAGACGCACACCAACCCCAAAGAAGCCTTGAGTGATGGGGCAAATATGATCCCCACCGCGCAATTAGCCCCCCTAGTAGAAGATTTGCTCAGCTTGCAGGCATGGCAACACAATAAAGGACATTAATGGCAGAGTTTAAGAGTCTTGAGGGCAAATTATGCCTCAAGGGAGATGAGAGAGTTGGCATTTTGGCTTCGCGTTTTAACCACTTGGTGAGCGATCGCTTAGTGGAGGGCGCGCTGGATAATTTCAAACGGCATGGGGGCAATTTAGCCCTCCTGAGCGTGGTGAGAGTCCCCGGGGCTTATGAATTGCCCTTTGTGCTAGATAGGCTCTTAGCCTCTAAAAAATACGATGGGGTGTGTGTGTTGGGGGCGGTGATTCGCGGGGCGACCCCGCATTTTGACTATGTCAGCGCAGAAGCCACGAAGGGCATTGCTAACACCACGCTAAAATACGGCTTGCCCGTGAGCTTTGGGTTGCTCACCACCGATAATATTGAACAAGCCCTAGAGCGCGCGGGCACTAAAGCAGGCAATAAGGGCTTTGAAGCCATGCAAACCTTGATTGAATTGCTCAATCTCTACCCCCAAATTTAATGGCGACTCGCAGTCAGGTTAGAGAGGCGGTGGTGGGCTTGCTGTATGCCTATGAAAGCGGGAATGAAGCCGCCTTGCACAAAGCCCCCGATTTTTTAGCCCAAAAGAAAATCAAAAACGCCCAACAACGCTTTGCCCTAGAGCTTTTAGAGGGCACGCTCAAGCATTTAAACGCCCTAGATAACGCCTTGATCCCCCTGCTCAAAGATTGGGATTTGGCGCGCATGGGGAGTATGGAGCGCGCGATCTTGCGCTTGGGGGCTTATGAAATCTTACACACGCCTACCAACCCGGCGGTGGTGATCAACGAGGCGATCGAACTCTCTAAAACCTATGGGGAGGACAACGCCCCCAAACTCATCAACGCGATTCTAGACGCGTTGTGCAAACAAAAATTTTAAACTTCTTTGAACTGGGCGTAAATTTCTAAAATACGCGATTCGTCTAGCATGTTGGGGTCTATCTGCTTGCCTAATAATTTGGCGTGGTGGGCTTTGAACTCCTCTAGGGGAATCCACTCTAGGTTTTGGGCGATGTGGGCGCGCGCCTTTTTAACAAAGGGAAAGTGCCATTGGGTGAGCTCTGGGTCGTGTATGAAAACTTGATTTTGAAAGCTCTGTTGTTCTAAGGATCTACCGCCCGCATCCCATTCTACAAACGCATGCGGCTTGTTGCAGTAGAGGTTGTGATCGCCATGGGCTTCCACCCATCCAAAATTACAAAGATTGTGCACATACACCTGTTGGTCCACAACGCGAAGATGGATTCTAGAATAACTCAGGACTTGATTTTGATGCCAAACATGATAAAAACTCTGATAAAGTTTCTTAGCGTCATAGATGTGATCCGCATCAATTTTAAGCATCCATGCGTTTTTGGGGATAAAAGAGAGGACATAGTTATAGTAGTGATAGAGTTGGTGGTGGAAATCTTGGGGGTCTTGGGTTACAATTTCGTACGGGTAAGCCACTGGGATAAAAGTGGGGAACTTTTGGCAAAACTCTAGGATGTATTCTGCGCTTCCGTCATCACAATCGTTATAGCCAATCACTCCGCGCTGGATGGCGGGTAAAATAGAGTATAAACAAGCTTCCAAAGTAGCGATCTCGTTTTTCACACGGATGAATGCCCAAGGGTTGAGTGGGCTTTTAGGGTTGCTAGCTTTGGGGTCATGCTCAAAATATCCCTTGTGTAAGGCTCTATCGGGGATTAAAAGTTGGCGTTTATAGGGCTTAAGAGTTACCCCCCCCCCCCCCCCCGCACAAGCGGTTAGCTTGGATATAGTCCTCATTCTTAAGGGGCGCGATTTTAGCAAAGACTTTTAATTTTTGGGGGTGGTAATAAAAAGAAAGAGAGGGCAGGCAGAGGGCAAAGCTGTAAGCTTGTTTGGCAGATTGAAACCAATTTTTAGAAATCGCACACTTTAAGAAACTTTGACATCGTTGTTTGAGGGACAAAAACACTCCTTACAAAAGCCAAATTATACACCAATGCGCGCAAAAAGCATGCTAACATGCGCCATTTATAGATTTGGACTTTACGCACACATGCTATCACGAGATCATGATTTCTTCTATGCTCCTTACAATCTTTTCGTAGGTATATTCCTGAATCGTAGCGTGCAAGGTTTGAGAAAAACTAGCGTACTGATGAGGATCGCCCAACAACGCGT
>NZ_FZMF01000028.1 GCF_900197685.1 Helicobacter baculiformis | reverse complement strand
ATATTATCTTAATATTATCTGGCAACAAGGGGTGGACCATGAGCTTCAAAACCAAGATTTCCCTCACATTTGCGGTGTTATTGTTAATCAGTTTTAGCATTACGGCAGGGATTATCAGCTACAGGCTTTATAACCGACTAACCATATCAGCTCAAAATAATCTTAAAGAGACTGCCTCTATGCTCTCATATTCGCTCAAAGGTTGGGACGATTCGATCAAAACTGCTTTGGTTAAAACCGCTAAACAGCTAGAAAGAATGGATTTGAACGATGTGGCTACAGTACGCAAGATTTTAAGTTATGTGCAATATGGCATGGATTCTACAGATATCCATGTGGGGTTTGAAGATGGGAGCATCATTAAGCTCGTGGGCAAGATTCCAGAAGGCTATGACCCGCGTAAGCGCGATTGGTATCAACAAGCTAAAACCAGTCGCAAACTCGTTATAAGCCATCCTTATATTGATCTTTTTACCAAACGCCTCGTGGTTTCTTGCAGCATTGCGCTTTGGCAAAAAGGGGTTTTAAAAGGTGTACTGGGTTCAGATATTCCTCTTAATTATGTACAAGATAGCGCTAAAGAATATTCTTCAAAGGGTATACGAATTCATTTTTTAGATCAAGATGGATTTATTTTAGGTTCAAGCAATTTAGAACAAGGAAAGCGTTTTGCAGGCGTATTTCCTGAGAAAAAAGCCATCTCTACACAGATTCTCTCTGCACATGATGGATTGATTGAAAGCAATGTTGATGGCATGGCTAAGTATTATGTATGGACCACAGTACCGGGCTTTTCTTGGAAAATTTTAGCCGTGAGCGACAAGGGATTTGTCTTAAAAGACTTAGATATTGTGCAACACACTTTATTGATCACTTCTGTTGTGTCTTTGGTTATTTCTGTCATCTTCATTTTAATTATCGTCAATATTCTCTTCAAACCTTTAAAGCACCTTACTCAACTTATCCAAGCTCTCGTTTCTAGAGAGGGCGATCTCACTGAACGCCTTGTAGTTCATGGGCGCGATGAAATTGCCACCATTTCTAAGAGTATTAATGCCTTTTTAGAAAAGACACATGGGGTGATTGCGACCATTAAGAGCAATAGCACGCAAAACGCCCAAATCGCCCGCACTTTGCAGGAGAGTTCAAATACGGTTTCTAAAAATGCTCAGGAAGAGCAAAAGCGTATCCAAGTCGTGGTGCGCAATGGGGAAAGCGTGATCGCCAATATTTTAAGTGGGGCGGACAACGCCGCAGTCAATAGTGATAATTTGGTCAACACAAGCCATACTTTAGAGGAGGTGCGCACGCGCATTGAAGAGTTTAGTAAAAATTTGGGCAATAATGCGCACTTGGGCGTGGAATGCTCCAATAAGCTTGAACAGGCTTCTCAGGATACCGAAGAAATTAAAAAGGTTTTAACTATCATTGCTGATATTGCCGATCAAACTAATTTGCTCGCATTGAACGCCGCGATTGAAGCTGCACGCGCGGGCGAACATGGGCGGGGTTTTGCGGTGGTGGCAGATGAGGTGCGCAAATTAGCCGAAAAAACTCAAAGTAGTTTAGGCGATATCCATAGCACCATCAATGGCGTGGTGCAAAGTGTTAATAATATTAGCAAAGACTTACATAGCAATGCTCAAGAGATTGTTAAGGTTTCTCAAGCTGCCCACGAATTACAAGGAGTAGTAGATAATAATGTGCAGGGTATGCAAACTATTATCAACACCACTATTGAAGATGTTCAAGCCTTTAAGAAGGTGGCGCAGTTGACTCAAGGGATTATAGAAGAGATTCAAAAGATCGGCGCATTGAGCACTTCCAACCAAGAGAGTGTGCAAGCTGTCGCACAAGCGAGCACATCGCTCAACAAAACTGCCGATATTTTTGACTATGAACTTGGTAGGTTTAAGGTATAACTGGCTATTTTAGAGATCAAATCTAAATCCTCAAAAGAGGGAGTTTTGTCAGCTAAGATTTTCTTTAAATTGCTAGTGGTTTTCGTGTTGGTCTGTCCGCTCCATGCGCGCTCCCTGCTAGAAACTCCGACAACGCTGGTCCCTTACAAGAAGCAGTATATCGAGCTCTTATCTGAGAACGATGCCTATGTTTATCCCGTTGATCGCTATTATACAGCGGGTAATCGTGTAGGTTATGTGAGTAAAGAATATAATTTTTGGGGCGCAGCTTACCATAAGTCTTGGATGGCTTGGAGTCGTTATGTGAGCTTGCTCTACAAATCCCCCAAGATGACGCGCTTTAGCATCTCTGTAACCCAAAGTATCTACACACCTCTATTAAAAAACCGCCTCTATAATGGTGTAGTGCCCCATGATCACTTATATGCGGGCTGGCTTAGAGCTGATGTAGGGATATTTCAGCGTAGTGCCCACACACTAGAGAGTATTTTTCTATCTTTTGGTACGGTAGGTCCTAACGCGTTTGCAGAACAAATACAAGATTGGGTGCACAACATGCGCGGGGATGCAAAGTTTTTAGGTTGGTCGCATCAAATCCGTAACGAATTTATTTTCGAATTTTCCTACCAATGGTTGCGCAAAGTCCCCCTGCTGACAACACGTTTTTTTTCTATAGACATGATTCCCGGGGCTGATATCACTTTGGGCAATGCTATCACGCATTTTAGATTAGGTTCGATGTTGCGTATGGGCTATAACCTCGATGCAGATTTTGGACCCAACAAGATCAACTCTAACTTTAGTGGTGGGTTTCCCTACAGCAATAAGCTGTCTATTTATGTGTTTGTAGGGGCAAGTGGCACTTACCAGCCCATCGATGTTTTTGTGCAGGGCAACAGTCCAGAAACACGCAATGTTACATATCTCCCCCCTGCTCTTTATGCGGTGGAGGGTGGGATTGCTCTGCTTTACAAAGGTTTTAGAGTTGCGTTCATCGCCACTAACCTTAGCAAAACTTTTCGCGATCAACCCCAAAGCCATAACATTGGCACAGCAGAAGTCAGTTTAGCGTTTTGAAACTCGCTATAATCGTGAGACTTTTTATTTTTATTCTCTTTAAGACTCAAAGCGCTATAATCCAGCTCTATAGCGATGCAAAATTAGAGGTGTCTCATTAAAAAGATTCTTACCATTGTCTTGGTGTGCGTGGGGCAGTTGTTCTGCCCTCTAGACGCTGAAGAGAATAGAATCACCAGCATAGAGTACAAAGACTTATCTTATATGTCCGACATGCTCGCTGGAGAAATTGTCAAGATTAAAAAAAATGAATCTTTAGATCCTAAAAAAATCGATGAAGCGATTTTAGCGCTTTATAGTCAGGGATATTTTGAAGATGTTTATGCCACTTTTAAGAAAGGTAAATTAGTTTTCCACTTCAAAGAAAAGCCACGTATTGCAGGGGTAGAGATTAAGGGCTATGGCACTGAAAAAGAAAAAGAAACTCTTTATACGCAAATGGGAATCAAAAAGGGGGATACCTACGACGAGACAAAACTAGAGAATGCCAAGTACATCTTAAAAGCTGCTTTGGAACAGCAAGGCTTTTATGGCAGTGTGGTAGAAGCGCGTACGGAAAGTTTGGCCAATGGGGGGGCCTATCGCATTATTTTTCAAGTTAATCGAGGTAATCATATTTACATCACCAAATCCACTTACGAGGGCAGAGAACAACTCAAGCCTAGAGTGGTCGAATCTTTAAGTGCTAATAAACAACGCGATTTCATGGGTTGGATGTGGGGTTTAAACTCCGGAAAATTACATCTCAACGAGCTAGAATACGACTCCATGCGTATCCAAGATGTGTATTTGCGTAACGGCTTTTTAGATGTAAATGTGTCTGCCCCTTTCTTGAATACCAATTTTGCAACGCACAAAGCAAAGCTTTATTACAAAGTTAAGGAAGGGATTCAATACCGCGTTTCCGGGATCGAAATCCAAATTGATAAACCCGTTGTTCCCATTCCTAAACTCTTAAAATCCCTCAAGATTCAAAAAGGTGCGATCTTCAATATCGAAAACATGCGCGCTGATTCCCAAACCTTAAAACGCGAAGTTGCCGATCAGGGGTATGCCTTTGCTGTGGTTAAGCCAGACCTAGATAAAGACGAAAAAAACGGTAAAGTTAAGGTCATTTACCGCATTGAAACCGGCAATTTGGTTTATATTAACGATATTATCATTTCAGGTAACCAACGCACCAGCGATCGCGTAATTCGCCGTGAAGTGTGGCTTAACCCCAAAGAACGCTATAGCTTAACCAAAGTTGCCAATTCTGAAAATGCTTTGCGCCGTTTGGGCTTTTTCTCTAAGGTTAAGATCGAAGAGCGTCGCGTCAATAGTGAACTGATGGATTTATTAGTTAATGTGGAAGAGGGGCGCACGGGGCAATTGCAATTTGGCTTGGGCTATGGAAGTTATGGCGGGTTGATGCTCAATGGAAGCGTGAGTGAGAAAAACTTATTTGGGACTGGGCAGAGCATGAGTCTTTATGCCAATATTGCTACGGGGGGTGGCTATAGTAGTAGCTATGGCATGAAAGGGAGTGGGCGTATGTTTTCGGGGAATTTGACTCTGACAAACCCTAGAATTTTTGATAGCCGCTACAGTTCTTCGCTTAGTCTTTTTGCGGAGTATATTATTAATTATAACTACATCCAGCAGGGGGGTGGGTTTAGCGCTACGGTAGGGCGCATGCTCACCAACACCTTTAGTATGAACTTTGGCTATAACTTTAGCGTTAATAAGATTGTTGGTTTTAGTAGTCCTCTTTATGAGATGTTTTATAGCAGCCAAAACACCGTGATCACGCTTCCAGATGGTCAGGTTGTGAAAGGTCCAGATGGTCAGCCTCTTCGTGGTTTATGGAATCGCGATTATCATACCCCTACGACTAGCTCCTTTACTCTGAGTACAAACTTTGACAATACAGATGATTACTATTTCCCCAAAAATGGCTTCACTTTCTCTAACTACACCACGATGGCGGGTTTACCTTCTGCAGGCGGACTCAATTCTTGGAATGGTTTGGGTGGGAATGTGCGCAACACTAAAATTTATGGCAAGTTTGCCGCTTACCACCACTTACAAAAATATCTTCTTATTGACTTGATCGCGCGTTTTAAAACTCAAGGGGGTTACATCTTCCGCTACAATACAGAAGATTATTTACCCTTGAACTCGGTTTTCTATTTAGGGGGGGTTACTACCATTCGTGGCTTTAGGAACCGCTCAATCACTCCTAGAACTCCTGAGGGCATGTGGGTTGGGGGCGACGGGCTTTATACCGGCTCTGTGGAGTTGAGTTATGGGTTACTCAAAGCGGCTAAAATGCGCGTGGCATGGTTTTTTGACTGGGGCTTTTTGACTTTTAAAACCGATAGCAAAGGCGGGGGATTTTGGCATAACGCTTATAGTAGTGATGTGAATTTTAAAGATTATGGCGTGGTGGGAGCGGGCTATGAACACGGCACTTGGCGCGCCTCTACAGGGATTCAAATTGAATGGATTTCGCCCATGGGTCCTTTGGTACTTATTTTCCCTATCGCGTTTTTTAATGATTGGAGCAGTAAGAGAGGACTTTATTTTAACCCTGATATGGGCGATCTCACCCAACGCTTTGAATTTTCTATGGGAACGCGTTTTTAAAGGAACACAATGGAACGCTTAGACAGAGCCACTATTTTAGAATGGATGCTACACAAGCCCCTAAAGGAGCTCGGGGCTCTAGCCTTAGCCAAGAAGCAGGCTCTACATCCGGATAACACCACGACTTTTATTGTAGATCGCAATATCAATTACACCAATATCTGCTTTGTGGACTGCAAATTTTGCGCTTTTAAACGCCGTCCCAAAGATGGGGATAGTTATTTGCTCAGCTTTGAAGAGATTGATAGTAAGATTGAAGAACTCTTAGCCATCGGGGGCACACAAATTTTATTTCAGGGGGGTGTGCATCCTCAACTTAAAATCGACTATTATGAGAATTTGGTTTCTCATATTGCGCAAAAATTTCCTACTATCACTATTCACGGCTTTTCAGCTGTAGAGATCGATTACATTGCTAAAATTTCTAAACTTTCCTTAGTAGAAGTTCTAGAGCGTTTAAAGGCGGCTGGCTTGAGCTCCATTCCGGGGGCAGGGGCGGAAATTTTAAGCGATCGGGTGCGTCGCGTAATTGCGCCCAAAAAGCTCAGTGCGGATCGTTGGATTGAAGTGCACAGGCAGGCGCACAAGTGTGGAATCAAGAGTACAGCAACTATGATGTTTGGTAGCGTAGATACAGAGGAAGATGTTGTAGAGCACTTAGAACGCGTACGCAACTTGCAAGATGAAACGGGAGGTTTCAGGGCGTTTATTCTATGGAGTTTTCAGCCCAACTTTACCCCATTGCAACAAGAAAGACCTGATATTAAAAAAGCGAGTAGTAACCGCTATTTGCGTTTATTAGCTTGTAGCCGCCTATTTTTAGATAATATTACAAATATCCAAAGTTCGTGGGTAACACAGGGAGCGATGATTGGGCAGTTAGCCTTGCTCTTTGGGGCAAACGATTTGGGAAGTGTGATGATGGAGGAAAATGTGGTTAAAGCGGCGGGTACGAGTTTTTGCATGAACAAGGAAGAGATGATCGCGTTAGTGGCGGATTTGGGTGGCAAAGCCGCTAAACGCAATACGGCATATGAGATTTTAGAGAGGTATTGATGAGCGCAAAACTCAAAAATGCGCGGTATGCGCTCTTATTGGTCGTGGCGGTAGTGGTATTGATTATCATAGGAGCATGGATGGAACAGACAAAACAAAATAGAGAAGGAAACACTTATAGCGTGATCAAGCGTGATCAGGTTGGAGAAGGCATTAAGTATTTTGGAGTCAGAGGCATTAAAATTCCGGTGATCTATGAAGAAAACCGTTTGCTTCCTATGGGGAAAATCCGTTTAATGTTTATCGGAGGGGGAAATTTGATGGACAAAGACAAGTATGGACTTTCAAGACTGAGTGCAGAAATGCTCAATGAGGGTACAAAAGAGCTAGGTAGTGTCAAATTTGCCGAGCAGTTAGAACAACTTGCCATCACTCTAGATACAGACATTAGATTAGAGTCTCTGCACATCGATCTAGGATTTTTAAAAGAATACCAAGAAAAGGCGATTGGCTATTTGCACGATCTACTTCTCTCACCCAATCTTACCCCTGGTGCCTTAGAGAAGGTACAAAAACACATGGTAGCTAGCGCTTTGACAAAGATGAGCAATTTTGACTACATCGCGCAACTTGAGCTCAATAAATTACTCTTTGCCAATACTCCTCTAGCGCACCCAGCTGTGGGCACGCCCAAGAGCATTCAAGGTATTTCTTTAGATGATGTGAAAAAACGACTAGAGGACGCGCTGGATATTGAACGACTTATCATTGTGATGGGTGGTGATATGGATACAGACAAAACTCTAGAACAACTCAAACCTTTGTTAGAGGCGTTACCTTCTAATAAACCCTTCTTCACTCCCCACTTTGGCACGGCGCAAAAAGCCCAAGAAAAAATCACCTATAAGGACACCCAACAGGCTTATGTCTACTTTGGCTCACCCTTCTACATGAAGGACCTAGAAAAAGAACTGCCCCTAGCTAAGGTGATGAGCTTCGTTTTGGGTTCTAGTGGCTTTGGTTCACGTTTGATGGATACCATTCGTGTTAAAGAGGGCTTAGCTTACAGCGCCTACATGCGTGTGCAACTCTCACGCATTATCAATTGCGCCACAGGCTATCTGCAAACCAAAGTAGAAAACCAAGATAAGAGTGTGGCGCTCGTCAAGCAGGTTGTGAAGGATTTTATAGAAAAGGGCATCACTCAGGAGGAGCTAGAGGGGGCTAAGAAATTCTTGCTAGGTTCTGAGCCTTTGGCAAATGAGACTTTAGGCAAACGCTTGACAACAAAATTTCATAATTTTTACTTAGGGTTGCCCCTAGATTACGACAAGATCATGCTAGAGCGCATTAAAAACCTCAAGCTGGAAGAGATCAACGCCTATATCAAATCCCACCCAGAGGTGGCGGATTTGAGTTTTAGCATTGTTACTATGGACCCCAAAATCCAAGCCAAAAAAGCAGCACAAAAGGAAAAAATGGCGCCTGTGGAGCACAAGTAACAATTCTTAGGGCGTTGTGATAGAACTTTTGATGGGACTCTTTATCGTTTGCCTACTCGGGCTGTTGCTTTTGGGTGGGCTTGTCAGTGTGTTTCCGGTGGTGTTTGACCTGCTCATCGAATCGGCGGTCTTTTTGATCATCGCCCTTGTGATCGCTTTTGCCATCGCCCTTGTGGTGGCGGTACTTGTCTTCTTTGCCAATATCGCAGTTGTCTTGCTTGGGCTAGCCCTTGTGGGCGCAGTTGTGGTGCTTGTCTTGAGAGCATTTGGCATTAAATTTCGGAGTTGACAATAGAAACTTTACTCTTGATACTTGGTGTCCTTATCTTATTTCCTCTCTGTGTTTATGTTGGCGTAATTATTGTGCTGTTCATCATAAGAGCGTTACCATTTATAATTTATTGTGCGCTAATGTGTGGTCTTGCCTATCTTGGATTTTGGGCTTTAGTTTTTATCGTTGGTTTACTTAGTAAGTTATTCTAAAGGATTTTCATGTTTGAAACCATTATCGGGCTAGAAGTGCATACCCAACTCAACACCCAGACTAAGATTTTTTGTAGTTGTCCGACCAGCTTTAAAGACACTCCTAATAGCAATACCTGCCCGGTATGCTTAGGTCTACCCGGGGCTCTGCCCGTGCTTAATGAGCAGGCGCTTAAAAAAGCAATTGCGTTTGGAACGGCGATTAACGCCACTATTAATCAAGACTCTGTTTTTGCGCGCAAGAATTATTTTTACCCTGACTTGCCTAAAGCTTACCAGATTTCCCAATTTGAAATCCCTATTGTGAGCGCAGGGTATTTGGATATTGATACGGATACAGGCGTTAAGCGTGTTGGTATTGAACGCGCCCACCTCGAAGAAGATGCAGGTAAAAATATTCACGAAGGGGAATTTTCTAAAGTGGATTTGAACCGCGCAGGTACACCACTTTTAGAGATTGTGAGTCGCCCAGATTTGCGTAGCGCACAAGAAGCTATTAGCTATTTAAAAAAATTGCATGCTTTAGTGCGTTTTCTAGGCATTTCAGATGCTAACATGCAAGAAGGTAATTTTCGTTGTGATGCCAATGTGTCCATTCGCCCTAAGGGTGAAGATAAACTTTATACCCGTGTGGAGATCAAAAATCTCAATAGTTTTAAATTCATTCAAAAAGCTATTGATTATGAGGTAGGGCGTCAGATTGAAGCTTTTGAACGAGGTACTTACGCTAAAGAAGTGGTGCAAGAAACTCGCCTTTTTGACACGATAAAAGGAATCACTCAAGCCATGCGCGATAAGGAGGGCTCGGCAGATTACCGCTACTTTCCCGATCCAGATCTTAGACGCGTATATATTCCAGAAGCGTTTTTGAAGCAAGCGCAAAATATTCCTGAGTTACCCGATGCTAAAAAAGTACGCTACATAGAGCTAGGGTTGAAACCAGAAGACGCATCTATGTTAGTGAGCGATGTGGCAATCGCGCGCTATTTTGAAGACATGGTAGAGATGGGCGCAAGCGTGAAAGGAAGTATGTCTTGGCTGTGTGTGGAGTTGTTAGGGCGACTTGGAGGGCAGGAATTAGAGCATTGTGTAGTGCAGGCACAAACTTTAGGCACTTTAGTGCAACGCATAGATAGCAAAAAAATCTCAGGCAAGGCAGGCAAAGAAATCTTAGACGCGCTTTTAAGCCAAAGCGCAAGCCAGCCTAGCGATGTAGATACCCTCATTGAAAAACTGGGCTTAGCCCAAGTGCAGGACACACAAGAGTTATCGCGTGCTATTGACACCCTACTAGCCCAACACCCCGATAAAGTGGCAGAATACAAAGGCGGTAAGGTCAAACTCTTGGGCTTTTTTGTAGGGCAGGTACTCAAAAACCTCAAGGGGGCAGACCCTAGCGCGCTCAACGCGCTGTTAAAAGAAAAGTTGGAGGGCTAGTCGCCCCCCCCTCTCGCGCACGCTCTAAGAGATCAAAACTTGAAAGGGGGGTGGGGCTTAAATCTTGCGCCCTTATTATCAATTCCTTGCTCTTTGTTGTTCTAAAAGATGCCTGTAATGTGCATAATGTTTCTCATCTTTGAGGGCTTTATAGGCATTGGCTAGGTTTTCTAATAAAATGGCTGTGTAGCTTGCCTGTTCTTTAATCGCTAGGCTTTGTTGATAAAATTTAATGGCTTCTTGGTAGTGTTTCTTTTTATAAGCACATTGCCCGGCCATGTAAGAACTAAAGGCAGGGCGGTATTTGATTTGGGCAAGCCAAATAAAACGCTCTTGGGCTTTTTTGTAGTTTTGCTGTGTGAAGAGATCCATCGCATCGTGAAAGGCTTGTTGCCGGTGGTTGTAATCTTTGCTAAAGGACACAGCTTTTTCTTGGTGTGGCTTAAGACTTGGAGAAAAAAGACCTGCTAGCAGAACACACCCAAAAAGAATAACAACAATCACTGATGTGATGCGGTAGTGCCGCAATGAGAAACGCAAAAGCCAAAAGAGACCATAGAATAAACCCAATACAAGAAAGATAAAACCTGCAAGCTCATTCCCAGATTGCGTCTCCTCCTTAACATTTCCATCCACCACATAGCCATACATATCAAGTTGGCAAACCCGATTGCCCCGCCTCACAAAGACGGCATCGCTCGTGTAGCGCACCAATTCCCCAGATTTACTAAAAAGCTCCTCGCCATTTTCATCGTAGGCACACACCTTGCCTCCCCTTTGCACGACATTATTAATCGCCATTTATAACTCTGTGGGGGCTTGTTGCAGGATCTCCATACTGATATAATTTTGCAATGCCGCTTTGTCTAGCACGCTATCAAAGGCTTGAAAGTTGGTTTGCTCACTCATGTGCGCCTTAATCGCCTCGTGATAGAGAGTCAAAGCGTTTAAGAAGTCTTTAAAATCGGGGCTATTTTGAGACAATTCGCCCAACATGGCGTGATCTAAATTTTCTTTAAATTTGGCGTTTAACAACACTTGGCTTTTTGCATGTCTTGCACATTGAGCAAGACAACCCCAATGCCAAAGCTGGTGTGCAAGCGTTTGAGCAAGTCCATTAAATTATTGTCTGCTGTGTTGATTTTCTCCACCACCAAGTAACCCTCGTGCGCCCAAGAGCTGTTGCTAATGGCTTGGAAGTAATATTCTCTGCAATGGCTTAAATCCATCTCCTTTTTGAGCTCAAAAGAAAAGAGTTCCAAGGGCAAATTGCCAAAGTTTTCTACAAATTGGCGCAAGGTGGGCTCAAAGTTTTGGTAGGTAAAGCTTGCCCCCACCATGTCCGGATAAAGCCAAGAGTTTTTACCCTTTGTGCCCTTTAAGGCTTTTTCGTGGTAAATGGTCTTGGTGTGTGCGCCCCATTTGGTGTAAGCAAAGTGGGCTAGCAAAGGGTGTAATAAGCGTTCGTGGTGGCGTTCTGTTTTGCTAGAAGTTTGGCTTGTTGCCTGCGCCTCTAGCGCATTGGGCGCGTATTCTTTTAGGGCAATAGTGATGGGGCGTTGTGAAACCTGCACAAAGGGCAGGGTTTCTTTGTTCTTTAAAGCCAACCACACGGGGTAATAAGTCCCATCTTCTGCTGTGCTAAACATCTGGCTAATCTTGCCTGCGCTGTAAAGTTCCTGTGCCCTGCTATAAAGCGCATGGATGGACACGGGGGCTTTTGCCTCTTTGAGCACGGCTAGGACAATGTCTAGGTAGTCTTTTTTCATCTCTTAGCCCCCGTTGTTCATTTGCTTAAAAGCGTGCAGGCTTGCTCATAGCCTAGATCGCAGGCTTTTTTGTAGTATGTTTGGGCTTTTTGTGCATCTTTAGGCACGCCTAAACCCCTTGCATAGAGCGAGCCTAGTCCGGCATAGCCAGCATCCCCTGCTTTTTTATAAAGTTCTAAGGCTTTGGCGAAGTTTTGGCGGAAGGCGTGCCCGCCCTCATAGAGTGAGCCCAAACCAGCGTAGCCTCTTGTATCGCCCGCGTTGATGGCACGCCTGTAGTATGTAATCGCACCCAAGTAGTCGCGCACCATCCCTAAACCTTGCTGAGAGGCAAGAGCCAAAGAATAATACCCTGCCTCTCCAGCCTTTTTGTAATACTTGATGGCTTTGCTATAATCTTGTTTCACCCCATAGCCATTTTTGTATAACTTGCCCATGCCCGCATAACCTGCAATGTCTCCTAACTTGGCAGCTTGTTGGTAAAACTCCATAGCCTTTGCATAATCTTGTTTCACCCCCCGCCCATTTTGATAGAAGTTAGCTAGACGCGCATAAGCCAAGGCGCTCCCCTTTTGGATAGCTTTTTGGTAGTATTGAATGGCTTTAGCATCATCTTGTTTGACCCCATGCCCCATCTCATACATTTGTCCGATATAAAACCAACCATCACCCTTCCCCAAAGAGGCCGCTTTTTGGTAATACTCGATCGCTTTTGTTGGGCTTTTAGGCACGCCTTTGCCCTCAAGGTATAAGGAGGCCATGCTATAGTAGCCCAAAGCATTGCCCGTTTGCATGCCTCTTTTATAGTAGTTGATCGCCTCTTGGTAGTCTTGGGCTACCCCCTTGCCATCTTTATACATGTTGCCCAGCTCCACATAACCCCAAGAACTGCCCTTATCTGTAGCCTTTTGAAAGTATTCTAGGGCTTGTTGGGCACTTTTTTCCCCTGCACCCCTATATACAACAACCCGATATGGACATAACCATCCGGATCGCCTGCATTAGCAACCTCTTGGTAAAGCTTAAGGGCGTTTTCATAATCTTGCCCATCTTGGTATTTCTTAGCCTCGGCGTTTAAGAGTCCAATGAGATCTTTTTTGGACTCTTGATCCCCCGCTTTAGCCCCCTCTTTGTAATAGAATTGGGCTTGGCTAATATCTTGCTCAACCCCATAGCCCCCCTTTTCAAAAATAGAGCCTAACATGCGGTTTGCTTCTCGAGCTACCTCTTTATTATCGCTTGTGCTTACTTGCTTCAAATAGTCCATAGCTTGGGCATAATCCTTTTTCACCCCCAAGCCCTCAAAATACAAATGTCCTATTTGCACATATGCCCCCAATGCCATATTCCCCTTGTTGTCTGTCTTGCCTTTTTGATAATACTCCATCGCCTTGGCATAATCCTTTTTCACCCCCAAGCCATATTCATACATAACTCCCAATTCCACAAGCCCTGCAACATTCCACTTTAGCGAGGCTTTTTCAAAGTATTTAAACGCCTTGTGGTAGTCTTTGGCAACCCCCAATCCACTGCTATACATAGTCCCCAACTGAATCATCGCAGCATCATCGCCCTTGTCTGCAGCCTTTTGGTAGGCTTCTAGGGCTTTTTTGTATTGTTTGGCTTGTTGATACAAGTTTCCCAAATCTGTATAAGCGGTGTAAATCCCCGCTTGCGCAGCCACTTTAAAACATGCGATAGCATCTTGTGTGCTCAATCCAAGATTAGACAATCCTGTAGATACGGCACCGCGCATTGTCCCATAAGCAAAATAACCCGCACCGGGCATTTTGACACCACATTCTTGCGGATCAAACTGCTTTGCCCCCAAAACACCCGCTCCCAACCCCAAAACACAAGCCGCAAACTTCATTTTTGTTTTCATCTATTCTCCTTTACCTTATTGACCGATGACATCCAAGACTTGGCAAGCCTGTTTGACATTGCCTTTGCATGCAATGTTTAAATGTTCCCGGGCTTTGTCGCCATTTTCGGGCACACCGATCCCATTGATATACATGATCGCTAAAGTCAAATGGGCGGGCATGTTTTGCCCTTGAATGGCTAAGTTAGCGTATTCTAAGGCTTTTTTAGTGTCTTGCTTTGTACCTGCGCCAAAGGCATACATATGCGCTAACCTAGCGTATGCGCCAACAACTTTTTTGCTAGCGGCTTGGGTGTAATAGTCAAAGGCTTTGGCATCATCTTGCGCCACGCCCTGAGCACTAAAGTACATATCTCCTAGTGCCACCAGCGCATCAGCATTACCCCCCTTGATGGCTTCTTGCAAGTCTGTTAGGGCCTTGTCATAGCTATAGTCTTCATAGCCCGCTTGGTTTGGATTTGCTAGGTATGATGCGGCGCGTTCGTAGGCTAATTGCGTTTGTATAGACTGCCTTTGTGCTTGTAAAGACTGCCTTGCCTGTTGCCGTTGTTTGGCCTCTTGGACTTTCCTTGATTGTTGCCACTCTTGGCGTTTTTTTTGCAAAATTTGATTGGGCGTTTCTTGGGGTTGTGAATTCCCCAACAACCCCCCCAAGCACCCACTTAGCATAGGGGCTAATAAACACCCACCCAGCACAACAGAACATGATTTAAAGATTTTCATAAGAGCCCCCCAAGCATGAGGGCTAAACAAGCAAGAGAATTAGAGAGAGTTACCCTCCCCTCGCACAAAACCAGCGAAGTTGGACATGGCGATCCTTTTTTATAGAAATAGAAAGGCTATTCTAGGGAGATAAAAATAAAGAGTGGCTTAAGGAGCGCGCAACTAGCCCCTTGATTGGGGGCTTGAAACCCTGCGCGCGGAGCTTAGCCCAAATTGTTAAGATTGGCGATCAAATTGTATAAAAACCAGCTATCTCCATTGTAGAACACTTGGGGCTTGGCGTTTGCGCCCTCTTTGTGCACGCTAATGCCATCCTCATAGGGGCTTATGGACACCAGTTTAGCAAAGGGGATGCGCACGCTTTTTGCCTTTCCGCCAAAGTAAAGATTCTTCGTGGTGATGGCAAGTACGCCTGTGTCCACATATTGTAATTGATCCTCTTGAATTCTGCGTCCCTTAAAGGCCCCCACGCGGTAATATACCCCCTTCATAATGCGTACACTCACTCCCTGAGAGCCCCCCACATAGCGGCTTGTAGTTTTGGTTTCATAATACGCCACGCCCTGTTCTACCCAAATGAGTTTTTCGCCCTTTTGAAACACAAAGGGCAGGGGGTCGCCCATCAAGTTAAGGCATTGGGGTAGTACCCCCTCCATCACTTGGCGCAAGATATAGGCTTGCATGAGGCGTGTATAATATCCCCATTTGTCTAATATTTCTTGTGAGAGTTGAAAAAAGGCAACGAGAGCTTTAATCCTCTCTTCTTCATCCACGCTTAAAAGACCATCTTCTAAGGCTGTTTCAATGGCACGCCCCACCCCTTTAGCGATCAAATCCTGTTGTAAAGAGGGATCGATAAACGCGCTTGTGGCGCGTTGGTTTAAAGAGTTACGCAGCGTTTCTAACTCTTGGGGGGCGGTTTTATGTTGTTGATAAGCCTCTTGGATAGCTAGTTGGATTTGCTCTTGTGCCTGTGTGTGCTTTTGCAAACATTCTTTATGTTGTTTGCGCAAAAAACCCGCTGGCTGGGCGCAAAATTCACAAATCCCCATGCGCCCCCCTTAACGCCGACTTTTTTGACGCACCAAAGAGACCAACTCGATCGCGTGCGCGCGGGGCAGGTCTGCAAGCATGCCATGCCCCAAGTTGAAAATAAAACCCGGGTCCTTGCCCATTGTGTTTAAAATGCGCGCCACCCCCTGAATCATCGCCTCTTGGTTATAAAGCCTTGCGGGTTCTAAATTGCCCTGCAAGACATAGCGATCGCCCAAAATCTCTTTAGCCATAGCTAAAGGTGTGCCCCAATCACAGCCAAAGACCTCAAATTCTCCGCTCAAATGCGCCAAATACGCCCCCACGCCCTTAGGGAAGACAATTAGGGGGATATTAGGGTGTTTGGCTTTGAGCGCATGGGTGATTTTTTGGATATAAGCCCAACCAAATGTTAAATACGCCTCTAACTCCAGCGCGCCCGCCCACGAATCAAAAATCATCAAGGCATTTGCCCCCGCTTCTATCTGTTTAGACAAATAGGCGATCAACTCGCTAGTGAGTTTTTCTAACAAAGCATGCACTATTTCAGGCTGACTATAGAGCATTTTTTTAGAGTGGTGGTAAGTCTTACTTCCCTGCCCCTCTATCATGTAAGTTGCCAAAGTCCAAGGTGCGCCACTAAAGCCAATCAAGGCTTTATCTTTATCTAGTCTAGCACGCACACTTGTGAGTGTGTCGTAGACATAAGTCAGTCGCTTATAAGCGTGGGAATACAAGGCTTTTACTTGCTCTAGAGTGCGTACCGTCTCGAGGAATCGAGGTCCTATTTGAGGCGCAAATTCTAGGGGTAGCCCCATTGCATGAGGCAATACAAGGATATCGCTAAAAAGAATGGCTGCATCCACATTGAGAATTTCTACCGGCTGCAAAGTGATCGCACTAGCTAAGTGCACGTCAGAGCAGAGCGCTAAGAAATCTTTAGCTTGTTTTCTAAGTTCTTGATATTCGCTAAGATAACGCCCCGCTTGGCGCATGAGCCAAATAGGGGTGTAGGGGGTTTGTTTTCTAAAGCACGCGTCAATAAAGATCATGATAGCCCTTCAAATGAGAATTAAGGTTAATTTTAGCACGCATGCACGCAACAATCTTGCCATGAAAGCGTGCGTAAATACTTGCTAGATCGAGCTGATGGTTATAGAGAGATAGAGTTTGATCCCGATCAGCTTCTATGCCATGCATGAAAAACTCTTGCAAAGACGAGTAATCGGGTAGGTCTAGTCCTAGAGATTTGAGCAATTGATAGGTGTATCTATCCACCACCATGACAGGTCTTAAACAGGCGTAATTTAAGATTGCATCGGCACTTTCAAACCCTATTCCCTTTTGGACTAATAGCCAAGTACGGCTCACTTCTTTTTGAAAGATTTCGAACGTGTTAAAATCTTGCAAGATATGCTGGCTTAAAAGTGTTATATAACGCGCCTTTTGGCGATGAAATCCGCTGGGTTTGATGCAAGACTCTAAAATATCCAGATCAATATGAGCTAGGGAATGCAAGTTTAGTGCACTGGCTGATTTGAGATTTTCTAGAGACTTATGTGCCTGTTCAAAGCGGGTATTTTGGGTTAAAATCGCCCCTACAACTACCTCAAAGCTTCCTGCTCCTGGCCACCACAAAGGTGGGGCATTTTTAAGTAAATTAAGAGTTTTAAGTGCGCGCAAAATCTCTAAACTAGTTAACATCTAATAAGATACCAACACCATGCTCATCGAAGACATCGCCCTTATAAGTTTTATTGCGGTGAACCACCCCCCTAAAGAGAGGAGCTTCTCAACTAACAGAAACTAGCGTTTCTGAACTCGAAAGGCTTTGCTATTTATAGTCCGCAAAACTAGTTTCTAACCCAAAAGACTTACAGACCCACTGATGGGTGAAGATTAGTCGCTAACCCGTCATCGTGCTTAATTTTAGTGGCTAGAATGAGCGCACCCAAACCACTCAGGTTTGCACTAATTTCGTTTACCTATTGCGAGGGTAGCCTTTCTTTTCTTAGTGTGCGCTTTAATACAACTTAAGTTGTCATTATACATGGATATTCATGTTACATGGGAATAAAAAATGCTTGTCTTGAGTATCTTGTTACAAGGATAGGTCATGAGAGAGAACATGCTAGAGGTCTTTAAAAAGCACTTAGGGGATATTGACCCGGCCGATCTAGGTATCTTGGATACCCAGCAAAAAGCGCGTAAGATACAACATTTTAACCGCGAGATCAAGGGCTTGAATGAGAGTATTGGGGCGTTGCAAACATTGCAGGTTGCTTGTCAAAAGTTACTCAAATTTGAATCGGGCGCGCATGAAGGAATACAAGATATAGTGCTCAAGGCACGTTTTAAAGAACAGGAACTTTTTGGAGGGTGTTTGCATATTCTCTTGGATTCTCAAGAACCTTTGCGCGTGGAAGTGCCCAATCCCTTAGAAGTTCTGAAGTCTGAAGGGCTAGAAAAAATGCGTGCTGTATTAGAAGAAGGTTTAACTAGTATCAAGAGCGCGCTTTTAAGTATCCAAGAGAGCGTAGCTAGCAAGCAAGTGTTCCAAAAACCTCCCACGCTCAACACACCCCACTTTGATAAAGGCGCGCTTTTAGCCATGAAGAAAACCTCTTGACATACTCCCCATAACTAAAGCTAGTGAATTCTAACTTTAGCGGAGATCGCGGCTTCAAACGGGATAGCCCCGTTTGGAGTCTTAGTTCCCTATCCCAGAGGGTAATGGGGAGTGCGTCAAAAAAAATCAGCAGGGGATTTTTAGTACTTTTCTAAAATATGGAGGTATTCTGTTGTTTTTTTTTGAGTTTGAGGGCGTTTGGTATCGGCTTTAAAGCGTTTGTATTGTTGACTCGCAAGGGAATATTTGCCATGCCGGTTAAAGATTTTTTGGATTTGCTCTAAGGGCAATAACCCTTCATTGTTATAGCTCAAAAAGATGAAACGGGCTTTTGCACTTTTGAGTATATCCTCTAATGCGCCAGCCACCATTTTTCTTTGACACCATACGGATTTTTCATAAGGTCTCAGACCTGTTTTACCTTGAGGTATAAAGTCATCATAGAGAGCAATAGAATTTAATAAATGGTAATTCGCACCATATTCTCTAGCATTATAGGGAGGGTCTAAGTAAAGAATATCGCTAGAAACATGTCTAAGCAAAGTTTGCGCATCGCTTTGAAAAGCGTGATGAGCGTGGGGGCTTAGAAGCAAAGAAACGGGATGTAAGATAAAATCCTGTTGCGCGCTTTTTTTAAGTTTTTTTAAAAACGCTCCATAAAGTGAGGCGGTGTTAGCAACTTTATCGCTAGATTCTAACAGAGAAGCTAGTAAAAAATAAAACTCCTGCTCGCTAATTCTCTTCTGTGCTTGCCATTGGTTAAGCTGTAAACGAATCGCATCGATTTTCATAGCATTCGTATCGCTGAAGTATTGTCGCCCCGCCCCGCCCCCAAGTGCATAGTGCGTGTAAATCTTACCTTTAAAGGGAGGTATTGTGTTTAAAATTTCTATCAACTGAGGCACGCGTGGCAATGGGTTAGAGTTTTCTATATAGTGCTTGGCAAGTACGAAACTATAAAATTCTCTATCATTGCTCAATACTTGTTGTACTTTGTCTTTAAAGAGTTTGCCTACTGCACAAGTACCTGCAAAGAGATCCAAAAAACGACATTCTTGAAGTGCAACCCCTCTACTCCGCACAACTTTTTCGATATGGTTAAATAAAAAAGAGGACAAACGCACCTTAGAACCGATGTAATTCATATACCGATAACTGCACTTTATGATTCTTTCTTGTCTTTTATACTTACAATTATAATAAAGCGCGCTTATTTCTTGCCATGCCACTTCTTATATGTCTATTTTATATTTTATGTTCAAGGCATATAAGTGAGATAGAATAGAGGCTTCTGACTTTCAGGGTCTTGATTCAAAATTATGTATTCTAGGAGCTTTAGATGGTAAAACTATTGGTAGCTTGGAGGTATCTTTTGCCCCTAGGCATGGTATTGGGACTTTATATTTTGCCGACACCCGCTGGATTATCTGATTTGGCTTGGCTCTATTTTAGTGTCTTTATGGGCATGGTTTTGGGTATGATTCTTGAGCCGATCCCTGCAAGTTTAGTAGCTGTTATTAGCATTGTCGTTTGTGTAGTTTTACGCATTGGACCTAGCACTCAGCATGTAAGTGCAGGAGCTGCTATCACTTGGGGTTTAAGTGGTTTTGCTAATAAAACGGTGTGGCTTGTCTTTATTGCCTTCATGTTAGGTTTAGGTTATGAAAAAAGCGGTTTAGGTAGGCGCATAGCCCTATGGCTTATTCGTCTACTAGGTAAAACGACTTTAGGTCTGGGTTATGCTGTGGCATTAGCAGATTTGGTATTAGCTCCTTTTATTCCTTCCAATTCAGCGCGAAGCGGTGGAATTCTATACCCAATTGTATCTAACATTCCGCCCTTAGTGGGCAGTTTTCCTGACAAAGAACCGCATAAAATTGGCACTTATCTAATTTGGACAGGTTTAGCCACTACTTGCATTACTTCTTCTATGTTTTTCACTGCTCTAGCCCCCAATCTTTTAGCAATGGAAAGCGCCTTTAAAAGTCATGGTATCGAAATTTCATGGGTAGGTTGGTTTTTGGCATTTTTGCCTGCAGGCATTACGCTCTTTTTGCTCACACCCTATCTTGCCTACAAAGTTTGTAAACCTACACTCAAAGGCTCTAAAGATGCTTGCATTTGGGCTAAACAAGAACTTAACAAAATGGGCACAATGGGACAGAAAGAATACTTGATGCTAGGCTTGAGCGTCTTTACATTGATACTTTGGATAGGAGGCAAACACTTAAATATACAAGCCACCACCACCGCCTTACTCTCTATGGTGCTCATGGTGCTTTTTGGCATCATTAAGTGGAAAGATGTCGTTTCTAACCATGCAGCGTTTAATATTTTTTTCCTTTTTGGGGGACTCATTACATTGGCTAGTGGTCTTAAAAGTGTGGGCTTTTTGGAATATATAGGTCATCTCGCCCAATCCTCCATGACACATCTTGGACTCTCAGGTACAACGATGGTATGCGTGCTCATTGCTGGATTTTACCTTTCGCATTATTTATTTGCTAGTGTTACCGCGCATGTAAGTGCACTTTTGGTGCTTTTCATGAGTATGGGTGCGGGTGTGATGGGCGTAGAACTTAAAGAGCTCGCGCTGCTCTTAATGCTTACTTTGGGAATTATGGGGATTCTTACCCCCTATGGCACAGGTCCATCTTTAGTATGGTATGGGAGCAATTATATTAAAAGTGCGGAATTTTGGAAATATGGGTTGCTTTTTGGATTGCTCAACTTGAGCCTCTTTTTATCTCTATGTGTGCCATGGATAAAATTTATTGCTTTCCGATGGTTAGGTTAATCTAAATCCTTGATTTGCGCAGCAACATTCTTAACCTACTCATAGGCATAAAGGCACTCGTTAGTGTTTTGCGCTATAATTACACTTGGTGTCAGCGCTTGGTTTTGCTTAAGAGTGTACTTCTCGTAAGTGCTCGATTCTGCAAGTGCTTCTGTTTCTCCGCACATATATTTAACTCCTGAAGGAATGACTCCGTGCTAGCCCGTTTAGAATGTTTTTTTGGATTTCACACGCGTCAAACTAATTGGCGCACCGAGTTCATCGCTGGACTTACAACGTTTATCACCATGTCCTATATTATTATCGTTAACCCTGCTATTTTGCAAAAAGCGGGTATGGACTTTGATGGGGTTTTCATGGCAACTATTTTGGCATCAGTGCTAGGCACTCTTATCATGGGTGTTATGGCAAACTATCCTATCGCTATTGCCCCCGGCATGGGTATGAACGCATATTTTAGTTTTGTAATTGTACTTGGAATGGGTATTTCTTGGCAAAGCGCTTTGGGCAGTGTCTTTTTAGCTTCACTCATCTTTTTACTCCTGTCATTGACTGGTTTTAGAGAATCTTTGATCAATGCTATTCCACAATCTTTAAAGGCAGGAATCACAGCAGGCATTGGGCTTTTTATCGCTTTTATTGGCATGCAAAATGCCCATTTGATTGTGGCATCTCCAGCCACTCTAGTTACTCTAGGTAATTTTGCCCATCCTATCGCCTACATGTCCTTATTGGGTTTGTTTATCACTTTAATATTGATGGTCAATCGCATCAAGGCAGCAATCTTTCTAGGACTTGTGATCACTACCCTACTCTCCATTGCCTTAGGGCATGTCCAGCTTCCCGATCATCTCTTTGAGCTTCCTCACCATATCGACAGCACTTTTTTTAAGCTAGAGATCCTGAGTGCTTTTAAGCCAAACTTAGGTGCAGTGGTTTTTACTTTCTTTTTGGTGATGCTCTTCGACACTACGGCAACCATGATTGGCATTGCTGAACAGGCGGGGTTACTCCAAGATGGGCGCTTTCCTAACGCCAAAAGTGCGCTTTGCGCAGACGCGATAGCCAGTACTTTAGGCGTGCTTGCAGGCACTTCACCTACCTCCGCCTATATTGAATCTGGAGCGGGTGTGAGCGTGGGGGGACGCACAGGGGCTACATGTCTTGTGGTCGCTTTCTTGCTCGCTAGCATGCTCTTTTTAGCGCCTTTAGCCAAAGTGCTAGCTAGTGTGCCTGCTATTACCGCTCCCGCTCTTATTGTGGTAGGCTTTTTGATGATGGGTAATTTAAACCAAATTGACTGGCGCGACCTAGAGGAAGCTTTGCCTGCTTTTTTTGTGCTTTTTTGGATTCCGCTTTCTTATAGCATTACTAATGGTGTAGGTGCGGGACTTATCACCTACCCATTAATCAAAATCTGTTGTGGGAAATTTAGAGAAGTCCACCCGCTTCTCTATCTCTTTATGGTGCTTTTCATCGTGCAATTTATTCTAGATGCTAAGCTTTAATACGATTTTGGCAGAAATCCCACGCAGCAAATGCGATGCGTTTGTTTTAACCGATGAAATGAACGCTGTTAATTTGTAGCATAATGCCCATATACATTCGTATCTAGCGCAAGAAGTGCGCGAAGTTACGCCTTTGTGTCAGATTGATGTGTGAGACAAGCTGGCAAGGGCAGAATGCCCGTAACCGTTCGCAGTAACTGGCGCAACGGGGATAAGCATACTGCTTACCCTGGCTTGTCTGTGAAATCCCTACTTGCTATAGAGACACAGAGCGAGAACCAACAAACGCGGTGCGCTTATTCCCTACGGGCAACATCGGTCTAGGAAGCCCGAATATCTTTAGCATTTGGGCACTTTACCGACCGCGCCGTAAAGTTTAGCTATGGGGATATAAGGCTAGCATTGGCATGGCTCTAACACCTAGGTCGCAATCAAGGGGTAATACCCTTGGAGTTGGGGCATCAACCTTTGGAACAGGGAACATAAGACTCCCAACGGAGCTGTCCTGTTTGGAGCCACGATCTCCGCTGAAGTTAGAATCCCCTAACTTTAGTTATGGGAGAGTATGTCAAGCGATAATCTTACCTAGCAAAATATCGTTCTCGTAAGTGTGGCAGATGGCGCGGTAGTGTCCGTGTTGCACCTTGTCTAGCGCGCTCTCATTGATGAGAATCTCCCCATCAATTTCTAAACCCCATCGCCTATCGCGCGCGCGCAAAAAGAGCCCATCCTCACTCAAGCCCTCTACAATGACTTCAATGGGTTGGTGCAAGAGTTTTTGCATGGACGCTTGGACCTGCTTTTGCACGCAGGCGTTGATGGTGTCTAGGCGTTGGTTGATCAGCCTATCAGGCAAAGAGGGCATGTGATAGGCGCGCGTGTTCTCTTCTGGGCTAAAGGCAAAGAGATTGATGCGATCAAAACTAAAGCTTTCTAAAAACTCTTGCAAGATCGCCATGTCCTCTTCGCTCTCACCTGGATGCCCTAGCAATAGCGTGGTGCGCAAAAAGCTCTCCGGGACGCTTTTCATGTGGGTCAAGAGTTTTAGATGGGCTTGGGTATTGGAGTTGCGGCGCATGGTTTTGAGCATGGCGTTGGAGATATGCTGGATGGGCATGTCAAAGTAATTGGCAAAAATGCGCGAATGTGCGATGGTGTCTATGAGGGCTAGAGTGGTGGTGCTAGGATAGAGATAGAAGATGCGCGCGCTCTCTATGGCTTGCTGGGCATCAATGGCTTTAATGAGAGAAATGAGCCCGTCTTTAACCCCCTGATCGCGCAGATAGGAGCTCGAATCCTGGGCGATAAAGCTAATATCGCTAAAGCCCTGTTTGGCAAGATCTTCTACTTCTTTCAAAATCTGGGCAATTTGCTTGCTTTGCAAAGCTCCCTTGAAGCTAGGGATCGCACAAAAACTGCATTGTTGGTTACACCCCTCTGAGAGCTTGACATAGGCATGCACCTTAGAGCCCGTGATGACGCGCGCATTTTGCGCGCCTGCCAAAAACACGCTAGAAGAAAACGCGCTCTGCTTGGCTTTGATGAGTTGATCGATGCGATCATAATCCCCCACGCCCGTAAAAATGTCTATTTCGGGCAATTGCGCTTGCAACTCTTCTTGATAGCGTTGAGTCAAACACCCACTAGCCACCACCAACGCGCCTTCTTTGCGCGCGCTAATGGCTTCTAACAAAACCTGTATGCTCTCCTGTTTGGCAGAAGTGATAAACCCACAGGTGTTCACGATGATCACATCGGCTTGGCTAATCTCTTGGGTGAGCTCATAATGGGCTAGTTTGCCCAACATCACCTCACTATCCACCAAATTTTTAGAACAGCCCAAAGAGATCAAATAGAGTTTAGGGCGCAAGAGAACCTCCTTGTAAATCCACTTCCCAAAAAAAATCAATCCAAGAGCGCGCTTCTTTGAGCACAAAATCGGCTTGAAAACGCGCGCTTTTTTGGGCAAAGAGCACCGCGCTTTTAAAGCACACCTGCGGGTATTGTGCTTGCAAGACCTCCATCACGCCCTTAAAACTCTTCCCGCTGTCCACGATCTCATCTACAATGAGCACCTGTTGGTGCTGGGGTTTCAAGCAGGGTACATGCGCGATCTCTAGTGCGCTCTGTGTGCGCTCTGTGCTATAAGAACTCGCGTTGATCCCATAGACCGCCTTAATATCCCAGTACAGCCCTAGAAAGTGCGCCAAAGTCATGCCCCCTCTTAAAATCGCGATGATGGCTTGGGGCTTGAATTGCTCTTCTACTTGTTTGGCTAGGGCTAGCACATCTTGCTTAAAATCGCTATAGCCATAATACTGAGTCATGATCCTCCCTAGTAGTAATGCTGCATAAAGGCGCGCATTGCTTCGCCCTCAAAACGCGCCCGCAAGCCCAAATCCACCAAACTCTGTTCTAGGGCGTTGAGCACCCATGCGATCTCGTGTACGGCAATGATCCCCATATGGTTAATGCGCAAGAGCAGGTCTTTGAGATGATCCTGCCCCCCTGCCACCACCACGCCATAGGTTTTCAAGCGCTTTCTGATCTCTAGGGCGCGTTCATGGTAAATCGTGCTCATGCTCAATGCCGGATTCTTGGGGTAAATTGACAAGCCTAACGCCTTGAGCGCGTGCGCGCTAGCTAGCGCGCGCTGGGCGGTGTTGGCAAAGAGGGCTTTAAAGCCCCCCAATTCAGCAACGCATGTAAAGTAAGTTTGCAAAGCCATCACATGCGAAATGCCTGCGGTAAAAGCGGTGGTGTTGTGTTGCTGTTTTTGCAATTCTAAGGCTAGGTTGAAATAATACCCATGGGGGCGCAGTTGGCAAAGAGCATGCGCGCTCAGACCCATAAAGCTCAAACCCACCGGCAACATAAACGCCTTTTGACTCCCCCCAATCAACACATCTACATGGGAGACTTCTAAGGGTTCTACGCCTAAGGCGGTGATCGCATCCACAATCACTAGAAAATTAGGATCATGCCCCTTGAGAGCCGCGCTAATCCCCTCAAAATCCAAACGCAAACCCCCAGAAGATTCGCACACCTGCAAGGCGATCGCCTCTAAACTGGGGTGCGCTTGCACGAAAGCCAACACCTCTTGGGCGCTAATGGGGGTGTCCCAAGGGCTTTTGATCTCTAGGTAGTTGATGTGGTGCGCCTGAGCGATTTTAACAAAGCGTTCTCCAAATTTGCCATTGTTGAGCACTAAGAGCTTGGGTTCATGGCTATGGGCGCTCACAAAGGTACACAAACTCGCCTCCATCGCGCCCGTCCCGCTGCTCACCAAACTAACCACCTCTTGCATGCCCATCATCTCTTTGAGTTGCGCGCGCACTTGCCCAAAGGCTTGTTCAAATTCCTGAGTGCGGTGGTGTGGGGCGGGCTGGCTTAGAGTACGCGCAATTTGGGGCGCAATGGGGGTAGGGCCGGGGGTGAATAGTAGGGGTTGCAAAATGTCCTCTCGTGTCAAAATAAACCAAATTATACTACAAAAGGGTGTATAATGCGCCAAAAAGGCATGCCATGCGCGCTCTGTTTGCCCTTTTAGTGCTATTACCTCTGTATGCTCAGCCCCTCATCTCGGATATTAAGAACACAATTCACGAAATGGCAATCCAGCAAGCTAGCGTGCACCAAAACATCAGCATTCTTAACGATCGTCTCAGTAATCTAGTTTTAGACATCCGTGCCCACAAAGTGCAAGTAAGTAGCGCTGTGCGCGCACGCACTCTAGAAGTCTTCAAAGGGAGCGCGACGCTCTTTAGAGTACTGCAAGATTATTATGTGCACAACGACGCACTATTTGACTATTTGGGGGGTATTTTGCAGGGTTACCAATCCATCGCCAAGGACATGCAGCGTACGCCCCCCTTACATGACCTCATGCCCTTGATGCGCGAAATCTTAAAACAGCTGCAAATGATTGTTGCCTTAGAGAGGCAAATTAACATCTTATTGGAGCAATAGCTAAGACTTGCTCCCCTGCTGCAGGACATGCAAGAAATTGGACACGCCACTTTTGGAAGTGAGTTTTTTGGCAATTTGACTCACTTGCTCAAAACGCTTTAAAATACGATTCACTTCAGCCACTTCCAAGCCCGCCCCCTGTGCGATGCGTTTTTTACGGCTACCATTGAGCAAATTAGGATCCTCGCGCTCTTTAGCAGTCATAGAAGAAAGCATGGCTTTAATCTTCTTAAGTTCGATAGAGCTTTCTAAATCCGTCCCTTTAAGCGCGCTCGCAATCCCATTAAGTCCGGGCAACATGGAAACAAGGGAGCTGATCGATCCTAGTTTTTTAAGTTTTTCAATTTGGGCAACAAAATCGTTCAGAGTAAACTGCCCCTTCTTAAGTTTTTTAGACAAATCCTTAGCTTCTTTGGGGTCTATCACACTGGTTGTTTTTTCTACCAAAGTGATAATATCCCCCGCTCCCATCAATCTATTGGTGATGCGCTCGGGCACAAAGACATCTAAATCCGGGATTTTCTCTCCATGCCCGATAAAGCGCAAGGGGAGTTTGAGCTGGTAGGCGATGCCTAAGGCGACCCCACCCTTGCTATCGCTATCAAATTTGCTCAAAATCACCCCGCTAATGCCTATCTGCTCATGAAAAGTGCTTGCAGATCGCACTCCATCCTGCCCACTGAGCGCATCTGCGACATAAAAGACCTCATGGGGCTGGAGTAATTCTTTTAAGGCTTTGAGCTCCTCCATCAAGGGCTTATCAATGGCTAAACGCCCCGCGCTATCTACAATCATCACATCAAATTGTCCCTCTAGCGCGCGCGCTAAGGCCCCCTTGGCAATGTGCAACACCCCCCCCTCTTGGTGAAACACTTCTACCTCCACCTGCGCGCCCAACACCTGTAATTGCTCCACAGCGGCTAGGCGTTCTAGATCGCATGCCACTAACAAGACCTTCTTTTGGCGGGTCTTGAGATAGTGGGCGAGTTTGCCACAGGTGGTGGTTTTACCCCCCCCTTGCAAGCCACACATCAGCACGATCGTAGGGGGTTTAGAAGCATAAACAAACCCGCTACCACTCCCAGGCACGCTCAAAATTTCTAGCAAACTCTCTTGCAGGGAGTCTAAAAATTGCTGTTTGCCAATGCCCTTGTTTAGAGTTTTCTCTTTGATCTGGGCGATGAGTTCTTTAACGACCTTGTGGTGTACATCGTTGCGCAAGAGCGATTTTTTCAGTGCGTCTAGGGCTTTTTCTAGTGCCTGTTGATCGTCTCGAAAACGGATTTTATTGAGGGCATTTTTAAACGATTCGCTTAACGCTTCAAACATGATCATCCTTTGCGCTCTCTAAAAGTGTGAGCTCGTTTTGTATTTGGGATTCTTTTTGGGCGATCTCTTGGGCGCGCGCGCGCAAATTCTCTAGCAACGCCTGAGGGGCTTTGGCTAAAAATTGTGGGTTGTCCAAATTGAGTTTGGCTTTTTCTTTCTCTAATTTGCCTAATTGCGCTTTGAGGCGCTCTTGCAACGCGCGCACATCCACTCCCTTTAAGCTCACATGCACGCTCACCCATTGCCCCACATCGCTTAGAGCCCCCTGGGGTTTGTTTTGCACCATTGCCACACAATCGATCTTAGTGAGTTTGGCGATGAAGCCTAGGGCTTGCGAGTCTAAAGAGAGCGGGCTTTGTATAAAGCCCTTTGGCAGGCGCGCGATGCCCAACAAGACTTTCAAACGCCTAAAAGCCGTACAGCCCTCTTTGATGGCTTCAAACACCTTTTCTAACTCCAAATCGCGTTCTGTATTCTTAGGATAGGGGGCTAGCATGATGGAGGGGGCGTTTTCTAAAGAAGTGCCCTCTAGGTGGTGGTAAAGGTATTCGCTCACAAAGGGCATGAAAGGGTGTAGGAGCTTGAGCGCGTCCTTAAAGACAGCGATGAGTGCGTGGATGGTAGCGCTTTGCTGATCTGCTTTGAGAAACTCTAACATCCAATCGCAGAACTCCCCCCATAAAAAGCGATACAGCAGGCGGGCTGCATCGTTGAAACGATAACTCTCTAGGGCTTGGCGCACTTCTTTGGTGGTGGCATGTAATCTAGAGCGCGCATAAGCCCCTAACATGCTCTCCCCGGCTTGTGTGCCCAATTCTTGGGCGCGCTTGGAGAGTAGGAGCGTGGCGTTGTAGAGTTTGTGGGTGAAGTGGCGCGCTTGCTCAATGCTTTCTTTAGAAAGGAGCAGATCGCGCCCCTGCACACTGAGCATGGCTAGGGCAAAGCGCAAACTATCCACCCCATCTTTAGCGATGATCTCTAGGGGGTCGAGCACATTTCCCTTACTCTTGCTCATCTTCTCACCCTTTTCATCGCGCACTAAGGCGTGCAGATAAATATCTTTAAAGGGCAAAGCCCCCAACAAGCTCTCCCCGGCTAAGAGCATGCGCGCCACCCAGAAAAATAAGATGTCAAACCCGGTAACCAACACGCTATTAGGGTAAAAATCTTGCAAATCGCGCGCGCTAAAGAGTTCTTCGGGCATGCCCTCTTGCCCCCAACCCAGAGTGCTAAAGGGCCACAACGCCGAGCTAAACCAAGTGTCTAGCACATCGGGGTCTTGGCTCAAGTGCAAATTGCCACATTGGGGGCAGTGGGTGGGATCGTCAATGCTGACAAATTGATGGTGGTTAGCGCAAGTAAAAACGGGGATGCGATGCCCCCACCAAAGTTGGCGGCTAATACACCAATCGCGCAACTGCTCCATCCACGCGTTGTAATTATTGCGCCAAGTGGAGGGGAAAAACTGCGCTAAACCCGCCTTGACTTTCTCAATCGCACCCTGCGCTACCTCTTTTTTGACAAACCATTGTTTGGAGATATAGGGTTCGATGGTGTTGTTACAACGATAACACTTGCCCACTTGGTGGGTGTGCGCTTCAATTTTTTCTATAAAGCCTTGCGCCTGCAGCACCTCTACAATAGCTGGGCGCGCTTTTAAGCGTTCTTGCCCGGCAAACTCTAGCGCATGCGTGTTCAAAATGCCATGGGTATCAAAGATCACCAAGGGTTCTAAATGGTGGCGTTTGCCCACTTCATAGTCATTAAAATCATGTGCGGAGGTTACTTTAACACAGCCTGTCCCAAAGTTAGGATCCACATAGGCATCGCCAATAATGGGGATAGAACGCCCGCTCAAGGGCAAAATTGCGCGCTGCCCGATGAGGTGCTGGTAGCGCGAATCTTCTGGATGCACCATCAAGGCGACGTCTCCAAAAAAGGTTTCTGGGCGCGTGGTCGCCACCACCACCACCCCACCCCGCTCTAAGCCATAGCGCAGATAATAGAGTTTGCCCTCTTCTTGGGCGTATTCTACTTCAATATCTGCTAGCGCGCCATCTTTGGTACACCAGTTGACCATGTAGAAATCCTGTACAATCAAGCCGCGTTCATACCATTCTTTAAACGCCACGCGTACAGCCCTTTGCAAGCCCGTGTCCATGGTGAAGCGCAAGCGACTCCATGCACAGCTCAAACCTAGCTCTTGCATTTGCGCGCCGATTTGGTGCGCGCAAGCTTGCTTCCACTCCCAAACCTTTTGCACAAATGCCTCACGCCCGATCTGCTCTTTGCGCACACCCTGAGCCAAGAGCTGTTTTTCTACGACATTTTGGGTGGCGATCCCGGCGTGATCTAAGCCGGGTTGGTATAGTACGCGATAGCCATCCATGCGCTTATAACGCGCTAAGATGTCTTGTAAACTCAAGGTGAGGGCATGCCCGATGTGCAAACGCCCGGTGATATTGGGCGGGGGCATCATCAGCGCAAAGGGCTGCCCCTGTGCGCCCACTTCAAAATAACCCCGCTCTTTACACAGCTGGTAATAACGCTTCTCTAAGCGCAGATCAAAGGGAGGGAAGTCCATTAGGATCCTTGTTGGTAAATCTCTTGGAGTTGCCACAACACGCTGAGGCGATGGGGCAGATAGCTTTTATGCCAACTCTTAGCGTCTAAAAAATTGAGATAATGTTGGGCAACCTGCGCTTGGAAGGCAGACGAATTAGGCATTTTGGCTAGGATCACATGGTAGGGCTTGTGCGCGCCTAGCGATTCAAAGCCCTCATAGAGCGCGTTAAAATCGGCGTTCTCCAAGCGCAAAAACGCGCCCACATCCAATAACATTTCTTTGCTTTGGGCTTCTAAAGAGCCCTGGGCGTAGGCGAGCACAAAGAGAAATTCTACTAATTTTAGGCGTTTCTTATACTCCCCATGCGCGGCCTCTAAGAATTGCGTACATAGGTTTTCTAGATCGGGCTTATTAGGGGTGTTGTAGAACTCTTGTAATTTCTCCAAAGCGATCCCGCTATTTTGGCTTAAATCCGTTAAAAACAGGGCGATCAAGGCTTCTTTGAGAGGACTACTAGGCATGTTGGCTGTGGCACGCCCTAGCAGGAGTGTTACCACCCCCGATTCGCTCTCTTTTAAGCTCTCCTCAGGGTTGGGCAAGGGATAAAGGTCCAAAGTCTCTGCCGATTCAGCATTGGGTGCGGGGGCGTGTAGGGGGTTTTTTAGATACTCTTGCAAGGTGTAGTACAAGTAGAGCAAAATCACCGCCACCGCCACTACTAAAATCACTTCTATCATCGCTTCACTTTAAAAGAATTTATGATCTGGTCGCTTGTGTTTTTCGCGTTGTTCTTTATAATCGCGCTCGGTCGCTGCTTGAGAGATGCGTTTTTTTTCTGCTCGTTCCTTATTCTTCAAATCACGCTTACGCTCGTAATTGCGTTGCAATTGCTGGATATAATCCTCGCGCTTTTCTGGAGATTGGAAGGTGATAGGCTTGAGCAACAAGAGCACTAACACAAAAACAAAGATGAGCAAGGAGAGCTCTGCAGATTCCTCACCATTAATCGCATACCAGCCCATGCTGAGTGCTATGGCGAAGAGAATCTTGAGCCCTAATTGCAACGCGCCCCCTTATAAAAAATTAAAGGGTTGTTGGTGCCCATGCAAGCCTAAAACTTGTGCATTGTCTTCACCCATACCTAGCAAAATTAATTGGGGCAGATAGAGCACGCTGGTGTTGTCGTGATCTCGGCTATACGCCTTAGAAGCCCTCTTGGCCATGGTGTCTAGCATGTGGAACTGACTGACTGAAGTGGTGAGCAAAAAGTCTACACCCAAGTCAATGGCTTCATAGCGCAATGCACCAAAGCGCTCTAGGGCTAGGGGAGCGTTGGTGTCTAATAGGTGAGTGATACTTTGTTTGGCAAATAAAGGAGTGTGGCAAGCCAAGCCCAAAGATTGGAAGAGCGCGTGGTAATTGCAATCTTCACAAGCAAAGAGCACGCTAGAAAAGCCGCTAAAAACACTACTGAGCGTGGGGATATTCTCCAACAAATAGGCGTTTAAATAGACTAAAGAGGCTTGTTGGTACTCTAAATGATAGGGGGCTAGGTGTTGGTTGACCTTTTCTCTGAGCGTCTCCTCTGTCAAGAGCTCTTGAGCATAGAGCGCGTTGGCATAGGCATCTTGATCGCATAAGAGCAAGGGCACGCCCATTTTTTGCGCCAAAGCCATGTTGTAGGCGTTCGCGCTTAAAAATTTCTCCAAATCTCCCAAACGCCCCCAATACCCTCCATCAAAACAACATTCTGCCTCCAATACACGCAAATTCAAGCGCGCTAACAACGCCTTAGCGCTCTGCAATAGGGGCGCGCTATTGTAGGTTTTTTCATAGCCATTGAAGAGCAAAAAATCCCCTTGAACTTGAGAGGTTTGAGGGGTTTTGAGCTGGTACTTGCTCTCTAAATTCTTGCCAATATGCGCCCATACATTGTTGGCAATGGGGCAATTAGAAGCCTGAATGAGCCATTTTTGCAAGTCATAAATTTCTTGCTCAATGCGATCGCTGGGCGGGTAGAGGTAGGGTTTGGGGCTGACAAAGTTCATCACGCCGTATTTGCTATCAGCAATGCTTTGCAAGAGGTCTTTAGAGCGGTGGGGGTAACGCCCCATCAACCACTTGACATACAAAAAGAAACCATCGCCATAATAGCCCTCATAGTAGCTAGGTTGGACAAAATTAATATTGGTGTATCTGGCTAATTCATGGCGTTCTTCTTGGGTGAGAAAGGGCGCGCTGTGTAAAAAGCGTTGGTAATCTTTCAAGATCGCCTCCTCGTCCATACACAAGTCATGGCGGGCGTATTTCAAGCTCAAGGGCTCGAGCACCCACTCCTTGCCAAATTGTGCGATCAAGTCTAGCACTCTAGCGTCTTCAAAAACCGCCACTTGGTTAAGGCGCACGCCCAAGTGCATGCGATCGTAGCTAAAATCTTGCAAAGGGATATGTGCCAGCACATCGCTTAGATGCCAATCTAGGGCGTATTCCACTTGGGCTAGCTGGTAAGAAGGATTATAATCCTTGCGCGCATCAAATCTAAAAACCTTGATCTGCAGCTTTAAAACACTCATTCTTTACCTTGTAAGGCGCGTAGGGCTTTTTGATTTCTAGGATCGGCTAGAAAAGCATCTTTAGAATCTTGGAGCTGTGCCTGTCCATCATCGCCAAAAATGCTTGTCGCGTCCGAGCGGTTGAAGAGCACCACATTGGAGTCGTTTTTATCTTTCACGATGATCTGTACAATGCCCTCTAGGGCAATGCTCACCGTGGTTTCAATATTGTCCCCCAAGCCCGCTTCAAAGCTAATTTCCTGACTCAAGCGGTGAATCTTCAAACTCTCAAAGGTGTAGCCCGCCAACACAAAGAGCACGAAATTTCCAAAACTCTCGAACAAATCGGGGGGCAAAAGGGGTTCAAAGCGCACCTTAGAGAGATCGCAAAACACGCTGAAATTCACGCGGTGGCTGTGCAGAAAGTGGAGATGTTCTAGGCAATGTTGGTTTGCCATAGCGTTATAACGCGCGGCTAAATTTCTCAAAGCAACGCCTCAAATTCAGATAACATTTTTTCCACCTCGCCCATGCCAATTTTCCAAAACTCTTTGTCTTGAATGTCTAGCCCAAACATGCCCACCAGCTCTTCAGGGCTTTGGCTACCCCCCTTGCTCAAAAAATTCGTGTAGGTTTCTACAAATGCCTTGCGCTCGGCTGGGGTGTTTTGCTGGCGGTAGAGCCCAAACAACGCCAACACCAGCAATTGCCCATAGCTATAGGCGTAACAATAAAAGGGGGAGTGGATGAAATGGGGGATATAGCTCCACCAGCGCGCGTAATTCTTGGTGAGCTTCAAACTCTTGCCAAACATCTTGGCGTTTTCTTCCTGCCAAATGGTGTCAAAATCCTGCGCCTTGAGCTCCTCTTGCGTGGCGTGGATGCGGCGCTCAAAATTGGTCATCACCACCTGCCTAAACATGGTCGAAAACATGTCCTCTAGTTTGCCCGCGTAAATGCCCCTTAACTCTTTTTTGTCCAAGTTCTTTTTCAAGCTCTCAAACAACAGCATTTCCCCAAAGACAGAGGCGGTTTCAGAAGTGGTCAGGGGGGTGTTGGTGTTAAGATAGCCCACGCTTTTACTGAGCTCTTGGTGAATCATGTGCCCAAATTCATGCGCAATTGTGAAGACAGAACGGCGGTTGTTGGTGAAATTGAGCAACACAAAGGGGTGCGCGCTGGGCACGGTGCTATCGCTGAATGCTCCGCCTCTCTTGCCCGCCCTAGGGTGCGAATCCACCCATCCGTGCGCAATGGCGTGTTCTACAATTTGGGCAAACTTGGGTGAGAAATCTCTATAGGCTTTCAACACCAAATCCAGCGCCTCTGAGTAACTCACAGGGCTTTCTTTAGTCTCTAAGGGGGCGTAGCGATCGTAGTCCTTGAGTTTGTAGCCTAAAATCTTGGATTTGATTTTGTAGTAGCGGTGCACTAAGGCGTAATTGTCATTGACAATCTCTAGCATGCTATCTACACTCGCTTGAGAAATTTGGTTAGAAAGGTGGCGGAAACTCTCCGGGCTTTCATAATGGCGCAATTTCGTATTGATGTGTAGGTCTTTGCGCACCATATTGAGCACATAGGTGAGCACCAACTCATTTTTCTTAAGAGCTTTGGTCAAAGCTTTTTGGGCTTTTTTGCGCAATTTGCGATCCGGATTGTGCAGTTCTGAAAGAATTTCTTCCTCACTGATGAGTTTGTCTTGAAAGGGAATTTTTAACGCGGTGAGGGTTTTATCAAAGAGTTTAGAGAAAGCCTCCACACCCACGCTAGAAGTGGCTAGCAACACCTTCTCTTCGGGCAAGCTCAACAGGTGGGACTTCTGTTTTAAGAGCACACGCAGGCTGTAGGCGTATTTGGGCGTGGCTTGGATCAATTCCTCTTGTTTTTGGCTTTCTAGGGCACAAAATTCGTTCTCGACAAACAAGAGATGTTGTGCCATGTCGCTACAAAGAAGCTGGTACTTAGAATACAGATCGCTTTTTTCCACATCGCAGGCAAAGATCAAAAACACATAAACCATCGCCCTAGAAATGCCCTCGCTCAACTCTTCGTAATCTTCCATCGCCTTTTTAAAACCGCCCGCTTCTAGCTGACTGAAGGCGTTGGCGTACTTTTTCTCATAGGCCTTGATTCGCTTGTCCAGATTGGCGATATGCTTATCGAGCTCTTCGACATCTTTGAACAGGGCACTCAAATCCCAGCGGTGTTCTAGGACCTCACTGACCTTAGGGGCTTGGGTGGGGGGTTTTTTGCTCACTTTAGCAGGACTCATGCTCACTCCTTATTGGGTATTTTGGGGCATATTCTAGCATGATTTGCTAGTCTTGGGCTAATTTTTGCTTTCTTTATGGATGATGAAATGTGCCAATGAATCTAGATATTTGAGCATAAAAGGGGTAACCAACATCGAAAAAATAATCATAAGCACTAAAAATTGCTGGATATCTTGAGGTACAACATGGATGATGCCCTTCTCATTTAAAAGGGCTAGCAGACCTTGGTGCTTTTTCAGGTTCAATACATGCTGCTTACTAGCCGTCAAGAACACCACTAAAGCAAATTCTCCAATCTGGGACAAAGATAACGCAGTTTTGATAGAACTCTTAGCATCTCTAAAGAATCGCAATAGGAGGTATAAAATAGCGATTTTTAACGCCATTGCGATACTGAGCAGGAGCACTACCGCAAAGAAATTTTCAAACAAGAATTTCAGATTAATTTGCATCCCTACAGTGACAAAGAACAGCCCTAAAAAGATATTTTTCAAGGGCGCAAATTCGTCTTGCACCTTGATCCGATAGCGCGATTTAGAGATTGCCATGCCCGCCACAAAGGCCCCCAAAGACATAGAAAAGCCAAAAAAATGGCTCAAACTCGCTGCGCCAAAGACAATGAGCAAGATTGTTGCCATGAATAATTCAGGTAAGCGACTTTCTGCAGCCAAACTTAATACTTTAGTCGCCACCTGTTTGCCCGGTAAAAGTAAAATAGAAAGAATGATGGTGGCAGAGATCGCAGTCTTCAGTAAGAGATTGACGAAGTTTGCGCTTGCATCCCCCATAAGCATTAGAATCAAAAGCATAGGAATAGCCGCAATATCCTGAAAGATCAAGACCCCTACCACAATTTTGCCTACGGGGGTACTGAGCTGTTTGCTTTCTTCAAAGAATTTGAGCACGATGGCGGTTGACGAGAGAGAAAAACCCATGCTTACCACCAAAGAAAATTCCCATGAAGAACCCATAACATAATAGCCAAATACCATGAAGAATAAGGAGGTAACCACCACCTGCAACCCCCCAAACACCAGCACTTCCTGCTTCATAGTTTTGAGTTTGTCAAAATTGAACTCCAGCCCAATCATGAACATCAAAAAGACGATCCCAAAGTCGGCAATTTCAGAGAGAGATTCGAAATCTTCAATGCGGAAAATCGCCACAATAATAAGCCCTGTGAGGATATAACCAATGATGATGGGCATGTCTATGCGTTTGAGCAAAAGACCACTGATCACACTCAAGCCAAGTCCTGCGACAATCACATAGAGGGCATGTATTTCCATAGTTGTCCATTAAAGCGATGCTTAAAAGCTAGCATTGTATAATAAACAGACAAACAGGGAGTGTGCGCGTGGAAAAAACAATCGCCTTAGGCAGTATCTATGAGCTACAAGGTCTCAAGCCCCAAGCGCTGAAAATCTATAAGAGTGTTTTGGAAAAAGATCCCAATAATAAAGAAGCTTTGCTGGGGTGCAAACGTCTAAGCGATTCCACCTCTAAGCCTAAGATACCACCCAAAGCCCCTGCACAACTCCAGCGATATGCGCCTTTGCAACGCTTTGAGATTCAAAAGATGCAAAACTTGTTCGTTCAAGCGGATAAACCCGCGGAGTTAAGAACGATTGAAGAATGGTTGATGCAATGGAACTAAAAAATATTATCTCACAGACTCTAGATGAAATTGGGCAAAAAGACCCTAAACCCCAAACTGCCCCCCGCCCCCAAGCTCCTGCCTGTGCGCCTCAACAAGAAGAACAAGCGTTTTTAAGAGATTTAGAGCAGAAAACTTTGCTCTTGTTTGAAGGACTTAGAGCGCATCAAATTAAAGATCTGCCTACAAAGTTGGACTTGGTGCTCAATTACTTGCAATACCAGCTTTATGTGGTGCAAGAACGGCTTAAAACCTACCAACAGGACTGACGCGCGCTGTTGCTACGATCCTCGTGGACGGAGTCTAAGTGTTTGTATGCTACAATTTTCTAGGTCATTTTGAATAGACCTTATGGACTTTAACACACTAAAGGTAAAATCGTGATCAAAGTCTTAATGATAGAAGATGATGTGGAATTGGCAGAAATCTTAAGCGAGTTTTTTATCCAGCATGGTATTGAAGTTGTGAATTATGATGAGCCCTATACGGGTATCAGTGCGGCCACCACACAACCCTACGATCTCTTGCTCTTGGATTTGACTTTGCCCAATTTAGATGGCTTGGAAGTGTGCAAGAAGATTTCCAAACAAAAGGACATCCCCATTATCATCTCGTCTGCGCGCAACGACATTGACGACAAAATCAAGGCATTGGAGTATGGGGCAGACGATTATATCCCAAAACCCTACGACCCCAAGGAGCTCTTGGCACGTATCCAATCTCTCTTGCGACGCTACAACAAAAAAATAGCCCACGAAAGCATGGATTCCACTCCAAAAAGTACGCTTTTTAAGATCGATAAAGATGCGCGAGAAGTTTACATGCATAACAAAAAGTTAGAGCTCACGCGCGCAGAGTATGAAATTCTGACCCTTCTTATCAGTAAAAAAGGCTATGTTTTTTCTAGAGAGTCTATTGCTATCGAGTCGGAGTCGATTAATCCAGAGAGCTCTAATAAAAGTATTGATGTGATCATCGGGCGTTTGCGTGCCAAAATCGAAAAAGATCCCAAGAAGCCCCAACACATCATTTCCGTACGGGGGGTGGGCTACAAATTAGAATACTAGCCCATAATGCCCTTGTCAATTTTTAGTAAAATTGTTTCTCTTTTTGCGATCTCAATGGCAAGCTTTGGGGCATTTTCTTATTATTTCATCCGTTCCCAAATCGATCATGAGAATTTCCAAACCCAAATCCGCCACCAGCAATTTGTTACCACTATTAACCAGGTTTTAGCTGACAAACATAACCGCTACTCGGCTGAGGTGTATTTACACGAGTTGGGATTTCAAGAAATCGGCACTGAAGAACTCCGCGAGGTACTCTCGCAACAGCGCGAAGAAGTTGAACGCAATGAAAACCCTTTGGCCAGCATTCTTAAAGTAGGGAACAAGATTTTTATCTCCCTAAAGAGCAATGGTAACACGGTGCTTTATAAAGAGATTCAAAAGACTTCTTATCATAATTATTACTTGGCGATTTTTATAGGTGGGTTTTTGATCGTGATGATTTTTATCTTCATGATTCGCGGTTTTATCCCCATTAACGAACTGCGCAAAAAGGTTCATCTCTTTTCTAAAGGTGAAATGGATATAGAATGCAAGATCGATCAGCAAGATGAAATTGGTGATCTTGCTATGGCGTTTGATTCCGCCATCAAAAAAATCAGAGGATTGAACGAATCGCGTATTTTGTTCTTACGCGCTATCATGCACGAATTGCGTACGCCCATCACTAAAGGTATTCTTGTTGCAGAGATGGTAGAAAACCCTCTTCAAAAAGAACGCTTGTTGCGCACTTTCCAAAGACTTAACACTCTTATTGAACAATTTGCACGCATTGAGCAACTTTCCTCTAAGAACTATAAAATCACTAAAGAGATGTTCATGATTGACAAACTCTTAGAATGCGTCAAGAATATGCTTTTATTAGAGCATAACAGCACTTCCATCCATGCTGATGTGCCTAATTGTGTTTTTGAAACAGATTTTGACCTTTTTGCCCTAGTGTTAAAAAATCTTTTAGACAATGCGCTCAAGTACAGCACGAACAAGCAGGCTTACATCGCCATTGTTGGAAAAAATCTTGTTGTTTCTAATCAGGGGCAGCCTTTAAAAGAAGATTTAGCGCATTATTTCAAACCCTATTTCCAACACGAACACCAAAGCGACGCACATGGTTTTGGTTTAGGTATGTACATTATCAAAAACGCTTTAGATACTTTAGGCTTCCCTCTCACTTATGTGCACAACAACGGAATCAATTCATTTAGTATTGAGCGTTGTGTTTTGCGTGAATTTTGCCCTATATTCTCCACCAAAGACAGCTAAAGGATTTGCATGTTTAAACGCTTTAGACGCTTGCGCTCCCATGACATCTTGCGGGATCTCGTGCGCGAAACGCGCCTACACCCTCAAGATTTCATCGCCCCCCTCTTTGTGCGCGAAGGTGTAGGGATTGAGCGCCCCATTGCCTCCATGCCCGGGGTGGCACAAATGAGTGTAGATGTACTCTTAAGAGAGTGCCAAACCCTGCAAAATTTGGGCTTGTCAGCCGTGCTATTATTTGGGATTCCTGGCCAAAAGGACGCGCAGGGGAGTGCAGCCTTAGATGATAACCACCTCATCGCCCAGGCCACGCGCGCGATCAAGGACAAATTCCCGCACATGTGCGTGATCGCCGATCTGTGTTGCTGTGAATACACCGACCATGGGCATTGTGGGGTGCTCAAAGAGGGGGGCGTGGATAACGATGCCACGCTAGAATTGCTCGGGCAACAAGCCCTTATCTTAGCCCAAAGCGGGGTGGATATGCTCGCCCCTAGTGCGATGATGGATGGGATGGTAGCCAGTTTGAGATACACCCTGGATACGCATGGCTTTAGCATGTTGCCCATCATGAGCTATTCAAGCAAGTTTGCTAGCCATTATTATGCCCCCTTTAGAGACGCAGCGGCTAGCGCGCCCAGCTTTGGAGATCGCAGGGGGTATCAGATGGATTATGCCAACCGCAGAGAGGCAATTTTAGAGAGTTTAAACGACGCTTCTGAGGGGGCGGATATTCTCATGGTTAAACCCGCTTTAGCCTACCTAGACATCGTGCGCGCGATCAAAGAGCGCACCCTCTTACCCCTTGCTCTGTACAATGTGAGCGGAGAATACGCCATGTTCAAGCTCGCTCAAGCCCACCGCTTGATGGATTACGAACGCCTACTTTTAGAAACCATGACAGGCTTTAAACGCGCGGGCGCAGATATTATTATCAGCTACCACGCCAAAGAAGTCGCACAACTCTTACGCACATAAAGGAGACATATGGGACGCGCTTTTGAATACCGCCGTGCCGCTAAAGAAAAACGCTGGGATAAAATGAGCAAGATTTTCCCCAAACTCGCCAAAGCCATCACACTGGCAGCTAAAGCCGGGAGCGATCCAGCCAGCAATGCTAAATTGCGCACCGCTATTTTGAACGCCAAAGCCCAAAACATGCCCAAGGACAATATTGATGCAGCCATCAAGCGCGCCAGCAGCAAAGAGGGGCAACTGGTAGAAGTGAGCTATGAGGGCAAGGCAAACCATGGGGTGTTGCTCTTTATGGAGTGCATGACTGACAACCCCACGCGCACCATCGCCAACTTGAAAAGCTATTTCAACAAGAGCCCGGGGGCTAGCATCGTACAAAATGGCTCGCTAGAGTTTATGTTTGCGCGCAAAAGTGTGCTAGAGGGTGCATTAGAGGATTTGCAAGCTTTAGGACTCAGCGTAGAGGATGTAGAACTGAATCTGATTGATTATGGCTTGGAGAGTCTAGAGGTGGACACAGAACGCTTTTTTGCCATCGGGGACTATCAAGATTTCAAGCAACTCAGCGATGGATTTGAAGCCCTGCAACTACCCATTCACAAGGCTTCTTTGCAACGCCTGCCCACCACCCCCATCAGCTTGAGCCCAGAAGCCCTAGCAGAGACAGAAAAACTCCTCGATCGCATCGAAGAAGATGACGATGTGATCGCACTCTATAGCAATATCGGGGATTAAGACAGCTTTGCTATAGTCTAGCATTCTAAATTGAGGAGCTAGCATGGAAGGATTGGCAGGTGTTGTGGCGGGGTCTTCAGCCATTTGTAGCGTGGGCACGGGGGCGGGGTTGCTGTATCGGGGCTATCCCATTGAAGAACTCGCGCGCAGGGCAGAGTTTGAAGAAGTGGCGCATTTGTTGCTTGTAGGACATCTGCCCACAGAGCATGAACTCAAGGACTTCAAACAAACTTTACAAGAACACAGAGAATTGCCCCTAGTGGTCAAAGAGGTGTTGCAAGCCCTGCCCATCAGCACGCACCCGATGGATGTGATGAAAGCGGGTGTGGTGGCTCTAGGGTGTGCGCGCCCGGAGGCGTTGGATTTTGCTAATCAAGAGGGGTGCGCGTTGCAAATTTTGGGCGCATTGCCTGCCATGCTCATTTACTGGCATCACTACCACAAACATGGCAAACAAATCCCCCTAAGCTCAAAGCAGAGCATGGCGCATTATCTCTTAGAGCGTTTGCGTGAAGAAGAACCCCTAGAAGTAGAAGTAAAGGCGATGGACGCGATGCTAACCCTCTATGCCGAGCATGAATTCAACGCCTCCACCTATGCCAACCGCATCACCGCTAGCACGCTCTCCGATCTGTATTCTTGCGTGTCTACGGGCATTGGCACGCTCAAGGGGCGTTTGCATGGGGGGGCTAATGAGCTAGCGATCGCCTTTATCCTGCGCTTTGATAGCGTGTCCCAAGCCCTACAAGAGGTCGATGCGCTGTTTGCCAAAAAAGAGAAGATCATGGGCTTTGGACACCGCATTTACAAGCATGCCGATCCTAGAAGCGCGGTGGGCTTTGAGCTTGCCAAACAACTCAAACATTTAGGCGATCCCAAACTCTTTGAAATCGCCCTAGCGATTCGCGATAAAGTCAAGCAAGAGAAGGGTTTGCCCGATAATATTGATTTCTTTGGCGGGTTGATTTATCATTACATGCGCCTTGAGCGGCTTTACTACACGCCTTTTTTTGTGATGTCTAGGGCGGTGGGCTGGATGGCGCATGTCTTTGAGCAACGCGCCCATAACCGCATTATCCGCCCCACATCTACCTACACCGGTGCGCCCAAACGCCCCTTTCTCCCACTTCAAGATCGCTCTTAGTTTTTTGGTTTTCATACAGCCATGTTTTTTTGCTATAATCTCGCGCGGAGAGCGAGCATGGCTGGTGTGCGTCTTGGGTTTCAAAGCTAAGGTTGTTAGTGTCCCAAGTGTCCGAAGTTCGATCCTTTAGCTCTCTTGCCACTTATGAAGGGTTGATATGCAAGAGATTTTTCTATGTTCTATTTCTAATGTGAGCAGTGGAGATTGTAGTGAAGATTGTGCTTATTGTACGCAAAGCGCGCACCATCAAGGGCAGATCAAGCGCTATAAGTTTAAAAAAACGCAAGATGTCGTGCAGGAAGCCAAGCACTGGCGTAGTTTTGGTGCGTTAGGCTTTTGCTTAGTAACTTCAGGGAGAGGTTTAGATGATAAAAAATGCGATTATATCTCTACGCTTGCGCGTGCTATCAAAGAAGAAGAGCCGGAGTTACACTTGATTGCTTGCTGTGGCAGGGCGGATAAAGAATCCTTGAGCTTCTTAAAAGAAAATGGTATTGACAGCTATAACCATAATCTAGAAACCGCACAAAGTTTTTTCCCTCAAATCTGCTCTACCCATCCATGGCAGGAACGCTTTGAAACCTGTGAAAATGTCTTAAAAGTAGGGTTGGGCTTATGCACAGGGGGTATTTTTGGTTTGGGTGAGACTTATGCGCAGCGCATTGAAATGCTCCGCGCCTTACAATCTCTAACTCCAGCTACAACACCCATCAATTTCTTTATTCCTAACCCAGCCTTACCAATAAAACAACCTATTCTGGACGCTCAAGAGGCTCTAGAGTGCTTGGTTTTAGCAAAGGAATTTCTACCCAAAACGCGCCTGATGATCGCAGGAGGGCGTGAAGTTGTTTTTAAAGATACGCAAAAAGAAATCTTTGATTGTGGTGTCGATGCGATCGTCTTGGGTGATTACTTGACCACTAAGGGCGACGCACCCACTAAAGATATTGACATGTTAAAGGGTTATGGTTTAAAGATTGCCACTGCCTGCCATTAATGTGGGCTAGGTTTTGGGTTTTAGTAGCGCAGGCATGCCAAAGCTTACAAGGCATGGTTTATGCTTGTAACCATCTGCTTCCCACAGAATTTAAACGCCATTTTGATGAAGTGGCGCGGATTTTCTACTACGCTTCTTCGCTGAGCTTTTACACGATTTTATCCTTATCACCAGTTTTGCTTTTTATAGCTCTAATCTTTGTGAGTCCTTTTTCTAAAGCTTTTGAAATTGAGACGCTGTTTTTCCCCAACAGTCCTGATTTTATCCAAATGAGTCAGTTCTTTTTAAAATCCTTCATGCGCAATAATCGTACTCTAGGGATTGTTGAGATGAGTTTCATCGCCTTAGCCTTCTTCTTGTTTTGCGAAAACTATCGCTACATTGCCTCTCAAATCCTCAATGCGCCTCCTAGAGATTATATTACCATCAAAGGGAAAAGATTTTTTATTTTTTGGGGTTTTGGAACGGGTATTGTATTTGTGATTGTCTTGCCTGCAATTGTGTTTATCAATATCCAAATGCATCATCTCACGCAAAATACCTACTGGCTCGCTTTCTTGCGCTGGCTAGTTGTTTATGGCTTCTTTGTACTTTTGTTTCTTATCCCTACAAATAAAGTTTTTAGGCACACCTTTTATCCTCTGTTTTGGAGCTTTATCACAAGCGTATGTTGGTCTATCATGAAATGGGGTTTTGTTTATTATATTCTTTACAACCGCACTTATCATGAGCTTTATGGATCGGTATCCATCTTGTGGTTTTTAATGTCTTACATTTATATCTCATGGTTGCTTCTTTTGCTAGGGCTTTATGGTTGTGAGGTGTGTGAACAGAAGGGATAAAAAAGGGATAAATACATCATATTTATTCTAGTGCGCTATCATGAAACTCTATTTTAAGTGAGGAGTTTTTCTATGGTTAAAGGTTTCGCGATGCTTAAAATCGGCGAGGTGGGCATTATTGAAAAAGAGTATTTAGAAGAAGTTGTGCCAGAGCGCAAAAAACTAGAATGTGGTCCTCTAGACGCGCTCGTGCGTCCTATTGCGGTTGCGCCTTGCACCTCCGATTTACACACCTGTTATGAGGGTGGGATTGGGGAGCGCCATAACATGTTTTTAGGGCATGAGTGTGTGGGTGAGGTGTTAGAGGTGGGGCATTTAGTCAAAGATTTTAAGGAGGGCGATAGGGTAATTGTTCCCGCTATCACGCCTAATTGGAGCTCGTTAGGGGCACAAAGGGGCTATCATCAACATGAAAATGCCCCGCTTTCAGGATGGAAATTTTCTAATTTTAAAGATGGTGTGTTTGCTGAAAAAATCCATATCAACGATGCCGATGGGAATTTAGGGCGTTTACCTGAAGGGGTAGAAGCAAGCGATGCTGTGATGCTTAGCGATATGATCACGACAGGATTTCATTGTGCCGAATCTGCTGAGATCAAGCCCGGGGATAGGGTGGCTGTCATTGGGCTAGGACCCGTGGGACTAATGGCGCTAGCGGGGGCTAATCTGATGGGTGCAAGTGAGATTTATGCGGTGGATTGCGTACCTTTTCGCTATGAAGTAGCTCATAAGTATTATGGTGCGACACATTATATTGACTTCAAGAAGGCCCCCTTACAAGAGCAAATTTTAGAGATCACTAAGGGCGTGGGGGCGGATAAAATTTTAATTGCAGGAGGAGGAACGGATATTCTAAGCGATGCGTGTGCATGTCTTATTAATGGGGGGATAGTATCCAATGTTAATTACTTTGGAAGTGGAGATTACTTGCGTGTCGCGCGCTTAGATTGGAATGTGGGGATGGGACATAAAACTCTTAGAGGAGGGCTTACCCCGGGTGGGCGTTATCGCATGGAAAAGCTTGCCCGTTTACTCCAAACTAAAAAGCTTGATGTTAAGCCTATCATCACGCACAGATTGGAAGGCAAATTTGAAGAAATTGCCCAAGCTTTAGCATGGATGAAGGATAAGCCCAAAAACTTTATTAAACCTGTTGTTACAATCCAGTGGTGAAGCAAGTTCTTATCTTAGGGGCGGGCTACGGGTCCCTTTCCTTTCTGAAGGCTCTGCCTGCACGGGTACGCAAGGAGTGCGCTATCCGTTTGATTTCAGAGTCGTCCCTGCATTATTTTAGTGTGCTCTTACACGATGTGTTGGCAGGAGTCGAGGGACAACATACCTTAGAGCTTAGCACTATTCTTCCCCCTGAAGTAGAATTTATCCAAGATCGCGTCTTGGAAGTTCAAGAGGGAAGGGTGGTTGGGCAGGAGGGCGTTTATCCCTATGATAATCTCATTGTAGGATTAGGATTTAATAGCGATAGTTTTGGGGTGCAAGGAGTGGAAGCGCACACCCATAGCCTAGTAAATTTCACGAGTGCGCAAGCTACACATGAAGCTTTGTGCAACGCGATTGATGCCTTTCAAGAATTACGCCCTTTCCATGTGGTGGTGTGTGGAGGAGGATTTAGCGGTGTAGAACTTTTAGGCGCGCTTAGCGATACGCTCCCTAGTCTATGTACCTCTAAAGATTTCAAGTTCACTTGCATAGAAGCTCTGCCTAACATTTTGCCCATGTTTGAGTCCAAGTTAGTTCAAAAGGGAGTGGCTTATTTGCAACATTTGGGTGTATCATTGGAAGTGGAGACTAAGATTTTAGAATGCCAACATGATCGCGTTGTTGTCATGCAAAACCAAGAGAGAAAAGAAATTTTAGCAGATTTTATTCTGTGGACTTGTGGTGTGCGGGGAAATGCAGTGATTGAAAGCTCTCCTTTTTTTAAAAGCGTGCGTAGTAGAGTGGAGGTTAATAGCTATTTAGAGCCAGTAGACATGCCTCAGCGTGGAATCTTTATCCTAGGCGATTGCGCGGCTCTTAAAAATTCTGAGGGTAGGCTTTACCCACCAACAGCCCAATTAGCAAGCCAAATGGGGACTTATCTAGGGAGACAATGGGCACATGTCTTAGCTAACAAGAGTCCTAGCACTCCTTTTAGATTTCAAGAAAAAGGTATAATCTGCTCTTTAGGTACGCGCTATGCAATTGGACATGTTGGTATTTTCCATGTATCTGGGAAGCTAGGAATTTGGCTTAAGAAGTATATAGAGTGGCGTTGGAAAAGGTCTTTGCTGGTCTAAAAAATATTATAAGATACTAAACATCTAATGTATTCCGTTTACCAAAGTAAACGGAATAAATGTTAGACTCCCGCTATGGAAATTGATAGTTTCCAAATATACGAAAGGAGCAGACTATGAGTAGCAACAGCAATAACAGCAGTAGCAACAGGAGCAACAGCAACAATAGCAACAATAGTAGCAGTAGCAACCGCAACAATAGCAACAATAGCAACAACAACAGCAACAATAGCAACAACCAAGACTAAGTTGCGCACGAACCCCCCTTGTGGGGGTTTAGGGTCTCATTTTAGCATAATATTGCTCTTCTTGTCAAGGCTTTTTCACCGCATTCTGTAGTGCCCACTGCATGGGGATCCCCTTTTCTTCTAAAAATTCTTGCGCTCTTAGAAAAACTCCGCTGCCCAAGAAAAAAGGCGCCCTGTGTTGTGCTAGAGGACTTGGATGTGGTGCTGACAAGATCAAGTGTTGAGTATTGGGGGTAAGTAACTTAATTTTTTCTTGTGCCACCCTACCCAAGAAAATAAAGACTAATGGGCGCTCCAATGTTGAGAGTTGTATTAGCACGCTGTTAGTAAAATGTTCCCATCCCAAATGCCCGTGTGATTTAGCCTTGTTTTTTTCTACACTTAAAATCGCGTTTAGAAGTAACACCCCCTGTTGTGCCCAGCTTTCCAAGTTGCCATGGGTAGGCTTAGGAATGTGTAAGCTTTGATGTAATTCTTGATAAATATTACGTAAACTTTGGGGGATGGGTGCGCGATTGGGCACACTAAAGCTAAGTCCCATAGCAAGCGGATATTCTTGACTGCATTCTATAAAAGTACTATGGTAGGGGTCTTGTCCAAGTAAAATTGTGTGCAAGCGTTCTAAAGGCGTGGCTTCAAAAGCTTTAAAAAGAGCAGAAGGAAAGGGGAAAACGCGTGTATGTCGTTTTTGAGCATCAGTGAGTGCTTGCATGTAATTTTTATTGAGAGCCTCAAAATGAGGGCTTTGAATTATGGGTTTTAACAATGCACCCCATGCGTGTGGCACACGCTCTAAGGCATGGAAAAGCATAGGCATCCTTTACGAGTATATTCACATGCCATCATGCCATATTTATCCAGTGTGCAACCCTATAGGTGAACCACCCCCCTAAAAGAGGAGCTTCCTAACTAACAGAAACTAGCGTTTCTGAACTTAAAAAAGGCTTTACTATTTGTAGTCCGTAAGACTAGTCGCTAACCCGTCATCGTGCTTAATTTTAGTGGCTAGAATGAGCGTATCCAAACCTTACCACTCAGGTTTGCACTAATTTTGTTTACCTATTGCGAGGGTAGCCCTTCTTTTCGTTAGTGTGCGCTTACATCTTAGGTCCCTGAAGGACGAAGTTTTACATACAATCTAGGTAAATCATGTAGATCCCTATAAATCATACAGATTTTTTATAGGTTTATTTTACCACAAAAGTCCCAATTTTTGCTAAAATAGGTATCGCCTTTAGTAGGTAGAGTTCCTGCCGAATTAACGCTTGCGGACATGCAAAAAGCTAAGCATCTAAAAACAAAGGGTGTAGGGTGGGCATGGATGAAACAAGAATACAGCAGAAATCCTAGCCTTGTAGAATCGCAGGGTCAAAGCAAAATGCTTTGTTGTAGGGTTTTGCGGATCTGTAAGAACGATTTTTTGTACAAAACACGATAAGGGGATTTATGCCGTACATCAATATTCGTATCTCCAAAGAGCATGGAGGGGCTACAGCAGAGCAAAAGCGGGCACTTATCAGTGGTGTAACCGATTTAGTGGTTGACACATTGGGTAAAAAGAGGGAAGCAACTATAGTGATTATCGATGAAATCCATACGGACAATTGCGGTCTAGGAGGCGAAAGCATTACCCGACTAAGGCATACTCCTCCCGAGCAAAAGCAAGATTAATTGTATAGGGAGGTACAGAATATGGCAGAAGAGAAGGGTAAAGAACCTTGCAAGAATCTCCATGTCAGTCAAGAAAGTTTTAGCCCGCTTCCGTCACTAAAACCAAAATCAAGCCCTGCAACAGCAGATCGTCCTTCGAGCCCACAAGAAACAGGAGAATCCAAAGAGTGAGCACAAGTTTAGTAGGTGGTTGAGTTTTCCTTTCTTGTCGGACTTTTTACACTTCTTGTTGGGTGTAGGACGCTTTCCGTTGCATGGGAGACACTATCCGCTACACAGGAGAGTATCCGGAGGGCTGAGGAGTCCTCTAAGCAAGGTACTACCCTTCAACTTGAGATGTTCTTTCTGAATACATACAAAGACTGCATAAGAGCCAAGTATAGCCGCGCATCGAAAGAAAGCAATGCGGGGGGATATTTCGACGAAATACTAACACTCTTTCTTGTAACACTAGATCTATATTGTAAGTACACCAACAGAGGGCTTTTAGACGCAACACTCTCCAATGATAATAGCGACTTTTTCAGAAGATGCATTGTGGATTTTAAGGACGATATCCAGAAGAATCTAGATGGTTATAATAACATTAGAGAATATGCCAAAAGGCATCATATATCCCTTAACTAGGATTGTCTAGCGAAAGTTATATAGAAATTATTGTTATCTATCTCGATAGACAACAATAAGGTCGGTCTTGGAGTGGTACTTAGAATTCAAAGATGCATTTGAATATCTTCTCAAGAGGGGGGTATGTAAATCATGTGTCCCTACTATTTCGTCTAGATATCTAGGTTCGATCTGTTTTTGTGCTATACTCGAACCTCTATGTGGATTTGCAATAAGACGGGTGATAGGTCAAAGGAGTGTGTTGTGGAGTTTCTAGGTTTTATGGCAATTTTGATTGTAGTGTGCCTGCTCTTTTTCAAGCCTACCTATGAGAAATTAGCCTTTAGGATTTTTGTAGTGGCGTGGCTAGTGGAGCTTGTGATGTTTGTCGCCCACACCTCCAACTTTTTCCCGAATGTGAATTTATAGGTGAGTTGATGGAACAATCAAGAACTTTTTATTTCCTTTTTTCATTGGCTATTATTGGGATTGTTTCTTTACCTGTGGGTATTGGCAATCTTGTCTTGGGTTTTATCTACCATGACTCTCCTTGTATTCAATGCTGGGCAGAACGCCAAAGCATGGTTTATATAGGTTTAGCTGGGCTTTTTATTTTACGCTATGGTTTGAAACCCAAATATCTAGCCATCATGCTCTTAGTCGTGGCCGGGGGTTTATACCAAAGCTTCTACCACTATGGTAACCATGGTTTAGAAGATGTGGGGCAGGGTTTTGCGCTCACGATTTGGGGACTGCATACACAATTTTGGGCACATGTTGTTTTTTGGTCTGTGGTGCTGGTTTTAGGAGGGCTTTTGCTCTTTGCGCCTAGTTTTCAGGTTTTGGCACATGAGGGGGGAGTTTATGCGCATGGGGCGAGGCGTACTTATCGCGACTTAAGCAAAGCAAATAATTGGGCGTTTTTCATTGTGGGGGTGATCGCTATCACAAACATGGTACAAGCGTTTATCTCTACAGGACCTTTTCCCTATCTAGGGCAGGGAGATCCGATCCGTTTTTCGTGGAATCTTAAAGAAAATGTTTGGAGTACGGAAAATTGGAAACACATGGGTTTTCCCAGACATTTAGGGAAAAGAATTGTAGACACCCCACTTTTGGCTGACAGCAAATACACATGGGATTACGATTACCACCACGCGCCCTTAGAAATCCACAAAGAACTACCTCTTCGCTCTCAAAAAATTAACACTCTAGCCCTCAACGCCCCGATTAGCGATCTCTTGTTCTTGGGGGCTCCCACTACTTCTACAACACCCCCTAGTAATCCTTTAGCCATGCCTGCTTCTTCTCAAGGTTGCGCTCCAGTCCACAAATCTACAAATTATTATTTTTCCCCCGACACTTTTGCCGGAGATAATGCGTTACTCAAAGATACCTTTTTAATTGGTACGCAAGAAGAGGGCTTTTATGTGGCTAACAAAGGTTTAGATAAAATCCTCACACATTTTGTGCTAGATAAATATTATGCGGCTACGGTAGAAAATTTTGTCGGGGTAAATATGGTGGGCAATCTTATCCGCGTGATGGGGCAGAACAAAAGTAGCGCCGATGTGCACTACAATCCCAAAGCGACAAATAACTTTGCTAACTTCTTACAAGGGGCAAATAACTTTGAAGAATTGGGGCGTAACCGCCTACGCACTAGCCGTGCCTCTACCTACTATGTGCTGAGCGCAAGGAGTGATGGCACATATACCTATATGCTCACCGTGCCCAATGCCCGCTACAAGAATCTGATTTTAGTGAGCATGCTTGATCAAGATTTGGGCTTGAATGCTGAACATGTGGTGCAAGTCACTAAAAACAACCCTTTGAAACCTAAGCGTAATCTAAGCGAATTTTACATCACCGGACTCACCCTTTATCAGGGTAAACTTTTAGCCTTAAGCAAAGCTTTCAACACGCTTTTAGTGATCGACCCCATGAGCGCACAGATACTAGATGCCTATGGATTGCCTAGTCAAATCCACAACGCCAGCGCGCTAGCCATAGTGGATGATGCGCTTGTGGTAGTGGGCTATGAAAAAGGGCAGAACATCTTCTACACCCTCGATCTTGCTGCCTTTACCCCCAACTTGACACCCATTATCAATCAATCCTCACAAGCTCCTGAACTACATTCTCAAGGGTGCTAGAGCAAACTTTTTAAAAGAGTTATAAAAGATGTGCTAATGGGTGCGGGAGTGTGTGTATCCTGAGAAATAAAGCCTAACTTGATCTGCATAGAAAAGAGGCGAGCGTTTTGGGGCGCAACTTTAACCACCTCTTGCTCCAAGATCACGCTGATTTTTTTAAGCTCTTTAAGTTTGGTGATAACCTCCAAAGTGTCGCCTAATTTACCCGGGGCTAAAAATTGCGCCTGGAGAGATTTAACCACAAAGTAACCATGTTGGTCTTGGGGAATAAGGTTATTTGCAAAGAAAATTTCACTTCTAGCCCGTTCGCAGTATTTAAAATAGTTGGCATGGTAAATGATCCCGCCACAATCCGTATCTTCATAATAAATTCGATAGCGCATGAATTCCTAACACAAGGAGATTTTGAGAACAAGCAAAGCACACTTTTGTGTCCCATAACATGGTGAATTATAACATAAACCGCCAGCGTAACACCAGTTATCTTCATAACCTCAATCTTGCAGTTCAAGGTATGGATATAACAAAATAATGTGAAGAAATGAAACCACCTATCAAAAAAAACAAATACAAAACAAATAAAATAGGATGTTTAAGGAATAAATAAAATTATTGTACTAGTGTCCTAGATGTTAAAAAAATTATTTTTTTAATATCCGTGTTTATTGGGAATGTAGGATTAAGTATAAAGGATGTGAAGGATATGGATAAGAAGTTGTTGCTGGCTTTAGGTGTCGGTTTGGTTTGCCATGAGGGCTTGTTAGCTAAGGACAAGACCTATACCTTAGGTAAAGTTTCTACTGCGGGGCAGAAAGATAGAAACGACTATTCCGGTCAGGTTAATCTAGGTTATAGCGGCTTAACCGCCCCTAGAAGTTGGCAAGACGAAGAGGTTAAGAAATACACCGGTAGTCGCACGGTGATCTCTAACAAGCAACTCACCAAGACAGCTAACCAAAGCATCGAGGAAGCCCTGCAGAATGTTCCCGGACTGCAAATTAGAAACGCCACCGGTGTAGGGGCAATGCCTACGATCCAAGTACGCGGTTTTGGGGCTGGGGGTTCAGGGCATAGTAACGCTACCCAGATTTTGGTCAATGGCATCCCTTTATATATGGCACCTTATTCCCACATTGAACTAGATATCTTCCCCGTTACTTTTCAGTCCATCGATCGCATCGATGTGATCAAAGGTGGGGGGAGTGTGCAATACGGTCCTAACACCTATGGGGGGATTGTCAACATTATCACAAAGGCTATCCCTACAAAGTGGGAAAGCCAGGCAGCAGAAAGAACCACCTTTTGGGCTAAAGCCAACAACGCAGGTTTTGCTAGCCCTAGCACGGGCGATTCGTCCTTCCTGAAGTCATTGGGTAATAATATGCTTTTTAATACCTATGTCAAGACAGGGGGCATGATAGGTAAACATTTTGGGGTGCAGGCACAGGCTAACTGGGTCAATGGGCAAGGCTTTAGGGATAACAGCCCCTCGAATATCCAAAACTATTGGCTGGATGCGCTTTATGACATCAACGAGAGCAATAGCATCAAAGCTTACTACCAGTATTATAAATTTGATGTCGCACAACCCGGATCGCTCAGCGAGCAGGATTACAAAACAAACCGCTTTGAAAACCAACGCCCTTTCAACGCTAAAGGCGGGCGTGCTCAACGCTTTGGTATGGTATATGAAAATCATTTTGGTGATTTGGATAAAGTAGGTGGCACTTTTAGCTTCACTTACTATGGACAATTCATGACTAGGGATTTTCAGGTTAGCTCTAGCTACAATAGTGCCAGTACATACGCCTGTGGTAGTGGGGTTTTATTGCCCAATGGGCAACCTGCCCCAAGTACATGCCCTACCTTAAATGGGCAGAAGTACACGCTCATGCAACCTTATTACGCGAGCAATTACAATGGCTACATTGAAATTGAAAACCCCGTGCGCGCTATCAATAACGCCTTTGAACCCAAAGTTAGTTTGGTGGTCAATACCGGCAATGTCAAGCAAACTTTCATCATGGGTTTGCGCTTCATGACCACCACTTTCCTCCAGCGCCAATATTTTAACACTAATAATTGTATCACTAGCACCAATGGCAACAACAAATATGAGGCGGGGCATACATGCGTTGGTCCTACAGCAATGTCAGGTTGGCAACCCCATATCAAGCACGGAGTGTACAAAAACTGGAACGATTGGCGCAATAACTATACGGCAGTGTACTTGAGCGATCGCATCGAAACTTGGGGGGGGCGCTTTTTCATCGTGCCCGGGTTGCGCTATGCTTTGGTGCAATACAACAACGATAATGCCTCTGATTGGGCGCAAGTAGCACCCAATAATCTAGCCAAGATCAAACACATGAATAATTGGATGCCCTCCACCAACATTGGTTTTATCCCCCTGCAGAATGATAACCATTCTTTGCTCACTTACTTTAACTACCAACGCTCCTATGTTCCCCCTCAATTAGATGTGTTGAGCTATGGTGGGGCGGAATACTTCACCCAACATTTCGACTCTGTGGAGGTGGGCGCGCGCTACACTTATAAAAATAAGCTCAGTTTCAACGCCGATTTTTTCAGAATTTGGGCGCGCAATTTTGCGACTGGGCAGTACTCTGTTTATGTTAAAGGACCCAATGCGGGCAATGTAAGACCGGTGGATGGCTACTCTCAGGGTGTGGAGCTAGAAATTTATTATAGACCTATTCAAGATTTGCAATTCCATGTCGCCTTTAACTACATCGACACCCGCGTAACTAGCCATGACCCTTTGACAGACCTCAATGGAGACGTGTTGCCCGGAAGTAGCTATAACAAGCATTTCCCCTTTGTGAGCCCCTTTCAGTTTATTTTTGATGCGCGCTACACTTACGCCAAAACCACTTTCGGGCTTTCTAGCTACTATTATAGCCGTGCCTACAGCGGGATTAGTAACAGCACAGCAGGGGGCTACTATGGAACACAATACTATAGCAATGCAAATAATGGAGGGCAGTGTGCAGCATGGTGTATGACCCAACATGAAGGAATGTTACCTTGGTACTGGGTATGGAATGTGCAGGTGTCCCAAATTTTTTGGCAGAGCGGACGGCATAAAATCGTGGGTAGTTTACAGGTCAATAATATTTTTGACATGAAGTATTATTTTACGGGCATCGGTTCTAGTCCTGCAGGTTATCAATCTGCTCCCGGACGCTCCGTTACAGCCTACTTGAGCTATGAGTTTTAAGCCTCTTGGGCAGAAATCCTATATAGCAAATGTGATGCGTTTGTTTCCTATGGGTAAATCAGCCCAGGAAGCCCAAAGTCTTAACGCGTTCAGGCGCTTCACACTATGCGCGGATTAAAAGAGATAGGGTATAATGCCCCTATCTTCAATTAAAGGCTAACCATGTTGCGATCTCTTTACAGTGCGACGACCGGAATGCTCGGGCAACAAACCCATATTGACACCACTTCTAACAATATCGCCAATGTCAACACCGTGGGTTTTAAGAAGCAACGTGCCGATTTTAACGATCTCTTTTACCAAGCGTTGCAGTATGCGGGGACTTCTACCTCAGACACCACTAAATCCCCTAATGGCATTGAAGTGGGCTTAGGAGTGCGTACCTCTAGTGTTACTAAAATGTTTTCTCAGGGTAGTCCTAAAGAAACTGAAAACAATCTAGACATTGCCATCACCGGCAAGGGCTTTTTTCAAATCCAACTCCCCGATGGCTCTACTGCCTACACCCGTGCGGGCAATTTTAAGATCGACGATCAGGGCAATATGGTTACTACTGAAGGCTACTTGCTCATCCCTCAGATCACCTTCCCTCAAGACACCACCCAAATTAGCATCGGGGTAGATGGCACGGTGAGCGTAACTCAGGGCAATGCGAGCACTTCTAATGTGGTTGGGCAGATCACTTTGGCTAATTTCATTAACCCGGCCGGTTTGCATGCCTTAGGGGATAATCTGCTAGCTGTCACTTCAGCCAGCGGTCCGGCCATTGTAGGCAATCCAAATGGCGATGGTTATGGGCAATTACGCCAAGGTTTTTTAGAGTTGAGCAATGTGCGCCTGGTAGAAGAAATGACTGATCTCATCACCGCGCAACGTGCCTATGAAGCCAATTCTAAAACGATCCAAACGGCAGATAACATGCTCCAAACGGTCAATAGTCTAAAACGCTAGAGTTAGCCCAGTAGCGACGCTGGCTCTAGGGGCTTGGGCGTGGCAGGCGCGCCCCGTCGCCTGTGCCCCTCTGCTTCTCTCATATAGCTCTCAGCGCGGCTCTCACAGCCCTTTTTAGTAACCAACTCACAATCCCTGGGCGTGACTCAAAGCACTGGCACCATATCCCGCGCAGAGGACCCCCGCCACAGACAGCTACAAAACCAACCCATA